>CAYZIX010000060.1:0-25821 GCA_964478395.1 uncultured Candidatus Solibacter sp.
GTTGTCGGCGCCGAACCAGCCGGCGCGGCCTTGCATGTCTACCTGCGCGAAGGCGCTGATGCGCAGGCCGTCGCGCAGGCCGCGCAGGTGCGGCTCAGCCCGCTGGATCCCGCGCTGGAAGACGTTTTCATCGCGCTGATCCGTCAACAGGAGGCCGCGCATGCCGCTGAATGAGCACACGGTGGTGGTGCGCGATCTGGTGAAACGCTTCGGCGATTTCGTCGCCGTCGATCACGTTTCGCTGGATGTAGCGCAGGGAGAGATCTTCGGCTTCCTCGGCCCCAACGGCGCGGGCAAATCCACCACCATCCGCATTCTCTGCGGGCTGCTAGCGCCGACGTCGGGCCAGGCGCGCGTGGGCGGCTTCGATGTCGCGCGTGAGCCGGACCGCGTCAAACAATCCATCGGCTACATGTCGCAGCGCTTCTCGCTCTACGACGACCTGACCGTCGAGGAAAACATCGACTTTTTCGCCGGAATCTACGGTGTACCCCGCGCGCGCCGCGCGGAACGCAAGGACTACGCACTGCGCATGGCGGGCCTCGAAGAGGAGCGCTCGCGCATGACGCGCCTGCTGGCCGGTGGCTGGAAGCAGCGTCTGGCGCTCGGCTGCGCCATCCTGCATGAACCACCGATTCTGTTTTTGGACGAACCGACGTCCGGCGTCGATCCCATTGCGCGGCGCCAGTTCTGGGACCTCATCTATGAAATGGCCACGGCCGGCACCACGGTGTTCGTCACCACGCACTACATGGACGAGGCCGAATACTGTCACAGGCTGGCGCTGATGTATCGCGGCCGGACCATTGAACTCGGCACGCCCGCCGAACTGAAGGCGAACCACGAGGCGCCTTCCATGAACGAAGTATTCGTGGCCGCCATTGAGCGCGAGGAGGCGCTGGAACGATGAACGCACGACGCCTCCGCGCCATCTTTCACAAAGAGTGCCTGCACATTCTGCGGGACTGGCGCAGCCTGCTCATGGCCCTGGCCATCCCAATGCTGTTGCTGCTGCTGTTCGGTTACGCGTTGACGCTGGACGTGGATCGCATCCCAACCGTGGTCTACGATCAGGACCAGACGCCGCAGAGCCGTGAAATGATCAAGCGTTTTTCCGGCTCACGTTATTTTGAGATACAGGCTTACGGCGACTACCGCGAAATCATCCGCCGCGTGAACCGCGACAAGGCGCTGCTCGGCGTGGTGATTCCGCGCGACTTCGGCCGCCGTACTGAAGCCGGCCTGACCGCGCCTGTGCAACTGCTGCTGGACGGCAGCGATTCGAACACGGCGTCCATCGCCGTGGCATACGCCGAAGCGCTCGTTCTCGGCTACTCGGCTGAACTGCGCGACGCGCAACTGCTGCGCCGCGGCTCGGGCAAACTGGAAACACCGGTGGACGCGCGCGTGCGCGTCGTCTACAACAACGACCTGCGCTCGCGCAATTTCATCGTGCCCGGCCTGATTGCCGTCATCCTGATGATTATCGCCGCCATGCTGACGTCGCTGACCGTGGCGCGCGAGTGGGAGAACGGCACGATGGAGCAGTTGTTGTCGACACCTGTGCGGCCGGCCGAGCTGCTGCTGGGCAAGCTGGGCGCTTACTTTCTGTTGGGCATGGCCGACATGGCGCTGGCGCTTGTCGTCGGCGTCGGCATCTTCGGCGTGCCGCTGCGCGGCAGCCCGTTGCTGATGGTGTTCACTAGCGCGCTGTTCCTCTTTGGCGCGCTGTGTTGGGGCATCTTCCTGTCCACGGTGACACGCTCGCAACTGCTGGCCTATCAGGTTTCGTTGATGAGCAGTTTTCTGCCCGCGTTTCTCCTGAGCGGCTTCATCTTCTCAATTGACAACATGCCCTGGGTTATTCAGCAGGTGACGCGCATTGTGCCGGCGCGCTATTTCGTCACTATTTTGCAGGGCATCTTCATGAAGGGCGTTGGCTTGGAGATTCTCTGGGCGCAGACCATTTTCCTAATCCTGTACGCGGCGCTGGTTTTCGCGCTCGCCAACCGCAAGATGCGCCAGAAGATGGCATGAGGGGCTGATCCATGTGGGAACGCATTCTCGAGATTATTCGCAAAGAGATCCGGCAAACGCTGCGCGAACCGCGTATGCGCGGCATTCTGATTGGCCCTCCGCTGGTTCAGATGATCATTTTCGGCTATGCCGTCAACATGGACGTCGAACGTGTGCGGCTGGGATGGATGGATTTGGACCAAACGGTGGAGAGCCGCGAACTGCGCCACCGCTTCACGTCAACGCCCTACTTCACACTGACGGCTGAAGCTGGCAGCGAAGCCCAGGCGCAACGTCTGTTGGACTCGAGCGATGTGCAGGCCGTGCTACGCATTGCGCCCGGCTACGGCCGCGACGTGCAGCGCCACAAGCGGACCGAGATTCAGTTGCTCCTCGACGGCTCGAACTCCAACACGGCGTCCATTGTGGCCGGCTATGCCAACGGCATTCTCGCCCGCCTCAACCAGGACCTCCTCGGCAAAATGCAACGCGAAAAACTAGTGGGCCGCACCCGCGATGGCCCCGTGTTGCTGCGCATGCCCAGTGTGCAGCCGGAGCGCCGCGTGTGGTTCAATCCGGAATTGCGCAGCCGCAACTACTTCGTCCCGGGCGTGATTGTGAACATCATCACGCTGGTTACGCTGATGCTCACCGCCATGAGCATTGTGCGCGAAAAGGAAATCGGCACGATGGAACAGATCATGGTGACGCCCATACGGCCAATCGAGCTGATGCTGGGCAAGACCATCCCGTTCGCCGTCATTGGCATGGCCAATGCGCTGTTCGTCACCCTGATCGGACTGCTGGTGTTTCATGTGCCATTGCGCGGCAACTTCTTCCTGCTTGGCTTTGCCAGCGCCCTATTCCTGCTCTCGACATTGGGCTTCGGACTGTTCCTCAGCACCATCTCCAACACGCAGCAGCAGGCCATGATGGGCGCGTTCATGTTCTTCCAGCCCGCATTCATGCTGAGCGGGTTCAACTTTCCCATCCGCAACATGCCGGAGGTGGTGCAGTGGGTCACCTATCTGAACCCACTGCGCTATTTCATGACCATCGTGCGCGGCATCTTTCTGAAGGGCAGCGGCATTGACGTGCTATGGCCGCAGATGGGGATGCTCGCCATCATGGGCTCGCTGATCCTCGTGTTCAGCGCCATGCGCTTCCACAAGCGCCTGGACTAGGCCGGCACGTTACTTTGTCTTGCTCGCGATGTAGTCCACGGCGGCGCTCGTGACAGCCGCAACGAAGGTCCGCCCGCTGTTCATGAGGTTGTCGCGTGTCATGTAGTCGATCTCGACATCAGGCCTCACGCCGATGTTCTCAACGTACGGTGCGGCCGGAAAGTCGGCGGTGATGATGTCGGTCTTGCGGTTCATCAGGGAGCGCGTAACGCGCGTCATGCCTTCGGTATAGGTGGTGGCGTCCCAATCCACCACGTTGCCGCCGGCGCCCATGGTGCGATAGCCCACCAGCAGCGCGCGGGCGTTGTCCTGTAGCGTGGCCGCAAAGGCGTCGCCACCGGAGGCCGAAAACTCGTCCACCAGCAGGATGATCGGCTTGGTGTAATTCACCGTTGCCGGATCCAGATCCAGTGTGTACTGCGTCAGCGAAATAGGTCCGGTGCGCCCGCGGAGCTCCTGATAAGCCAGTGCCACGTCGTGGTACATGTTCTGATAGCCGGCCACCATCCAATCCGGCAAGCCTGCCGCCTTGGCTGCTTTCACCGTGTAACCGAAGCTGGCCACGTCGGACGCAGTGGCTCGAAGCTCAAATCCGATGCTGCGGAACGTATAAGGAATCAGCCGCTGGCACAGTTGCTCAACGTACAGCACGGAGCCGCCCGGGTTGCGCATCACATCAACCACCAGCCCATCGGTATTAGCCTGGAGCCAACTGATTTCGCGTTCAAACTGCGCCAGCGCCGTGGAGGTGCCAATTGACGGGCTCATCGACGGGATACGGATATAGCCGATGCGTGTGCCGTTCGCGGTCCAGGAGCCGGAAGTGAACGCGTCGGAGGAGCTGTAGCCGGTCATGCGATACGTGAAGTTATCCGGCAGGGCGAACACCGGCCGTGTGGCTCCGGAGCCCAACACCACCTGCAAATCCTCCGGAATGGAGGCATTCATCAGGTAGGCGAGCGGACGCTGCCACGGCTCCAGACTATCCTCAATGCGCAGGAACTCCGCCGAGGCGCCACGTTTCAGCGCGGCAACCTTCGCGGCGCGTTCGGTGGGCGAAAGCACCGGGCCTACGCCGGTGACCTCCTGGCCGGACTTGATCCAAGGGATCTGATACGTCTCCAGATCGCCACTGGCGCGCCGGATTACCACTTCCGCCGTGTCGGCTATCAGATGCGCCCATGGAATGCGTTGTTGTGAACGCGCCGTGATCCGCGCCACGGCCACGCGTGATGTGGAGCGCGCATTGGCCGAGATCGAATACTGCCACATCTTCTTAATCCACTCGTCGACGGTGCGGCCGTCCACGCTAACCAGCTCGTCGCCGACGACAAACGGGTATTTCGATACCGGCAGAGCGCTACGTGAGATGCTGTCGATAAGCGCCTTTCCGTCGTAAAGATCGGCGGAAAAGCCCAGGCTGGCAGTGTAGGTAAACGGATAATAGAAGACGTCGTGCGCATCGTTCAGGCTGGCGACGTATTCGGTGAGCAAGTCCAGGAATGCGATGTCGTCTGTGGTGGTCAACGCGCGGTCGATCCAGGGCTCCAGCTTCAGCAGATCAAAGCCTTGAGTATCGCGTTTCCATTCATATGGGCCGTATTGTTTGGCGTAAAGGGCCGAAAGCTGACGCAGATCCGAGATTTTCTGATCGTCCGTAATCTGTCCGAAGCAGGCGGCCATGCTCGCCAAAAGCAAACTGCACAGATACTTGTGAGACATGTCTGGTAGTGTGATCTAAATTACCAGTATTTTGTCAACTGGATTAGCCGGGAAAGCCGGACTTTAATCAAACACCAGGCAGGCGGCGAGGGTCCACTTTTCACGGCCACCACGGTACCTTATGATGGCTGTGGCGCGGCCTGCGGATGGACGGCCCCGCCACGGAGGTACTCCATGCGCACAACAATGGCAATCCCTGCTCTGATTGGCCTGCTCATGCTGTCAGGCTGCACCAACCTGGTTGGGCTGCACCCCTTCGCCTCCGATGAAGACGCGTTCGTGGATGCGTCACTCTACGGCGTGTGGGCCAATTCCGCCGGGGATGCAGATTACATCATCAGCGGCGACGGCAAAGCCTTGGCCATCCGCTACACCGAAAAGAAGGGTGAGCCGGTCCGGCTGGTGGCACGGTTGTGGAAGACGGGGGATGCCGTGTTTGCCGACGTCACCGCCGCCACCGACGAACCATTCCAGCTCCGTGTTCACTCCATAATGCGCATCTGGCGCGACGGTGAGACGGTGCGCATGGCTTTTCTCGACACGGACTGGCTGCGCGAACAGGCCCGCCTGGCGCTCAAACTGGAAGCGGTGGCGGACCACCTGGTGATTGTCTCACCGGCCAGTGCCGTTAAGCGCTTTCTGACGCAAGCCGGAATGGACGCCAGAGCGTACGGCGAACCGGAAATTCTGCACCGTATCCGGTAATCGTATCCGGCCTTTTGGCAGGATAGAAGCGATGGACAACATCACGCATACGCTGGTGGGCGTACTGCTGGCTCGCGCCGGCTTGAACCGGTTGGCGCCGCGCGCCGCCTGGGCGGTGGTCGCCGCAGCCAACCTGCCGGACTTGGACGCCGTCGCCGCATTGGGCGGTTCGGCGTCTTATGTGGCCTGGCATCGCAGTTGGACACACGCCGCCATTGCGGCGCCTGCCGTAGCCATTGCCGCGCTGCCATTCTGGTGGCTGGCCGCGCGCCGCGCTGGACCACTCACCCGCCGCCACTGGCTAGGCGCTTTTGTTGCAGCGATGGCTGCCGTCGCCAGCCATCTGGTGCTGGACGCGTTGAACGGTTATGGCCTGCGCTGGGGCCTGCCATTTACGTCGGCGTGGTTCCACGCTGACTTGGTGAGCCTCTTCGATCTGTGGATTCTCGCCTTGTTGACAGTCTGCACGCTAGGCCCGCTACTGGGCCGCCTGGTGTACAGCGAAATTGGCGCGCGCGGTTCCACCGGGCGCGGCATGGCGTGGGCAGGGCTCGTGCTGATGACGGTCTACACTGGCGCGCGTGCGGAATTGCATGGCGCGGCATTGCAGGCACTGAATTCCAGGCTTTACGACGGCGCCGCGGCGCGTCGCGTACTGGCGATTCCCTCGGCCTCCCTGCCCTGGCGCTGGACGGGACTGGTGGAGACACCCTCCTCGTGGCGCGTGGTGCCCGTGGACTTGACCCGCGATTTCGACCCTGAACTCGGTCATACGTACTATAAGGCCGACGCCAGCACCGTGCGGGCAGCGGTCGCGCAAAGCCGTGTGGGCCGCATCTGGCTGGACTTTGCGCAGGCCCCGCTCTGGCGCCTGACACCGGCGCCGGACCATGAAGGCGCTATCCAGGTGATGTTGACCGATCTGCGTTTTGGCCTGCCGGGCGAGGCGCCTTTCGAGGCCCGTTTCCTCATCTCGCCAGCCGGCCGGCTGCTCGAAGAGACGATCTCACGAGGCGCGCCGCCGAAGGGATCAAACTAGTTCAGCTTTTTGATGAACGCACCGGTTTTGGCGTCAACCAGAATTGAAAACTTGCTCTGGCTGATTGATGCGCCGTAAATCACGCGCCAAGTGGCCTTGGCCACGGGACCGCTCGATTCAAGCAGGAACTGCACCGGCAAGTTCTTGTTCTCGGCTAGAACCTTGGACATGGCCTTGTCCTTCGCCACTTCCTTATTCGCGGTCTCTAGCGCCACCGGCGTGTCGATGCGGACATCTGCAATTGGGAATATATACACACGCGGCGAAGCTGTGTAGCCGGTCTCGGTTCCCGGCCGGGCCCCTTCGATCACGCCGCCCTCAGATGATGCTACGGCGTAAAAGAACTCGCGCTTCGACTTCAGTTGCTCGGACACATAGGTTACACGCCACAGCCCGCACTTGCCTTCGTGACTTGGGGCCTCATCAATGTTCCCGCTCTCCATCTTGAGAATCTTGGCGTCCGGCGCCCAGCGGCGCGCAATCTGAAATGTCTGAAACAGGCCGGACTGGCCGGTCACCGCTTCAGGCGCCTTCTTGGCCTCGGCTTTCTTGGCGGGCGCGGAGGCATCGGAACAGCCGGTCAGCAACAGTGCGGCTGCGGCACAAAGGGAGGCGGAAATCAGAGTGAGTTTCATAAGCCGTGTCAACGTACTCTTATCACAAATTCGGGAGACCGGCGGAGCCAGGGACTCCATCCCACGGTTACGTTCGGACCGTCTCACCGTAGCGGGGGAGTTGACGGGCGTGTACTATGGAGCTAATCGTAGTCGACTTCCACTTCGGGGGCGGTTATGCTTTCACACCACAAGTTTCTCGCCGGCGTCGGCATCGCCACACTGCTCGGCGGTTATCTGATAGGTCAGACTTCGAGTGGTAGCCAGTCGGGCTCCAGTTCTGGCGGCGCCGGTACGAGTACTGGCTCCTCTTCCCGGACAACCTCCACAACCAGGTCCACGACCACTACGCCGTCTATCCAGAGCCCTAGCATCATGGACATTCAACGGCCGATGATGCTCACCGGCCGCCTTATGATGGACGACGGCATGGCGCCGCCCGAGTCCGTGCAGTTGCTGCTGATCTGCAACGGACAGGCGCGCGTGCAGGGCTATTCCGACGGCAAGGGCCGCTTCGGTGTCACCCTCGGTCAGGCGCATATGCAGTATGCCGACGCCAGCATGGGCGATCCTAACGACAACGGAACACTGATGCCAACAAGCCGGGGTGGGTTGCAGTCGTCTACCCGCAGCAACAGTCTTGGGATGTCTGAACGCGAACTGATGAGCTGCGAGTTTCGTGCTGACCTGCCGGGCTTCAGGAGTGACATCATCCCGCTGTCTGGCCGTCGTCTGTTTGACAACCCGGATGTGGGCACGATCGTCCTGCACCGCATGAGTAGTGTCCAGGGCTATACGTTTAGCATGTCCACAGCGGCCGCGCCGAAGGATGCCCGCAAGGCGTACGACAAGGGGACCGCACTACTCAAGAAGGGTAAGCCGGCCGAGGCCGAATCCTATCTGCGTGCTGCCGTCACTTCTTACCCGAAGTATGCTGTGGCCTGGTTGGACCTTGGGCGTTCCCTGGAACTTCAAAAGAAATACGCTGCGGCCGAGACAGCCTACACATCGGCCATCGGCGCCGATCCGAAATTCCTCAGCCCGCATCTGAATCTTCTTCAGTTGGCCGTGAACAAGGGCGACTGGCCCGCCATTGCCGAGCGTTCAGATACAGTGCTGGGGCTGAATCCATTTAATTTCCCGTCGGTGTGGTTCGTCAACGGCGCGGCGCACTTCAACCTGAAGCACAACGCCCAGGCTGAAAAGAGCGCACGCGAGGCGTTGCGGCTGGACACGGGCCATCAGTATCCACGCGCGGCGCGGTTACTTGGTGAGATTCTCTCCGACAAAGGGGACTATGCCGGCGCGCTCGATCAACTCCGCGCCTACGTCGCGCTGGCGCCGGACGCCAACGACGTTGAACGCGTACGGCGCCAGATTGATGTGCTCGAACGAACCACCAGCGCCAAAATGGCAAAGCCCTGACCCAGCTTTTGCCTCCGGCGGGCGAAGCTTTCCGCGGCTTAGAATAAGCCTTGGGGGGAGCCGGCAATTAGCTCCAATATGCAGATGGACCCCTGTAGAAATACTGTGCAGCATAAAGTCACGGTCGTTACGCCGTCTTACAATCAGGGCCGTTTTATTGAGCGCACGATTGTCAGTGTCCTTTCGCAGCGGTTTCCGGGCAGTCTCGAATACTTCGTAATGGACGGCGGAAGCACAGATGAGACCGTCGGCGTGCTGCAGCGTTTTGGCGGCAGCGTGCAGTGGGTTTCTGAAAAGGACGCTGGCCAGGCCGACGCGGTGAATAAGGGAATTGCCCGCTCAACGGGCGACGTAATCGGGTGGCTCAACTCCGACGATGTCTACTATCCCGGCGCCATCGCGGCTGCCTGCCGGGTGCTGGATGAGCATCCGGAGGTCGATTTCGTCTACGGTGACGCGGACCACATCGACAAGGAGGATCGCGTCATCGAGCCGTACCCCACTGAGCCGTGGAACCCCCGGCGTCTGCTCGAAGTGTGTTACCTCTGCCAGCCCGCCGTGTTTTTCCGCAGAAGCGCCACCGAACGTTTTGGAGTGCTGGATCCGGCGCTCCAATTCTGCATGGATTATGAATACTGGATCCGCACCAGCACACAGGGCGCGCGGTTTTTTTGGTTGCGGGAAAAGCTTGCCGGATCGCGGCTTTACGCAGAAACCAAAACGCTTGGCTCACGCGGCGCCTGTCACACCGAAATCAACGGCATGCTACGCGACACTCTCGGGCGCGTGCCAGAGTCGTGGTTGATCAACTACGCACACGCAGTGGCCGATGGCCAGGGAGTTCCGCGCTCCGATACTGTCCGCTTCCCCCTGCACATCGCGGCCCGGTCGCTTTATGCCTCAGTGCATTGGAACCGCAGGATCAGCATGAGCATGGCGCGAAACGTATCCGGGTGGTGCGCTACGGCCGCAATGTCGGCAGCGCGCCGCCTGGTTGGCCCGCGCAGCACAACGCCGGCATAGTGATTCAGCCGCTCTAAGCCAGGAACACACGGGCGATGTGGCGGTCGAAAAGGTTGGTCGCCACGTTGCGCGCCACGCTCGCCTCGCACTCGGCCAGCACTGCCAGGTAGCGCGCACCCATCGATGCCGCCACTTTGTAGCCGACGTGCAGCAGTTGCCGCACATTCGGGTTGAACAGCGGGCAGCTTTGATCGTGACGCAGCGCCGACACGTAGTCGGACGAACTCCACGCGTTCACCTCGCCCGGTTGCGGCAGTTTGGCCGTGTCGATGTCGATCACGGACGCATACGGCGCGCACAGCGCTTCAGAATGCGCAAAGGCCTCGGCGTAAATCGCCTTGGCCACCTTCAACCCTTCGCCGCCGGCCTCGGCCAGCCCGATCAGCTCTTCCAGCCACGTCGTGCCGGCGGTCTTCAGGTGCACACCCGCGCGGGTTGAACGCATGGCTCGCGCAATCGCCGGGTAAATTGAGAATTTGTCGGAGCCCGAGTGCACACTCAGCTTCAGGTTCGCGGGCAATCCATACGTCCTCACCGCGTGCGCGATGGCGGCAATGTCGTCGTTGAACTCGCGCTCGAACTGCGCCGTGTTGCCCACATAGTCCACACCCTTGTTGAAACGGCCCGTGAATTTCGGCGCGATCGTCTGCGCCGGAATGCCGGCGTCGGCAATCGCGGCCAGAATCACCAGTAGCTCATCCGGGGTCTGCGGCAGATCCGTCTCATCCATCGAGACCTCGGTGATGAAGTTCTCCGCGCCCTTTGCTGCGGCGATCCGGCCGTAGATCTGCGCCGCTTCCTGCACGGCATGAAGATACTTGGCCGCCGCGGCGCGCACCTTGTCCACAGTGAGCCCGAAGGCGCCGCCACAGTCGCCGTGGCGCTTCACAAAGGCGTCGACGTCGGCCACCGAAGCGGGTTTGCCAATTGCGTCGGCCACGTCCAACGTGAAGAAATCGCTCGGCGCGATGAAACGGTCCACCGTCGTCAGGTTGATGTGATCCGCATCCACCCTGTAGGCGCCTGTCCAGCCTACCGCGCGCACAGCTGCGTCAGCTTCTTCGCGCACGCCCACCGGCTCCGAACCCACAATCATGTGTTCCCGGTTGCTCTTGTTCCAAACAGGCGTGATCTCCACGCCCAGCGCCGCCGCCTGTGTGCAGGCCCGCAGTTGCGCCACGCCCTGCTGGGCGAAGCGGTCGCCCATGCCGAGAGAGAATCTGCCGAGTTTCATCACTCACGCGCCTCCACGCACTAACATATCAGTGAACCGGCGCGGGGTCTACGCCTGACTACTCAGCCGGAGCCGGCGCCGTCTCGCGAATCGGCAACACCGCGCCAAAGAAGCTCAGAAAGCCTTCGCCGGACCACAGTCCCACCAACAGATGGTAGCCCGCACGCTTTTCGAGCTTGGCCTCAAACTCGTCGCCGTACTTCTCCGACTTTGTATAGTACGTTCCGTCCTCGCGGCGGTCGAGCGTCACGGTCGATTCCTCGGTCGGTTCATCGTCCACCGGCCATTCAAAGCTCACTCGCTCTTCGCCCACGTCGTATTTGCCGACAATGCGGTAGCGCCACACGGCAACGCTGGCCGCAGCATCGGGGAAGTCGTCCGAGTAGTAAACGGAGGCCGGGCAATCCGGCTTCACCCAACCGGCCTCGAACGCTCCCGCCAGGAAGCGCATCCGCATCTCGTCAAAACTGCGCACGCCCTCCTCAGCCGGCGGCCATTCGGACGGCATCTGCTCCAACTCGCCAAAGAACGCCAGCGCATCGGCACTGAGTGACGTCTGGATCCCGTAAATCGGCTGACCGAACGACTTGTCTTCCCAGCCGTTCTCCTGGTCGAATTCGAGCCACGTCTCCTGCGCCACACTGTCGCAGTTCATCAACGCGGCGGTGAAGCCCCACGCGCCCTCATGCCGCAGCACGCGGCCGAAATACAGGCGTGGGTCCAGTTGGGTATCGGAAGCGATGCGCGGATTGCGCTTGTACTGTACGGCGACGACAGAGCCGACCTCTGGCAGTTCCATGGCATCCACATTCTAACAGGCCATCGAGCTACTGCTTGATAATCGTACCGTCGCGCCGCCGCACCTCGCCCCAGCCGCCGTTCAACTGCTGGCGCTCGCCGCGCTCGCCGTGGCCGAACGGATATTTCTTCGCCGCAGCCTCGTTCACCTCAATGCCCCAGCCCGGCGCCTCGTTCGCGTACAGGTAGCCGTTCTTCATCTCCGGACAGCCGGAGAACACCTCGCGCACCGCATCCGGGAAGCTGACGCTCTCCTGGATGCCGAAGTTAAAGCACGCCACGTCCAGCGCCACATTGGCCGCATGGCCAACCGGCGACACGTCGCCCGGACCGTGCCACGCCGTGCGCACGCCCACCAGCTCCGCCATTGCCGCAATCTTGCGGCACGGCGTCACGCCGCCCGCCTGCGTCACGTGGATGCGTATGAAATCGATCAGCCGTTCCGTGATCAACGGCGTCCACTCGTGCGGGCTATTAAACAGCTCGCCCATCGCGATGGGCGTGGCCGTCTGCTGCCGCATCTGGCGGAACCAGGCGATGTCCTCGGGCGACAGCGGATCTTCCAGGAAGAACAGCCGGAAGGGCTCCAGTTGCTTGGCCAGCCGGATGGCCTGAATCGGCGAGACGCGCTCGTGCACGTCGTGCAGCAGCTCCACCTCGTCGCCCAGTTCCTTGCGACAGGCCTCAATCAGCTTCACCGCACGCCGCAGATAATCCTCGGGCTCGAACACCGGCGAGTTGTGCAGTTTTTCGACCCGCACGTCACTGCGTCCCGAGCCGTAGCCCGCCTGCCCCGGCACGCCCACCTGGACGCGCACGTGGCGGAAGCCGCGCGCCATGATCTTGCGCGCGTTTTCGATCACTTCCGGAATCTCGGCGCCCGATGCGTGCGAGTAACAGTCGGCCGCTTCGCGGCATTTGCCACCCAGCAGTTGATACACGGGCAGCCCGCACTGCCGGCCCTTGATGTCCCACAGTGCCTGATCCACGCCGCTGATGGCGTTGTTCAGCACCGGCCCATTGCGCCAGTAGGACGACGCATACATGGCCTGCCACAGGTCGTCGATGCGGTCGGCCGGTTTGCCCACCAGGAACGGCCGCAGGTAGCGCTCCACGGCGGGCACCACCAGATCCGCGCGCTGCGTGTAGGTGGCGCAGCCGTAGCCGTAAAGCCCGTCCTGGTCCGTGATCACCTTCACCACCACCAGCCGCAACCCTTGCGGTGCGGTGGCAATCACCTGCACGTCCTTGATCTTCGGCGTAGGCAACGCCCGTGTGGCGCGCGCCACCTTTTCCTGGGCAGCCAACTCGCGCGCACCTAGCGCACCGGCCGCCAGACTTCCCAGCAGCGCGCGGCGTTTCATTGCTGGCGTTCCTCCACCAGCCTCCGCAGCCGCTCCACCTGTGCGGTGAGCTTGCGCTCGCGCGCCACCAGCGTCACCACATACACCGCCAGCGTCGCCCAGATGGCAATCAGGCCATAGGCGAGATATTCAAAATTACGTGCAATCGGATCGCTCATATCGCCCTCCCGCTAGAATGTGTGCACCGCGCGGCGCAACGCGTCAATTTCGCGCTGCCGCATCTCCTGCCGGAGGCGTATGCTGACCAGGATCATCGCAATCAGCAGCAGCGGCACCCAGTTGCCATACAGCATTACGCGGTAGCCCGCGTCCATCTTGCCCTCGCCGAACAGCACCGGCTGCGGATGCTGCGTGCGGAACCAACGGATCGAGAAGAACACGAACGGCACCACGGCGAAACTCAGAATGGACATCGCCGCCGACAGCCGCGCGCGTTCCGTAGGCTCTTCTATCGCGCGCCGCAATACCAGGAAACCGCCGTAGAGCAGCCAGCAGATGAGGGTCGACGTCAGCCGCCAGTCCCACGTCCACCAGATACCCCAGATGATGCGCGCCCAGATCATGCCGCTGATCAGATTGGCCGCGCCGAACGCCAGGCCCACCTCCACGCAGGACACCGATAGCGCGTCCCAGTTCAGGCGGTGCGTTTTCAAGTAGGCGACGCTCGCCACCAGCGAAATCGTGTAGCACAGAAAACAGGTGAACGCGGCCGGCACGTGAAAGAAGATGATCCGGAAGATGGCGCCTTGATACGCCTCGTCCGGCAACCCGGTGAGCATTACCCAGATGTTGCGTGCCAGCAGCAGTGCGGCCAGCACGCCGGAGCCGTAGAGTAGTTTTTCTCGCATCCCTTTTTACCCGATCAGAACCGTGTCGATCAGTGCCACTGCCAATGCCGTAAAGAGGATATCGAAGCCCACCAGCAGCCGCAGCCACGCCACCATATCGCCTTGTATCGGCTGTCCGGCCAGCAGCGCCGTGGTCAACTGCATCGCCGCCATCAGGCACGGGATCAGCATGGGATAGACCAGCATCGGCAGCATCAGCTCCCGCAACCGCAAGTTCACGGTCAGCGCGGAAAACAGCGTCCCCACCACACTGATGCCCCAACTGGCCAGCGCCATCACCACGGCCAGCATCACCGGCTGGCCCGTCCAGCTCACGTTGTAAAACACCCCGAACACCGGCAGCGAAATCGCTTCAATGCCCAGCAGCAGCACGTAATTCGCCGTTGTCTTTCCCAGCAGCAGCGCCGCACCCGGCACGGGCGAGGCGATCAGCGCGTCCAGACAGTCGTTTTCCAGCTCGCGCGCGAAGCTGCGGTTCAGCAGCAGCGCGCCTGAGAACGCGAACACCAGCCACAGCAGCCCGCCCGAAATCTCGCGCGTGGTTTCGGCCGTCGGGTCGAAGGCAAAGCTGAATAGCAGCAGGATCACCAGCGCAAACGCCAGCGACGCGTTCAGCGCCTCCTTCGTGCGCAGTTCGCTGCGCAGATCCTTCGCCGCCACGGTGAGCACTTGCCGCAGGAAACGCATCAGGCCGCTCCTCCGTGCGCGCGATACAGATAGCCCGGATCGGCCAGCATCTCCGCTGTGCGTTCGCCGTAGTGCGCCACCTTGCCGCGCTCCATCAGCACCACGTGCGTAGCCAGTTCCAGCGCCTCTCGCAGCTGATGCGTGCTCAGCACCACCGTGGCGCCGCCCGCCATCGCCTCGCGCAGCACCTCTTGCAGCAGCGCAATGGCGCGGTCGTCCAGCGCCGTGAAGGGCTCATCCAGCAGCAGCAGCCGCGGCTCGTGCAGAAATGCCCGCGCCACCGCCAAACGCTGCCTCATGCCACGTGAAAACTCGCGCACCAGCCCGTCGCGCACCCGGTCGAGCCCCGTGCGCTTGAGCCACCGTTCGGCCACTTGGCGCGCGTCCGTCAGACCATAGAGCGACGCGAACAGCCGCAGGTTCTCGTAAGCGGATAGCTCGTCGTAAATGCCGATGCCGTGGCCGATGACGCCGATTGAGGAGCGCGCCGCGCGGTCCAACGCATCGCGCCCGAATACTCGAATCTCACCCCGTGATGCGCGTGAAAGCCCCGCCAGAATGCGCAGCAGCGTGGTCTTCCCCGCCCCGTTGCGGCCCAGCAACGCCACGCATTGGCCGGTCTCGACATTGAACCGGATATCGCGCAAGGCCGGGAAGTCGCCGTAATACTTCCAGACGCCTTCCACCGCCAGCGCACTCATCGCTTCGGCGCACCCCCGGCCGAACGGATCCACTGCAACCAGAAGCTCAGCCCGAGGAACGCCAAAATCAGACCAAGTGCGATCTTCCAAATGCGTGCGTAGCCGGGCGGCAGGATCTGTTCAATCCGCGGCCCGTCCTCTTCACGCTCACTCGGTTGCTGTGTCGACCGCAACGAGCCCGTGCCGGTGATCTTCACCTTGTACGCGGCGTTCTTGATGTCGTAGATCATCGCGCCGGTCTGCGGCTCCGTGCCCAGCGGATTCAAACCGTCGCCGCTCACCGTGATGCCCTGCGGCACCACCAGGCGCACTGGCGAGGCTTCGTGCAGGATGCGGCCGTCCAGCTCCAGCGGCTCTTTCACCGCCATCTTGTAGCTCAGGTCGAAACGCGTTTCGCCGCCCGGTTTGATTGGGAAATCGAGCGTATACACGCCTTTCTCACCGGATTTTTTCGGCTCGCGGTCCAGCGCCACACCCGCCGGAGGCGTTGCTTTCGCTGTCAGGCTCGCCGCCGCTTCCGGCGGCACGTAGAAACGCAGCGTACCGGCAGGCGAGTGCCACGTCGTCGTCGAATCGTTCTGGTAGACCACGGTCTCGCTCACCACAAGCGCCTTGCCGTCGGTCTCCACCAGGATCATGTGCTGCGAAAGCTGCACCGCGCCAGGCTTCGCGCTCACATCAAATATCGCCAGCTCCACGCCCGTGGTCGGCATGCCCGGCATGATCTGCGCATGGTAGGTGACGCCCTGCCAGGTGGCCTGCAACAGCGCCGGCCCGGCTGGCGTGTCGGCAAGTTGAAAATGGCCCGCCGCATCGGTCTTCACCGAGCCCCCGGGCTGCATGCCATCCTTGCCGATGTTGATAATGGTGACCTCGACGCCCGCCGCCGGCTTGTTCGTCGTTTTGTTCACCACCGTGCCGTCTACGGCCGCGCACACCGGCAGCGCCAGCAGAGCTATCAGCGCCAGTCTCATGCGTGCACCTCCGGCATCGTCTTGCCGCATTCTCCGCAGAACTTCATCGGACGCTCGAAGCGCGCGCCGCAGTGCGGACAGCGTAGCGGATCGGGCGCCGGCTGCGGCGCCGCGGGCTTGGGCGGCGGCGCACCCGTGCGGCGGTCGATCTCGGCCATCACCATGGCCAGCTCATTTTCCAGCAACAGCTTCGAACGCTCGTAATCGGCCTCCGACAGCTTGCCCAACCCATATTCGAAATTCAGGTCGCGCAAATTGTCGTAGATCACGCCCTTGCGCTCTTCCAGGTAAACCACCGATGACGTGGCCTCGGCCACTTCGGCGTCGCGCGGCCGCACTAGCAGCACAAAGGCCAGCACGGCGGCCGTGAGCAGAATTGTTGCTGTGAGAATCATGAGCCGTCGACTATCTTAGCTTTCCTACTCCAACTTGGAGAGATCATCTTCAATGCGGCCGCGGTAGCGCTCCAACTCCGGCGATGCCGTCACCGCCGCAACCGCCGCTGGCCTGCGCCGCCAGCGCGCCAGCAGCAGGTACACCAGCCCCAACCCGCCCGCCAGCCCGGCGGCCGGCATCATCCAGCTCATCAGGAAGAAGCCTTCCTGGGGTGGATCCAACAGAATGTCCTTGCCGTAAACGCTCACCATTTCCGCGTAAATCTCATCGTCCGAGCGCCCCTGCTCAGTCATTTGAAGCAGTTTCAGCCGCACTGGATCCGAGAAATGGCAATTGATCATGTTGCACCCGGTGATGGATGCATTGCAGCCGCACTTGCATTTCAGGTGGTCGCCCAGTCGCCGGACGCGTTCATTCGCCAGCGGCACCGCGCCCTGCGCCAGCACCACGGCCAACACGGCGGCCGCCGCCAGCCTAACTCGCCGGTTGATGTTCACGCGCATGGATGCCCACCACCTCGGTCTTGGCATAGGAATACTTCACCTTGCTCGGCACCAGGCACACGGCCGTACCAAACATCAGCACGTAAAAACCAATCCAAATCCAGCTCACCAGCGGGAACACGTAGGCCTGCAAAATGGCGGCATTCGCGTCCGTCTGGCTCATGCTGGCGAAGTTCAGATACAGATCCTCGTTCAACCGCCGCCGTATCGCCACCTCGCTGGTCGGCTGCTGCGACGCCGCGTAAACGCGCCGTTCCGGCTTGAGCTCGCCCAGATCCTGGCCATTCATCGAAACGCCCACCACCGCGCGCTGCCACGAATAGTTCGGCGTATCGCCGTCGGCCACCTCCCTGATTTGCAGCGTGTAGCGGCCAATTTCAAACCGGTCGCCAATGCGCACTTCCTTGGTCGAATCCAAATTGAACGCCGCGCCCGTGTAGCCGATGAACATGATCACGATGCCCATGTGCACCAGGTAGCCGCCGTAACGCCGTGTATTGCGGTGCGTCAGCTCCAACATCGCCCGCGGAAAGCTGAAGTTCATCTTCCCGGCGATGGCGCGCGAGCCCTTGAAGAACTCCATGCCGATGGTCATCGTCACAAACGCACATAGGCCAAAACTCACCAGCGCGTAGGCGTGCCGCACACCGATTGCCACCAGCACCACCATCAGCGCCACGCCGGCCACGGCCGGCCAGCGGAAGGCCCGTTTCAGGCTTTCCCATGAACTGCGCCGCCACGCAATCAGCGGCCCCACGCCGGTTAGCAACAGCAGGAACAACCCAATCGGAATGTTCACCTTGTTGAAGAACGGCGCGCCTACCGTGATTTTCTCTCCCATCACAGCCTCGGTCAGCACCGGGAACAGCGTCCCCCACAGCACCGCGAAACAGCTCACCAGCAGAATCAGGTTGTTGAACAGGAAGCTCGACTCGCGGCTCAACACGCTCTCCAGCCGCGCTTCCGATTTCAGGTAATCCAGGCGCCGCACAATGAAGAATGCAATCACCGCCGCGCTGATCCCCAAAAAGCACAGGAACCATGTACCCAGCGAGCTTTGCGCGAACGCGTGCACGCTCGACACCACGCCGCTGCGCGTCAGGAACGTGCCGAAGATACATAGCAGGTAGGTGCCCGAAATCAGCACCATGTTCCAGATCTTCAGCATTCCCTTCTTCTCCTGCATCATCACCGAATGCAGGAAAGCCGTCCCCGTGATCCAAGGCAACAGCGAAGCGTTCTCCACCGGGTCCCAAGCCCAGTAGCCGCCCCAGCCCAGCACCGCGTACGCCCAGCCCTGGCCGAGCATGATGCCCATCGACTGGAAGCCCCACGTCACCAGCGTCCAACGCCGCGTAGTGGCAATCCAGGCGTCGCCCGGCTGGCGCACAATCAGTGACGCGAACGCGAACGCGAATGGCACGATGAAGCCCACATAGCCCAAATACAGCGCCGGTGGGTGGATAGCCATCAGCCAGTACTGAAGAAGCGGATTCAAGCCATTGCCGTCGGCCACCGACGTCACGCCCTTGCCCACCGCCAGCATCTGGAACGGCGGCTCGACGAACGTGTTCAACGTGCAGAAGAAGATCTGCGTGAAGCTCAGCACCACCACTACCCACGGCAGCAACTCGCGGTGCTTCTTCCGGTTCGTCCACAGCACGATGGCCGAATAGAGCGACAGCAGCCAGCTCCACAGCAGCAGCGAACCCTCCTGCCCGCCCCACCACGCCGCGAACTTATACACCGGCGGCATAGCCGCGTTGGTGCGCGCCGCTACGTAGGCGAAGCGGAAGTCGCTGGTCATCAGCGCGTAGATCAGAATCCCGGAGGCCGCTGTCAGCAGCACAAACACGCCGTAAACGGCGCGCCGCCCGCTGGCCACCAGAAACGGTTTCTTCGCCAGTGCTCCAACCAGCGAAGCGATGAAGGCGTAGCCGGCCAGGCTGAGGGCCAGCAAAATGGCGAACGCGCCCAGTGTTTCCATGGTGATGTTTTAGATAGACGATGGTTTGGCGTTCAGCGGCTGCGCCACCGGACGTTTCGGCGCGGCCTCATACTTCGACGGACATTTTGCGGCAATCGAATTGGCGTGGAACGTCCCGTCGGCGGCCAGCTTGCCGTCGGCCATCGCCTGCGCACTGTCCCGGAAGGTGTCCGGTAATGGGTCCTTGCCGGTGTAGACCACGTTCAGGGTCTCGTTGTGATCCTTTTCCCGGATCTGGAAGTGGACCGCCACGCCATCCCGGCGAATCGAGCCCTCTACGACGTCACCGGTGACACGCACCCGCCGCGACGCCTCGCTGCCGGTCATCTGTCTCAGCTCGGAGATCGTCTTGTAATAGGTTTTCGACTCGCGGATGCCGCTCGCCGCCAGCCAGGCCAGCGTGCCGACAATTACAACGATCAGTGCCCCAAAACGCACGTAGGTCTTCATCGGTTTGCTTGCTCCCTACCCAGACAGTTTTAGTATACCCTCGGGAACGCTGATTATTGACGTGCGGGTGTGACTTGAGGCTCCACCCAGAAAGCGCCGCCTTCGCGCACCGCTTGCACCGACACCCGCCATGGGCCCGCTTCCGGCCGTGAAACCTCCACGGCTTCGCCTTCCGGCTTGTACGTCTGCCCGCTGGGGCTCACCACGTAAAGCTCAAAATCATTGCCGCGTTCCTCCCAGCCCAACTTCACCGAGAGTTTCCGCGCGCCACGCGGCACGCTCAGCAGGTGCGTCCACCATTCGGCGAACGCGGCGTTTCCCGCCCAGCGCGACCCGTGCGGCGCCTGGCGCGGCGCCGGCGATGCCGCCACCTCTGCCCTTGGCCTGTCGTCGAACTGAAATGGTACGCTTTGCGCTGCAATCGATTCACTGCGCGTCACTTGCACATGTACGTGCCGCCCGAATGAATACCCGCTGTTGCCCACCTCGGCCAGCACCTGACCGGCCTCGACATGCTGGCCCGTAGCCACCCGGAATGTGCCCGTTCTCAGATGCGCGTAGTGCGAATACTCGCCATCGTCGTGCCGGATGGTGATGTAGTTGCCGAACGTGCGCTGATATGGCGTCTGTCCCAGACCCAGATCGTGCGCCAGCACCGTGCCGCCGCGCATCGCCGCCACATAGTGCCCGCCCACTGGCGCAAAGTCGTAGGCATGGATCGTCCGTCCCCAGTGCGAGTACGATCCGTACGGCCTTTGCGACACACGCCACTGCTCGCCCGCGGCCGTCGGCGGCCGGTAGCCCCCTGCCGTCGAAACCACAAAGCGCGCCGGCAGGCTTTGCGTGCCGTCCGGATTGCGCAATACCACCAGGTACTCGGCTGGCTGTAGTTTCGGCGTGCGCACCTTCAGCCGCGTCCCCTCCGCCGCCTCCGGCAGCGCTGCTGCGATGTAGCGCCAGCCTCCCGAAGGTGAGTAGCGAGCAATGTTTACACTGGTTTCCGACGTTGCGCCATAGGCGTCAATGGTCAGTTCCGTCTCGCGCGCCTCCACCACGCGCGCCGCCAGACTCGATGCCGCACCTGTAATTTCGAATCCCCGCTCGTGAATAGGCGCGTCGTTCACCACCACGCGTGCGCGCCACGCGCCCGGCTGCGTTGATGGCGCGAAGCCGCCCACCGGCAATGCGCTGAGAAAACACAGTTCGCGCGCCGCTGGCAACTCCGTGTAGTCGGCCACTGAATTGACTTGGCCGCGCGGATCCACCCATTCAATCCTCAGCCGGTCACCCGGCGCCAAACCGCGCGCCACAAAGCGGAAGAATACCTGCTCGGCGCCGGCGTCTACGCGCGCGGCGGGCCGCGTAATGGCGCAGGCCGTACTGCTGGCCGCCAGTCCGGTGGCGCTGTCGCGCACCGTGGCCGCCTGCGCCGACACCACCAGCAGCAGCGTGATAAATCTCACATCCCGCCTAATCGGCCAAAGCTCACGCCGGCTATAGACGCGCAGGAGAAACTTTCTTCATTCGCCAACCGCTTGCCAAGTGGGCAGTGAATAGGGCAATCTAAAAGGTTTCTTTCACTCAGGAGGCGCCGGGCTCAATGCGCGGCGATAGGTTGGGCAGTCATGAAGGTTCGAGTTCTTTACCACGATCATTGTTTTGATGGCGCCGCGTCGGCCGCCTTGTTCAGCCGTTTTTCCCGGGACCGCTTCTATGACGGCGCCGAATACGCCTATACCGGCATGGCCCACAAGGCCGACCAGCTCTTCGACGAGGCCGAATTTGACGGCGACGAAAATGCCATCGTCGATTTCAAGTACTCGAATTCGAACCGTGTCACGTGGTGGTTCGACCATCACCAGAGCGCATTCCTTTCGCCCGCTGATCATCTCGATTTCGAGTCCAAAAAGGACTCGCGGCGTTTTTATTTCAATCCAACCTACCGTTCTTGCACCGAATTCATCGCCCACATCGGGCGCACGGTGTACAACTACGAGGCGGCCGACCGCGCCGAGCTTATCCATTGGGCCGGCATCGTCGACGGCGCGAATTACGAAAGCGCACAGGCCGCCGTCGCCATGCGCGAACCGGCCATGAAGATCACGCTCGTGATCGAAGCCTCCAAAGGCTCGGAACTGGTCCAGCACATCATCGGCCTGATGCAGCACTGCTCGCTGCAGGAGATTATTGACGAGCCGCGCGTGAAGGCTGCTTTCGAACCCCTCTGGGAACGCCACCTGCGCTCCATCGACATAATCCGTGAGTCAAGCCACTGCTCGGACGGTGTAATCTTCTTCGATGTCGCTGATCGGGACCTGGAAGGCTACAACAAGTTCGTACCCTACTCCCTGTTCCCCGACGCTACTTACACGGTTTCTGTGAGTATGGCCAGCTTCCGCACCAAGGTCAGCGTCGGTTCGAACCCCTGGACGCGCGAAGAGCCGAAATACAACCTCGCCACCATCTGCGAGCGTTATGGCGGCGGCGGCCATCCGCGCGTCGGCGCCATCAGCTTCCCCACCACCGATGTGGAAGGCGCCCGCCGTGCGGCGCGCGAGATTGTCGCCGAACTGCGCAGTTGATTCCTTCTGGCGCAATCTCCGCGCCGTGGCCCCGGCATCGTGCATCTCAGGAGACCGCTCAAATAGAGTGGAGAGGATGCGCACTTCTATTCAAATCCTGCTCGCCGGGTTAACGCTGGCCGTGGGGGCCACAGCCGCCGACCGCGAGTTGATCGTGACCGGTGGCGACGAGGTCTACGTGTTGGACCTCGCAAACCCGGCGCAGCCCGTTAAGGTATTTTCCTGGAAGGCGGCCGGGCGCCCGGATGTGCCGGCGCCGCTCCAGCCTAAATTCCGCACCACGGACGACGGCAAGGCCGTTGGCAGCGGGCGGATTCTCATCACCTCATCGAGCGGCGCCGTCGCGCTGGTCGAGCGCCCCACCGGCCGCACTCTCTTCTGGGCGCGCTGCTCCAACGCCCATTCGGCTGAGTTACTGCCGGGCGGCCGGATCGTCGTCGCATCCAGCGTGCATGAAAACGGTGGCAGCCGTCTGGTGCTCTTCGACATCAAGCATTCAGACCAGGAACTGGCGTCTGTGCCGCTCTATTCGGCCCATGGCGTAGTTTGGGACGCTCGCAGGCAACTCCTCTGGGCACTCGGTGGCAATTATCTGGAGACCTATACGCTCACAGACTGGGAGACGGCGGCGCCGTCCCTCAAGAAGACCGGCTCGTGGGCGCTGCCTTCTCAGGGCGGACACGAACTCGCACCGGCGGATTCCACCAACTCGCGTCTCGTCGTCTCCGCCATTAATGGCGCGTGGCTCTTCGACTGCCAGCGTAAGCTCTTCGAGCCCCATCCGCTCTTCGCCGCCATGCCGAACCTCAAGTCAGCCTCGCTCCACCCGGAAACGGGAGAATGGGCCTACACGCTGGCCGACTCGCCGGAGTGGTGGACCGCCACCATCCGCTTTACCGGGCCGGTGGCCACCGTCGTTCGGCCTGGAGAACGCCTGTACAAGGTGCGCTGGGCTGCCCGCCGCTCCGGTCCTGACCGGTAGCCGGCTCCGCTCATTGTTAGGGCAATGCCCTAACGGCCGCCTGTCTGTATCTGGACCAGCTCTTCGGGCTCAGCAGCTTCGAATGGCCGCCTGTCCGGTAGAGTCTGCGGCGCGCGCCACGAGTCGAAATACGACACGTAATGCACGCAGCTCACCGTGCAGTGCGGTGCGCAGGCCTTTTCAGTGAAGTACTCGCGCTCCAGGTCCGCCGGACCGTAATCGGCCAGCGCGATGCCTGGATAGCCGCGCTGCTGGCTGCAATAGTGCACCAGCCCGTCCTCGCAAACGTACAGGTAGCGCGCGCCGGAGCGGCAACGCCATTCGTTCGGCTCGCCGCGCGCAATCCGCTCCTGGAAGAAACTCAACTGCGAGAAGTTGCGCTTCTCCAGCGCCTTCACCGCCAAGTAGATCTCGCGCTCCTCGTCCGACAGCGGCTTCAGTTGCCCGCTGCCGTCGTGGATAATGCCGATGGTCGATGAAAACCCTAACTGGATGGCGCGTTTGGCAATCACCAGCGCGTCGCCGGGGTGCTTGATGCCTCCGCCCACCACGGAGTTGATGTTGACGTGGAACAGAGCGTGCTCCGACAGCAATTGCAGCTTGCGGTCCAGCACTTTCAGGCTCTTTTTCGACACCTCGTCCGGCACGGCGTTGTCGATCGAGATCTGCATGTGGTCCAGCCCGGCTCGGTTCAGCCGTTCGATGCGGTCCGCTGTGAGCAGGTAGCCGTTCGTAATCAGCCCGGCCACGGCGCCATTCCGCCGGATGCGGGCGATAATCTGGTCCAGGTCGGGGTGCAGCAGCGGCTCGCCGCCGCTCAGCGTGATAATCGTCGTGCCCAGCCGGCCCAGGTGGTCAATCCGCTCCAGCACCGTGTCGGTGGCCAGCGGCGCCGAATGATCGTCGTATTCGTTGCAGTACGCGCACGACAGGTTGCAACGGCGGATCGGGATAATGTGCGCCATCACCGGATGGTGCCGGTCGAGCGCACCCCAGGCGATCATTTTTAATTCGCGCAGCCGTCGTTTGAGCGCAGCCCAGTCGCGGCGGGCACGGAAACCGTGATCCGTCATCAGTAAACCTATTCTGTTGGATGCGCCCAGAAATAGCCACGATTCGTGGCCGAACGGCGCCAAACTACGGCTTAGTGGGCGGTTTTTCGGGCTGGACCTCGTCGCCGTATTTGATGGTGGACTCGGCCTTGAACTGCTTGTAGTCCTTGTAGGTGATCACCATCTTGATCGGCACCGCGCCGGTTTCGAAGTTCAGCGTGTCGTTCGACACCGTATAGGTGGGGAACCAATACTTGCCGTCAATCTGCTCGCGGTAGGTCTCAAACTTCGGAAAACGCTGATTCTTTACGCGCTTACCGACACCCACGGCCCGCCCGTAGGTCTTCACAATCTGCATGTCGCGGTCGTCCACCCAGATCTGGCCGGCGAAATAGCGCGTGCCCTCCGCCATCTGCTTCGGCCGCACCGCAAAGACGTAGCAGCCGATTTCGTCCACGTTCTCGCGCCCTAGATAGGTGATCTCGTAGTTCGGCAACTCTTTCGTCGTCAACACGAACGGCTGGATGTTGCGTATGTCCTGCTCATCCTCGGGCGTGAACTGGATTCTTTGCAGCGTGTTCATTGGTGCGAACACCACGCGCTCGGTGCGCTTGCCCTCGGCGGTAAAGACGATGTCCGCCACCATCTCCATCCGTCCCGAAGAGCGGCTGCTCGCGTCCAGTTCATCAAAGCGGTAATGCTGGCGGTAGGTATAGTTCTCCCGCGCCTTGGCAAACGCCGCTTCCTTGGCCGCGAACCTCTCGATGATGGTCTGTATCTCGGCTTGTGACGGCTCGGCGGCCGGAGCCAACATCGAGGTGGCAAGGGTAAAGGGCAGCAGCATCAACATGAGGAGTTCCTCTGCTTAGATGATCCCGCTGCCCCGCCGGTTACGCTAGTCCGTGTCCCGCTTACTGCTTCACGGCGATGGCCGAGATCTCGATCTTCGCCCCGCCAATCAGGCCCGCCACCTGCACCGTTGCACGAGCCGGCTTCGGGTCGGGCATCAGCTTCTTGTAGGTCTCGTTCATCTTCGGCACATCATTCAGATCCGCGATGTAGACCGTGACCGAAACGATATCCTTCATCTGGAAACCGGCCTTCTTGACAATCTTTTCGATGGCCGCAATCGCATTCGTGGTCTGTTGCGTGATGTCGGTGCCCTCCAGCTTGCCGTTCGTGGGCCCCTCCTGGCCCGCCACATAGAGCGTGTTGCCCGCCACCACTCCGTTGCTGAATGGCATGCCCGCCTTGAAATCGATGGCCTTGTTCTGGGCGAAGGCCCCGCTGCATGCAACCACAGCCAGACAGACACACAATTGAGTTGCTTTCAAGAACCTCGGCGCGATGAGTTGCTTCATGCCGCAATTCTATTACTCCCGGCCCCGGCCCGCGCCGTGTACGCTGGCGTGTCAACGAGCAGCGCGCCGTGAGGGAGTCCCCATGGCCCTGCGGGCCGCCATTTTGACCCCTGGCGTGAGCCCATATGCGCTAACTTAAGGAGATTGCCCACTCGACGCATCGGGTTTATCCTG
>CAYZIX010000061.1:0-25613 GCA_964478395.1 uncultured Candidatus Solibacter sp.
CGTGCCGGTCTATTACATCTGGAGACCGAAGTAGCTCATGAGTCTTTTCCGAACCAAATCCCTCGAGGCGCTGCTGGCACAAGCCGGCGACGCCGAACACGGCCTGAAGCGCACGCTGACGGCCAAGAGCCTGATTGCTCTGGGCATCGGCGCCATCATCGGCGCCGGATTGTTCGTGCGCACCGCCGCCGCTTCGGCTGAAGCGGCCGGCCCGGCCGTCACACTTTCGTTTCTGTTTGCCGCCATCGGATGTACCTTTGCCGGGCTTTGCTACGCGGAATTCGCGGCCATGATCCCCATCGCCGGTTCCGCGTACACGTACGCCTACACCACGATGGGCGAATTCGTCGCCTGGATTATCGGTTGGGCGCTGGTGCTCGAATACGCTCTTGGCGCGGCCACGGTGTCGATTGCCTGGAGCGAGTACCTGAACAACCTGCTGGGCGGCGCCATTCCTTACGAGTGGTGCCACTCGCCGCTGGAGCAATCCATGACCGGCGTGCACGGCATGATCAATTTACCGGCCATTCTGATTCTGTTGCTGCTGACGGCGCTGCTGATTAAGGGCACGCAGGAATCGGCCAATGTGAACGCCATCATCGTCGCCATCAAGGTCGGCATCGTATTGGTCTTCATTGCCGTGGGCTGGCGTTTCATCAACCCGTCCAATTACGTGCCCTACCTAGTGCCGGCCAATTTGCCCGATCACCTCGGCTTCTTCAAGCACGGCTGGGGCGGTGTGATCGGCGGCGCGGGCATCGTCTTTTTCGCCTTCATCGGCTTCGACGCCGTTTCGACGGCCGCGCAGGAAACCATCAACCCGAAGCGCGACATGCCCATCGGCATTCTCGGCTCGCTGGCGGTCTGCACAATCCTTTACGTCTTATTCGGACACGTGCTGACAGGCGTCGCCAACTGGCAGGAGTTCAAGATTGCCGGCAAGGAAGCGTCGGTGGCCTACGCCGTACAGCACCATATGCCGGGCTTTGAGTGGCTGGGAACGGCCATTTCGGTGGCCATTCTGGCGGGCTTCTCATCGGTGATCCTGGTGATGCTGCTGGGCCAAAGCCGAGTGTTCTTCTCAATGGCCAACGACGGGCTGCTGCCGAAGCTGTTCTCCGATCTGCATCCCACTTACCGCACGCCCTACAAGTGCAACATGGTGCTGTTCCTGTTCGTCGGCCTGTTCGCGGCGTTCCTGCCGGGCTCGATGGCGGGCGACCTGACCTCCATCGGCACGCTGTTCGCCTTCGTCGTGGTTTCGGCCGGCATCTGGATTCTGCGCCGTGCGCAGCCCGACCTGCCGCGCCCGTTCAAGACGCCGCTGGTGCCCATCGTGCCGATCCTCGGCATGCTGGTTTGCGGCGGCATGATTATCGCCCTGGACCACCGCACGCAGCTTACCGCGCTCGCCTGGATGCTGGCCGGTCTGTTTATTTTCTTCCTCTACAGCCGCCATCACAGCAAGCTGAACGGAGCCGCCGGGAAGTAACCCGCACCCGCATACTGGAAACCACCGGGCCGCGCCACAATGGCGCGGCCCGCGCTGTTTTGGGAGAGAATAACTCTATGAACCAAGGCATCGAGAATCTGCGCAAGCGCGGCAGCCGCATCCTTACCGAAGGCACGCCGATGCTAGGCGCCGCCAGCCTGATGAAGGCCGCTGGAGTGATTAAGTCGTTCGACGACCGCAAGAAGCCGTTCGTCACGATTGTCAACTCATACACCACGCAGATTCCGGGCCACGCCCATCTGGACAAGCTGGGCGCGGTGCTGAAGGAAGAGCTGCTCGCGCTGGGCTTCAACGTCTGGTACACCAACATCGGCGGCGCCGTGTGCGACGGCATCGCCATGGGGCACTTCGGCATGAAGTACTCGCTGCCGTCGCGTGAACTGATTACAGATCAGATTGAAACCATTCTCGGCGCGCACCCCTGCGACGGCTGGATCGGCATCGGCAACTGCGACAAGATCGGGCCCGGCATGATGAACGCCATGGTGCGCATGAACATTCCGGCCGTTTATGTTTCGGGCGGCCCGATGCTGGCCGGCGCGCGTAACACGGATCTGATCTCGATCTTCGAGGGCGTCGGCCGCCACAGCGCGGGAAAGATGAGCGAGACGGAACTGGTGGATCTGGCCGAATCGAGCTGTCCGGGCTGCGGCTCCTGTTCCGGCATGTTCACGGCCAATTCGATGAACTGCCTGGGCGAAGTGATCGGTTTGGCGCTGCCCGGCAACGGCACCATTACGGCAGAGGTGTGGAAAGACCGCGAGCACGGCATCACGGCGCTGAACCCTGAGCGCTTCGCGCTGGTGCGGCGTGCCGGGCAGGCGTTGAAGAACGCCATCGAGAAGGGGCTGCGGCCGCTTGATATCGTCTCGCAGGCATCGCTCGACAACGCGTTTATTTTGGACGTGGCCATGGGCGGCTCCACCAACACGGTGCTGCACGGACTGGCCATCGCGCATTCGGCCGGCATCGCCTACGACCTGGACCGGCTGAACACCATTTCGCAGTTGACGCCCAACATTTGCAAGGTGGCGCCCAGCCGTGGTGACGTGCATGTGGAAGATGTGCACGCGGCCGGCGGCATCGCAGCCATCCTCAAGGAAGCAGCGCGCGTCAAAGGCAGCCTGCTGAACTTCGATCTGCCGACCGTGGCCGGCTCGCTGCGTGAGTACGTTGAAGCCGCACCGGCGGCCGACGGCGACGTGATCCACACCATTGAAAAACCGTTCACCGCTACCGGCGGACTGGCCATTCTGCGCGGCAATCTGGCGCCCAACGGCTCGGTGGTAAAGACGGCGGGCGTCGACGCCTCCATGATGACGTTCGAAGGCCCGGCGCGGATTTTCGAGTCGCAGGAAGAGGCGCTGGAAGGCATCCTGGCCGGCAAGGTGAAGGACGGAGACGTCGTCGTCATCCGTTACGAAGGACCGCGCGGCGGACCGGGTATGCAGGAGATGCTGTCGCCCACGGCGGCGATTGTCGGCGCCGGCATTCGCGCCGCACTGATCACTGATGGCCGCTTCTCGGGTGGCACGCGCGGCCTGTGCATCGGTCACGTGGCGCCGGAAGCCGCGGCCGGCGGGCCCATTGCCGCGGTGCGCGAAGGAGAGACGATTTCTATCAACGCCATCACGCGCGAACTGACGCTGAAGGTGGACGCCGCTGAAATCGGGCGCCGGCTAAAGGCCCTGCCGCCGTTTGAGCCGAAGGTGAAGCGCGGCTGGCTGGCGCGTTACGCCATGCAGGTGACCAGCGCCGACACCGGCGCGGTGTTCGAGCGTTGAGCCGCCTGATTGAAGTGGCCTGGCCGCAGTTCGGCCAGGCCGACATCCCCCCGGATTGGCGCGAATCGCCAGCCGAATACGAACACCGCTGGGAAGCCTTGCGCGCCGCTATGGACGCAGCCGGGCTAACGCATCTGGCTCTCTACGGCGACCGCGAGCACTTCGGCAATCTGGTCTGGGCCTGTGGTTTTGACCCGCGTTTCGAAGAGGCGCTCTTCGTACTGGACCGGCAGTCGCCGCCGCTGCTGCTGGTGGGTAACGAGTGCCGCAACTACGTGCCGGCCAGCCCCGTGGCGGGCCGTATGCGGATAGAACATTTTCCGGACTTTTCGTTGCCGGATCAGCCCCGCCCGACGGCGCGTACGCTGGCTGAAATCTTCGCCAGTGAAGGGATTGATGCACATGCGCGCGTTGGTCTAGTTGGCTGGAAACGTTACGCCGAGCCCCATCAGACGGACGTGCCGTCGTATCTGGCCGACGCGCTACGCTTCGCCGCCGGCTGGGAAAACGTCTCGAACGCGTTCGATCTCACCAAGCCGCTACGCCAGCGCGCTGCGGCGGCTGAGATCGCGTGGTGCGAGTGGACCAACACGCTGGCCAGCGAGGCGATGAGGCGCGTGATCCGCGCCATCCGGCCCGGCAAGCTGGACTACGAGTTGCTCGAAGAGACGCGCTACTGCGGCGTGCCGCTGGCCTGCCACATGACGTTGAAGTGCGGAGAGAACCGCGTGAGCGTGGCCAGCGCGCGCGGCGAACGCGTCGTGCGCGGCGGGCGCTTTTCGTGCGGCATCTGCTACTGGGGCGCCAACTGCTGCCGCTGCGGCTGGGTAGTGGAGAATGAGTCCGAGCTGCCCACGGGCTACGTGGACAAGTTCGCCGGACCGTACTTCGATGCGATGGGCGCGTGGTTCGACGCGTTGCGCATCGGCACGGAGGGTGCAGCGTTGGAGCGCGCCATTCACACGCGGCTCGACCAGAGTTTTAACGTCTTCCTGAACGCAGGCCACCTGATTCATTACGAGGAATGGCTGGGATTTCCGGCACGGCTCGAATCGGGCATGATCATGCAGTCCGACGTGATCCCGTCGCACCCGGAGTTCTATTCGTCGCGCATGGAAGACGGCTACTGTCTCGCCGATGCGGCGTTGCAGACGGAACTGCAAGACCGCTTCCCCGCCCTGCTGGAACGCGCTGCGGCGCGACGCCGTTTCATGCGGACCACGCTGGGTCTACCCGTGCACGACGACGTGCTGCCGTTGTCGAATCTGGCTGGAATTGTGCCTCCGATGCTGCTGCACTCTGAACAGATCTTCACGCTATGCTAGTGGCATTATGTTTCGCCGTACGCTGGTCCTAACCCTTTTTGCCGCGCTGGTTGCACTGGCCGCGGACAAACCCAATTTCAGTGGCTCCTGGAAGATCAACGCCACCAAGAGCGAGCTAGGCCAGATGCCGGCTCCCGAAAAGTTCGAGCGCACCATCGAGCACAAAGATCCTTCGATGAAGGTATCCACCGTGCAGGCGATGAACGGCAATGAACGCTCGTCGACGATGGAATACACCATCAACGGCCAGGAACAGACCGTCAAGACCGGCATGGGCGAGGCGAAGGTGACGCCGACGTGGAAAGACAGCACTCTGGAAGTGACCATTAAGCGGGACTTCCAGGGCAACGAGATGAAATCGGTCGAGTTGTGGACACTCTCCGCCGACGGCAAGACGCTGAACGTGGCCTTCCAACTCTCGGGCCCGATGGGTGAAATGGCGATGAAATTTGTCTTCGACAAGCAGTAGGCGATCATCTAACTGAAGATGACCTCGCCGCTGGAACGCCCAAGCCACCGATTCCGTTTTTTTGACACGCTGGTCGTCGTCTTCGTGACGGTGCTGCTGGTATCGAATCTGATCGGGCCGAAGATTTGCGCTCTCGGCCCGTTTCGTATCAGCGGCGCGCAACTGCTGTTTCCCATCACCTACATCTTTGGCGACGTGTTCACCGAGGTGTATGGCTATGCCGGCTCACGGCGCGCCATCTGGCTGGGTTTTTTCGGCTCGGCCCTAATGGCCGCGTTCGGCATGTTGGTGGTCTGGCTGCCGCCGGCGCCGGATTTTAAGGATCAGGCCGCGTTCGCCACGGTGTTTGGATTCGTGCCGCGCATGGTGGCGGCCAGTCTGGCGGCGTATTGGGCCGGCGAGTTCGCCAACTCCTACGTGCTCGCCAAAATGAAAGTGTGGACGCGCGGCAAGGCGCTCTGGACGCGTACGATTGGCTCCACCATCGTCGGACAACTGGTGGATTCCATTGTCGTGATGACGCTGGCGTTCGCTGGCAAGGAGAGCTGGCCCACCATCATCAACTTGATCTTCAGCGGTTACACAGGCAAGGTGTTGTATGAAGCTGCGGCCACGCCACTGACCTACGCCGTGGTTGGCGCGCTGAAGCGGGCCGAAGGCAGCGACATCTACGACCGGCACACCAACTTCAGCCCGTTTGCCTCCGGCGAGGCGGGCGCTGAGGTGGTGCAAATCGGCGGTGAAACCGGCACGGCCTAGGACGCGTCGAAATAACCGATTTGAGTTAAACTGAGGATGGCTGTGCCTCTCATCCGACGGACCTCAGAGAGCCGCTTGCACGCTTATGCGGATTAGAAACCTCATCTTCCTTTCGGCGGCAGCCCTTCTGCTGGTGGGCCTGCCGGAGCGCGTTTTGGCGCAGAAAAGCGGACAGCGCGAAACCATCGCGCGTCCGATGACGGCCAAAGAGCGCCGTAAGCAGCTAGAAAAACAGAAGAAAGAGCTCGAAGGCCCCTACAAGAAGTGGCTGAATGAGGACGTGGTCTACATCATCACGGACGAAGAGAAGAAGGCCTTCAAAAACCTCCAGACCGACGAGGAACGCGAGCAGTTCATCGAAGGTTTCTGGCTGCGCCGCGACCCTACGCCCGACTCGCAGGAAAACGAGTACAAAGAAGAGCACTACCGCCGTATCGCGTACGCCAACGAACGCTTCGCCTCGGGCATCCCGGGATGGAAGACCGATCGCGGCATGATTTACATCACGTTCGGTCCGCCGGACGAGATCGAGTCGCATGCTTCGGGTGGTTCCTACGAGCGGCCCTATGAAGAGGGCGGCGGCACGACATCTACTTACCCCTTCGAAAAGTGGCGTTACCGCTACCTGGAAGGCGTCGGGGCGGGCACCGACATCAATATTGAATTCGTCGACACCACCATGACCGGCGAATACCGCATGACCATGGATCCCAGCGAAAAGGACGCCCTGATGATGGTTCCGGGCGCGGGCCTGACGCTGATGGAATCGATGGGCATGGCTGATAAGAGCGACCGTTTCAACCGTACGGACGGCACGCGCCTGGGCATTGGCAACCAGCCCACCAGTTCCCGCATGAACCAGTTTGAACGCCTGCAGCAATACGCTGACCTGCAAAAAGCGCCCAAGATCAAGTTCAAGGACCTGGAAGCGATGGTGAATTCGCGCATCACGTTCAACGTGCTGCCGATGCAGGTGCGGGCGGACTTCTTCCCGGCCACCAGCTCAACGGTGATGAGCTACGTCACGCTTCAGTTCAGCCGCAAGGACTTGCAGTTCAAGAGCGAGCAGGGCATGAGCAAGGCGGTGGTGAACATCTATGCCCGCGTCACGTCGCTGGCACGGCGCGTGGTGAGCACGTTTGAAGAAGTGGTGAGCGTGGACGCGCCCACCGACATGCTGGCACAGGTGAGTCAGGGCCAGTCCATCTACCAGAAGGCCATTCCGTTGCCGCCGGGGATGTACCGGTTGAATATCGTCGCTAAGGACACCGTGGGTGGCAACACGGCCAACTACGAAATGGCGCTGAACGTACCGCGCATGGAGGACGATCAGCTCTTCGCCAGTTCCCTGGTTCTGGCCGACGTGATCGAAAAAGTTCCGACGAAATCGATCGGCATGGGCCAGTTCGTGATCGGCTCGTCGAAGGTCCGCCCGCGCATGGACGGCGCCTTCAAGCGTGGCGAGAAGATGGGCATCTACCTTAAGCTCTATAACTTCCAGCACGAGGAGAAATCCAACAAGCCGCAGGGCACGGTGGAATACGAGATTGTGCGGACATCGGACAGCAGGCGCGTGCTCGAGTTCACCGAGGAAGCCACGGAACTGGAAGGCTCGGCCTCCCAGTTGACGATTGAGAAGCTGTTGCCGCTGGCCGGTATGGAGCCGGGCCAGTATACGCTGCGAGTCAAAGTGACGGACCGGTTGAAGAACTCCAGCTTGACTCAGTCGGCACAGTTTTCTATAACATAAGGGGTTCGATTCCGGCGCCCCGCCCCGGGCGGGGGGACTCCGGGAGGAAGCGGAATCCGAAGGATGAACCGCATTACTGCCGTCGCCTTGCTAGGCACCGTGCTTGGACTGCCGCACGCTGCCGCCGGCGCCGAACTGAAGTTGTTCGGCTCGCTTGCGGGTGAGGTGCGCAACAACGCCGGCATGGCGCAAATGGGCGCTGTCGTCCAACTGCTGAACCGCTACAACCAGGTGGTTCGCAAAGCCATCACCACGCCCGACGGCCATTTTCAGTTCAGTTCGCTGGCTCCGGATACCTACGGACTGCGGGTCAGCCTGAACAGTTACGTACCAGCCTGGCGAAATAACCTCCAGGTGCGCGCCGGCACGGGCAGTTTCCTCAGTATCCAGTTGGCCAACCTGTTCAGCTCAATTGAACTGGTCTACACAGCCCCAGGCCAGACCGGCCTGTTGAGCGAAGACTGGAAGTGGGCTTTACGGAGTTCCAACGTCGCGCGCCCGGTGTTGCGCTTGTTGCCGCAAACGCCGACGTGGCAAAGCAGTGCGCCGAAGCGGCGCTCCGGTCAACCCCTGTTTGCCGCCGCCAGTGGCGTGCTTCGCGTTTCGGCCGGCGACGGCGGCGGTTCGGGCCTGTATGGATCTGAGCCGGATCTGGGCACGGCGTTTGCTTTAGCCACTTCGGTGTTCGGCGCCAACGAGTTACGTTTCAGCGGCAACGTCGGCTATGCCGCCGGCGCGGGTGTGCCAACGGCGGGCTTCAGAACCCGATTTGCGCGTACGGCCGAGGATTCCCAGAGCCCGGAAGTGGAATTGACAGTCCGGCAGATGTCGGCGCGCGGACGCGCCATGAACGGGTTGGTTGCCGGACAAGACATTCCGGCGTTCCGTACAATGTCGCTGAAGGTTAGTGACCGCCTGCGAATTGGTTCGTCGGTTGAATTGCAGTACGGATCGCTGATGGAATCGGTGGCCTACCTGGAGCGCTTCAACCAACTCAGCCCGTATGCCCGGCTGCGTTACGATGGCGGGCGCGGCGGCCAACTTGAGATGGCTTATTCGCTCGGCGCTCCGGCTCTGGATTTGGCCTCCAGCAGCTTTGAGGCGTCAGCGCAGGATGAACTGCGCGGCCTGACGATGTTCCCGCGCGTTTCGTTGCGCAAGGGCCGTGCGCGCGTGCAAACAAACGCGGTGGCCGAGGTCGGCTACCGACTCAAGCGCGGCTCACGCACCTTCGCCGGATCGTTTTACAGCGATACGGTGCATGACGCCACAATTACTGCGACGGGCGGCGCCGGCTGGATTGGAGTCGCGAATCTGCTGCCGGATCTGGCCTCGGAGAGCTCGATTTTCAATCTGGGCGACGCGCGCACAGTAGGCTATATGGCTACGGCCTCGCAGGAACTAGGCAGCATGTGGACAGCGAGTCTTGCCGGCGGATCGTCCGGCATGATGACCGCGCCGCAGATGGCTTATGGCTCGAATGAGTTGCGGCGGTCGCTGCATACCCACCAGACCGGCTGGGCGGCGGCGCGCCTCGCCGGCACAGTTTCCACGACGGGCACGCGGATGGCGGTGTCTTATCTCTGGACGCCGTCCGGAACGCTGGGCCCGACGCATGTCTACCTGACCGAGCGGTGGCAACCGCTTACCGGACTGAACTTCCAGTTCCGCCAGCCGCTACCGGCGGTCGGCGGCATGCCGGGCCGGATTGAATTGACGGCCGAGCTGCGTAATCTGATGGCACAGGGCTACGTGCCAGTGGCGTCACCCGACGGGCAGATCATTTACCTGATCCACTTCCCACGAGCCATTCGCGGCGGGCTCAGCTTCATCTTCTGATCACCATCGCGGCAGTACGCGCTGCCAAGTGGGATCGACGTGCAGCCGCATTTCAGCCGCGTCGTCACGCTTGCGGTAGGGCAGCTTGGCGTAGCGTTCTTCGAGCCGCGCCACCTGGTCCAGATCCAGGTCCACGCCCAGCCCCGGGCGGTCCGGAATCACCACGGCGCCATCGACGAACTTCACCCGGCCGCCGGCGAGCACCTCATCCCGCTCCGTCTGCCACGGATAGTGCGTATCGCAGGCAAACTGCATGGCCGGAGTGGCGCAGCAGGCGTGCGCCATGATCATCAGGCTCAGGCCCAGGTGGTTGTTCGAGTGCATCGACACGCCCATGCCAAGCTGCTCGCACAGCACGCCCAGCTTCTGCACATTTCCGATCCCGCCCCAGTAATGCGGATCGGACAACACCACCTGCACGGCGTCGCTCCGCCAGGCCGGCACGACGTCTTCAAAGCCCGTCACCGCAACGTTTGAGGCCAGCGGCGTGTCAATGCCTGCCTCCAGCAGACGGCGCCGCGTCTCTGCCATCCCGTCCAGCCCGGCGCACGGGTCTTCCAGATACCCGCCACCGGCGAGTTCGTCTTTCAACTCACACCCGACGTGCACCGACGTATCGACAGACCAAGCGCAGTTTGGATCAATCCGCAGCGGGAACGTGGGACCGAAGGCGACGCGCAACTGGCGAATGGTGTCGATCTCGATGGCGGGCTCCAGCACACCGCCCTTCAACTTGATCTCCTTGAAGCCGTAAAAGTCCACCATCTGGCGGCATTGCCGCGACATCGATTTGGGCGTCAGGCACTCGCCGTACTCGTCCTCACGGACATCACCGTCCGTGCCACCACCACCGCCGTGCTTGTAGAACAGGTAGGCTGAAAACGGCGCGGCGTCGCGGGCCCGTCCGCCCAGCAGGTCGCAGACAGGCTTACCCACAGCCTTGCCGATAATGTCGAGGCAGGCGGCCTCCACAGCGGCAAATGCGCGCGTTCGGGCATCGCGCGGATTCTCGCCCGGAACGAGCCACGTCTGCGAGCGGTCGCCTTCTACATCGGGCCGGCCCCACGCCATCCACAGCGCATGCAACTGAAACGGATCCATGCCGACCACGCGCGACCGGATGGCCTCGAACGCCGCCAGCGCGCCGTCGCCGCCGTGCGCCTCGGCAATGCCCGTCAGCCCGTCTGTGGTCTTCAGGATGAGGATGCTGCGGAGCGCGTAAGGAGCGTGACGGCCATAGGAACTGCGCAGTGGCGGATCGGCCACAGCTACCGGATGGACTTCAAAGCTGGAGATCTTCACGAAGCCGACTCTAACACGACCAAGACGCAAAACGCCGCCGGCCCCTCAAACGAAGGACCGGCGGCGCTGAAAAAAGTTAGTGCGCTTCGACTACTTGCGCATGCCCGCGTTCGGGCTCTTCAGGCGCAACTGGCGCAACTTGCGCCGGCTCCGCTTGGGCTTGCTGATGATAAACGTACCGCTGCCCAAGTACTGCGCCTGGTACAGATTCTCCTTCACCTTTTCCGCCATCGATAACCTCCGCTTTGCGTTGCCGTCAAAACGTCATTGTAGCGCAACAGGATAAGCTGAAAGAAGAGCGCCTGTCCGGCGCGAAAGGAAGGAATCATCACGCACTTGGCCAGAACACCTGTCCTGCTGTTTCTATCGGCCTTGGCAGCGCTTGCGCAAACGCCCGACGCGGCCCTCATCCGCAAGCTCACCGGCGACATTTCCGACATTACCGGCTGGAAGGTGAAACGCGAGATTCCGGTAACGACTGTGTCGCGCGACGGCTGGAAACGCTGGGTGGACGAGGAGATCCGGCGCACCGTCAAGCCGGCCGAGATCCATGCCGACGAACAGGCGCTGCGCATGTTCGGCCTGATTCCTGACGATTACGACCTGCGCCAAGCCACGGTCGCGCTGCTGGGTGAGCAGGCCGCCGCCATATATGACCACCGGCGGCGCCGCATGATGATTGTCGAAGGCGGAGCCGAGAGCTTCGGCCTGCAACAGGTACTGGTCCACGAACTGGCCCACGCGCTGGCCGATCAGCACTTCGACATGCACCGCTTCCTGGACAAGAGCGCAAAGAACGACGAGTCGCAGACCGCACGCATGGCCGTGGTGGAAGGCCAGGCCATGTGGATCATGCTGGAGCAGCAGATCCGCGCCATCGGCGGCGTGTCACTGCTAAAGAGCGGAGCCGCATTGGACGCCATGCTACCGGCCATGGGCAATCTCGCGTCCGAAGCTTACCCGGTGTTCACCGGTGCACCGCTCTATTTGAAGCAGACATTGCTATTTCCCTACACGGCCGGCCTGAAGCTGCAACAGGCCGCCGTCGAGCGCAGTGGCGTAGCGGGCCTGGCCGGATTGCTGGAGAATCCGCCTGACAGCACCCGCCAGGTGCTTCATCCGGCGGCCTATTTTGCCGGCGAGCAACCGGTCAAGGCCGAGTTGCCCGCCATTGAGAATGCGCGCCAGTATGAGTCGCTCTCGACAGGCTCACTGGGTGAGCTGGACGTGCGTATTCTGATCGACCAATATGTCTCAACGGCCGAGGCTGACGCCGTAGCACCGGGCTGGCGCGGCGGAGCGTACGAGATCATGGAGCGAAAGGCGGATCGCGCGCCGCTGCTACGCTGGACGCTGGTGTGGGATTCACCCGAGTCGGCACGGCGGTTCCTGTCCACCTATGCACGCGTCGTCACTGGCAAGTGGAAGACGGCTGAAGTGACCAAAACCGGCGTGGCGCGTCTGGAAGGTAGCGGCCCACGCGGCGTTTTTTGCATCAGCGTGGACGGATCGACCGTGCGTGGAGTGGAAGGAATGAAACGATAGGAGCGCATCCGGCGTCCTGCGATATATTGGTTAGTAATTTCCCCGTTATGATCCATCGGAGATGCTTTCTCGAACGCGGCCTTGGCTTGGCCGCCGGCGTAGCTACAGGCAGTGTTGCGCTAAACGCTCAGATCAAGACGCCCAAGCCGGCGCCTGAACTGGTGATCACGCTGAACAGCGGCGAACAGGTGCTGCTCAGCCAGTATCGCGGCAAGGTGGTGGTGCTCGAGTTTCTGCTCACAACGTGCCCGCATTGCCAGCGCTGCTCGTCCATCATGCAGAAGCTCTACGCCGAAATGGGACCGGTCTTCCAGCCGCTCGGCGCAGCGATTGATCCGAGCAACATGACGGAAGCACGAGCCCGCATCCCGGAGTACATCCATAGCCTGGGACTGCGTTTCCCGGTAGGCTGGACCAACCACGACATGGCCTACCGCTGGCTGGAGGCACACCCGGAGTCCGGCCCGGTTTATTTCCCGCAACTCGCCTTCATCAACCGCAAGGGCATCATTCATGCCTACCACCCTGGTACGGAAGAGGCCTTTTTCCGTGATGAAGAGCAGAGTATCCGGCGCGTGCTGGAAGAAATGCTCAAACCGGCCCCACGCACGGCTCCGAGGAAAAAGTGATGCTACGCACGGCCGCCGCTTTTGTGATTTCCGCTACACTCGCTTGCGCGGCCACTCTGCCGCGCGCGGCCGGCGAGATCCAGTTTGTTTCAAACCAGGGCAAGACGATCAGCCTGAGCGGACTGCGTGGCAAAGTGGTCGTCATTGAATATTTGCTCACTACGTGTCCGGCCTGCAAGGCCAAGGCGCGTCTGATGAGCAAGTTGCAGGACGATTACGGGCAGCGCGGGTTGCAGGTGCTTGGGCTGGCCATCGACCAGAATGCCGGCCCCAAGCTGAACGGTTTTGTCTTCGAGACCCACGCCAACTTCCCACTGGGGGTCTACAGCTACGACAAGGCCCGCGAATACTTGCAGGTTCCGCCAATGATCAACATGATGATGCCGCAGGTGGCCATCATCGACCGCCACGGCATGATCCGTGACCAGCACAGCGCCATCGAGAGCTGGATGGGCGACGGTGTGGTGGAGAAGAACCTGCGGACGCTGATCGAGAAGCTGCTGGCCGAGCCAGCGGCAGCGCCCAAATCGTCTGCGGCAAAGAAGAAGAAATAGAATGCGCCTGCTTGCCTGCCTCACCCTCACGGCCACGCTCTGCGCCGCCCAAGTCCCTAACACGCTCTCGCCAGCCGAACGCAAGGCCGGATGGCGGTTGATGTTTGATGGCAAGACCATGAAGGGGTGGCAGGCCGCAACGGCCGACTCCTGGACGATCGAGGACGGGTGCCTGAAATCCTTGCCCGGCGCCAAGCTGCGCCAGGACATGATCTCGACCGAGAAGTTCACCGACTTCGAGATGGCGTTCGAATGGAAGGTGGCGCCAGGGTCAAACAGTGGTGTCAAATACCTGATTCAGGACACTGTGCTGGTGGATCCGCACCAGGTTCCGCCGGGCACCGGCGGCTTTGAAAAGCAGGTGGGCTGGTCGATCGGGCATCGTACCGCGCGCGCCGAAGCCGTGGCGGCAGGCGCGGACGCACAGATCTATCCGGTGGCATATGAGTATCAGGTGATCGACGATGAACGCCACCCGGACGCCAAGCGTAATCCGTCCAGCCGGGCCGGGGCGCTCTACCGCATGGCGGTGCCGTCACAGGCTGCGGCCAAGCCCGTCGGAGAATTCAACCAGGGCCGCATCGTCAAGCGCGGCCACCATGTCGAGCACTGGCTGAACGGCGTAAAGGTAGTGGACGCCGACCTAGATTCGGCGCCGGTGCGTGAGCAGATTGAAGCCCGCTGGCCAGCCGGCAATCCAGTACGGGATCTGCTTGAAAAGATGCCCCACCCGGCATGCCCCGTGGGACTGCAGAACCACGGCGACACGGCCTGGTTCCGCAACGTGAAGATCCGAGCTCTGTCGCACTAGCTTGGCCGGACCGGCAAAATCGAAGACGTCAGATCAAGCTTTGCCGCCCGGCGGCGCTCCGCCTCAGGTGCAGACGCAGCCGGAACTTCCAGCTCGATCCGGAGGTGTCCGGCAGAATCTGTCCGGACATGCAGTGTGCCGCCCATCTCCTCCACCAGCAGCTTGGGCATGGCTAAAACCAAGCACGTTGAGCCGAAGCATGCCGTGTTCCCGCCGGGGCCGCTATCGAAGCCGATGTGCAGACGTCCACTGCGCCCGCCATCACATCGCCAGCCCATTGTGACTTCGATCCGGGCCTCCGGGCGAAGGCTGCTAACAAACCGCCCCAGACCGATAGCCGCCTGGCGGATGTGAACCTCGTCGCCCATCAAGCGTTCAGGCAGCCGGCCTGAGCATTTCGCCTGCAACCGGCCGGCAGCGTGTGGAACCGTGCCGCTCAACCGCGTGACGACGCGCACAAGCAGCGCCGCCGGCGCAAAGCTTTCCTGGCGCAGCGCCGGAGAGCCGGATGCCGCTTCAGCGCCTTCCAGCAGGTCGTTCAGCATCAGCAGCAACTGGCTACCACTCGTCCGGATGATCTCGGCATGTTCGCGTACGTCGGCGCCCAGACGGCAACTCAACAGGCTATCAGCCGTCGTCATCACACCGGTGAGTGGAACGCGGATCTCATGGCTAAGATGCGCCAGTATCCCCGCCTTGATCCGGGCCCGCTCACGCGCCACGCCGCGTCTGAGCAACATCTGGAATGACAGCACTCCTGCCAGAATCGCCAGGACGACCGCGCAGATCAGCCATAGGCTATAGCGGCGCACGAGCGCGGCGAGCACCTGACGCTGACGAAGCAGAGCCAGACTGTCGGCCGACGCCAGATGCCAGCGCAGTAACAGACGCGCATAGGCGCCGTCGCTGCGCATACGGTCAATTTCGTCGCGCAAACCGGCGGCTACGGCAGACAGGCCGGAGCGGGCTCCGATACCCATCGCAAACCGTTCGCTCTCAACGGCGGTGCGCTGTAAGCCGGCGCCCTGGCAATCGGCAGGCCGCTCCAGCAACAGCGCATCGGCAGCCCGGGCCTCCATCACTGCCACGTCGGCGTCGCCACGGCAGACCCGGGACAGTGCCTGCTCGCGCGCAGCCGCACGTTGCGGCTCCACCGGTCCCGGCAGACCGGCAGTCAGCGCACCCGGCGAGATTTCTCCCGCGTAGGCAACCACCAGACCAGACCGCCCGTTTGCGGGATGGGGATGGCCGTCGGGCGCAGACCGCCACAACTGGCTATAGTCGTCTTCAAGCCAAGCCCGCGTCACCGGATAACCGTGCCCAGCCCGTTCGCCAATCTCAATCAGCGGTGCGATGTCGATTGCTGCCGAACGCAGCGCCGCATCGGCGCCCAGCCTCACTGGTACCCATTTCAGCGTATAGCCTCGGCGCTGCGCCGCCTCCTGCAGCACATCCACGGCAAATCCCTGCGGTGTGCTGCCATCCATCAGAGTGGCATACGGCGCCTGGTCGTCCAGGCCCGCCGTCAACGTGCGGCGCGACGCCGTCGAGACAAACAGAGGGGCGATAACCACACAGCCCGCAGCGGAGATAACACACCCGGCTGCGAAACGACGGGATGCTGGGCGAATCTTCACGGCCTCGACTCAGTGTCATATCGGCCGCAGCACACCACCCTTTGAACCGTTGTAGTTGTGCCGATTGCTTCCCCGCGCCGGCCGATTCACGCTATCATACGCATAGGATGCGCCCGTAGCTCAGATGGATAGAGCGTTTGCCTCCGGAGCAAAAGGTCGCTGGTTCGAATCCAGCCGGGCGTACCATCAGATTCCGGTTTGAAACCCGCCGATGGCGGGTTTTTTGCTGTCCGCCAAGCAACTGATCCACATTGAAAACACGCTATTTCTATTCGGTGTGTAAGTAGTGTCCGGTGGCTCAGGACGCTACACGATGGCGCCCGTCCTCTGAAGTCTGATGCGGCCCTTTTGCTTCCCTGCCCCAGGCCGTTGCACCCGTTTTTAGCCTTGCCGCGTCTACCACTTAGAGACGCTGCTCCGGTGGCGGCTGATATACTGGTATCTGAGAAGGGCCCATCCCACCTGCGGCGATGTGCCGGAGGGGTGAACCATTTCCAATGAGCAAAGGTTTTAAGTTCGGAGTTGTCGGCCTCTCGGCCGTCTTTGTCACCCTGCTGCTAGTGGGCGCCGTGCTTGGCCAAAGCCCCAACAACAATCCAGCGGACCCCTACCGGCACCTGAACGTCTTCACCGAGGTCTTTGCCAAGATCAAGTCGGACTACGTGGAAGAGCCGGACATGAAGAATGTCACGCTCGGCGCCGTGAATGGGCTGCTGGTATCGCTCGATCCATTCTCCAGCTACTTGAATGCGGATCAATACAAGCAATACCAGAAGACTATGGCCCAACCGAAAGCCGGCGTGGGCCTGCTTCTGAGCCGCAAGTACGGCTTTGAGCTGGGCGTGGTGGACGCCATTCCGGGTTCTCCGGCCGATAAGGCGGGCCTCGCCACCGGCGACATCATCGAAGCGATTAATGGAATTTCGACGCGTGACATGCCGCTGGCCTATGCCGACGTGTTGCTGCTCGGCGAGGCGGGTTCCACGGTAGAACTTACCGTGTTGCGTCTGCGCAAGCCGGAGCCGAGCAAAATCACGCTGACGCGCGCCGCCGTTCAACCGCCGCATCCGACCGCGCGCATGTTGGACGGCGAAATCGGATACGTCGCCGCGCCGGACCTGATCGCAGGCAGCAGCGCCGAGGTGGCTTCGCTCGTGTCAGGCCTCGTGAAGCAGGGCGCGAAGAAACTGGTGCTCGACCTGCGCCACTCTGCGTTGAACGTGCCTGAAGAAGGCATTTCGCTGGCAAACCTGTTCCTGGCTAAGGGCACTATCGCCAGTCTTTCCGGCCAGAAGGTGGAAAAGAAGACATTTGAAGCCGATCCGGTGAAGACCATCTATCAGGGACCGCTGGTGGTTTTGACCAACCGCGGAACCGCCGGCGCGGCCGAGATTGCCGCAGCCGCACTGGCCGACAATCAGCGCGCCCAGGTGGTGGGCGAGCGCAGCTATGGCGATGCCGCCGTGCGTAAGCCCATCCTGACCGATGACGGCGGCGCGGTGCTGCTGGCCGTGGCCAAATACTATACCCCGGCCGGCAAAGCCGTGCAGGACGCATCCGTGGTGCCGGCCTATCTGGTGAACGACGCCGACGGGGCGCCCGACATCGATGAAGATGAGACGGCCGAGCCCACCAAGAAGACTGAATCCAAGGAACCGCCGAAGACGAAGGAGGACGCCATCCTGAAGAAGGCGCTCGAAGTGCTCGCAGGCAAGACTGCCCAGGCGCAGAGCGGACCGAAGAAAGAAGTTCAGGGTGTGCCGCCAACCACCGTCAAGCAGTGAGACCGGAATCGGCGGCAAAGTGAAAATACCATGCCTTTGTACGAATACAAATGTGAGCGTTGCGGACAGACGTTTGAGGTTCGGCAGAAATTCGCAGACAAGCCGCTGACCACGCATAACGGGGGTTGTGGCGGACACGTCGAGCGCCTGCTGTCGGTCCCAACGCTCCAGTTCAAGGGAAGCGGATTCTATATCACCGACTACGCGCACAAACACTCGTCGACGGACTCGTCGCACGAGCGTTTCGACCCCAGTGCGTCCAAGCCGAAGGAGACTCCGGCTGCCTCAACGCCAGCCGCACCGGCTGAGACCAAGAAGTGAAACGGGCCGTCTTCCTCGATCGTGATGGAACTTTGATCGAGGAGCGGAATTATCTCGCCGACCCGTCCGGCGTCAAGTTGTTGCCCGGCGCAGCCCAGGCACTGGAACGTTTTCAAACGCTTGGCCTGAGCGTCGTCATTGTCACCAATCAATCCGGCGTCGGACGCGGCTATTTCACTCTTGCCGACGTTGAGCGTGTACACGCACAGATGCTCGCATTGCTTGGGCCATCTGCCAAGGCCATTGAAGCCATTTACATCTGCCCGCACGCGCCCGATGCCGGATGTAATTGCCGCAAACCACGCACTGGACTGGTGGAACGCGCACAGCAAGAACTCGGCATCGACCCTCAATTGAGCTTCGTCATCGGCGACAAAACCGCCGACGTGCAACTGGCGCGCAACGTAGGTGCGCGCGCCGTGCTGGTGACAACCGGCTACGGCTCCACAGCATTAAACGCGGGCGCAGACCATGTCGCGGCAGGACTCACTGGGGCCGCCGAGTGGATCGCCAGCCAAAGCTGAGCGCCCCGGATAAGCCCGCCAGTGCGATCCCGGCCAGCGTATCGGCGGCAAAATGATAGCGGCCATACACAGTAGCCACAGCGATCAGCACGGCCAGCGTAAATGCTGCGGCGACAAGCCAGCGCCGCTCCGGCAGCAACCGCCAAACGGCCACCGCGGCTGAAAATGCGGCCGCGGCATGTCCGCTCGGGAAGACGCTGGTGTGAATGCCATAGCCACCGACAATGCGCAGGTTCCAGTCGCGCAAGAACGTCATCGGCGGTAGATCCATGCCTGCAAAGACAGTGCGCGGCGGTTCGCTCGGGAAATATGGATACAACGCATAGGCCGTCAGCGTGCCGAATAGCAGAATACTGTAGGCATCGTCGATCCGCTTGCGCGCACCGCACAGGTAGAACACGGCCATCAGCATGACCGGAACAGCATAGACCAGCAAATAAGACAGTTCCAGAAGCAGCGGGATCGCCACGCCGCACGACTCGATGGCCGCACGCACACCCCACTCATTCAGCAGCACGCGGTCCCAGCGCACCATTGCATCCTCGAATGCGTGCCCGGGGTGTGGCAATGCCATCCAGCCCATTTCGCGATAGGCGAGCAGAATCAGCGGCAGCGGGTAGAGATCGCGGATGCGGTCCAGCAAAGTAAAACCGCGGCCGGCGTGCGCCCAGGCAAACAGCACAAACCAGAAGATCACGGCCACGTTCGTCGTCAAAACCAGCGTACGCAACTCCGGCGCAATGGGCCGCAAACAGGCCAGCACGGCCGTGTAAATGAAGTAGGCCGAGAGGAACAGTTCACTGCGGCGAAAACGTATCATCGCTGATTCAGCAGTCCAGGCTCACAAGACTAGAATAAATGCATGGCCTCGACCAGACGTCATTTCCTTAGCACCTCCGCGGCGACCGTTGGCGCGTTGCCGGCGTTGGCCTCGCAGCCTGCGAAGAGCGTCAACGACAAAATTCAGTTTGCCACGATCGGCATCGGCGGCATGGGATCGGGCGACACGGAATCTGCCGCTGCCACGCCAGGCACCAAACTGGTGGCCGTGTGTGATGTCTACCAGGGCCGCCTGGAACGGGCGCGCGAGCGCTGGGGCGCGGACCTGACCACTACACGCGACTACCGGGAGATTCTGGCGCGCAAAGACGTCGATGCCGTGATCATCGGCACCCCCGACCACTGGCATGCGCGCATCGCCGTGGAGGCCATGCAAGCCGGTAAGGACGTCTATGTTGAAAAGCCGATGGTGCAGAAGTGGGAGGACGGCCACAAGGTGATCGAGGCCGCACGCGCTCACAAGCGGATTCTGCAGGTGGGCAGCCAGCGCGTCTCAAGCATTATCTACAAAAAGGCCCAGGAGTTGTTCCGCGCAGGAGCGATCGGCGAGCTGAACATGATCGAAGCCTGGTGGGACCGCAACTCGGCGATGGGCGCCTGGCAATACTCAATTCCGCCCGACGCTTCGCTCGCGACAGTGGATTGGGACCGCTTTCTCGGCGCGGCGCCAAAGCGGCCGTTCGACGCGACGCGCGTCTTCCGCTGGCGGAATTACCAGGACTATGGCACGGGTGTGGCGGGCGATCTGTTCGTGCACCTATTCTCCGGCCTGCACTTCGTGATCGGCGCCCAGGGCCCGCGGCGCGTCTTCGCCTCAGGCGGGCTGCGCTATTGGAAGGACGGGCGCGACGTGCCGGATCTGCTGCTCGGACTCTACGATTACGAGAAGACGAAGAATCACCCTGCGTTTAATCTCGCGCTGCGCGTGAATTTCGAAAATGGAGCCGGTGAAACGTCGGGCTTCCGCTTCACGGGCAGCGATGGCGTGCTGACCATCGGCAATGGCGTCGCACTGACCAAATTGCCTCCGGAGCGGGATCCGGGCATGAGCCTGTCAAGCTTTGACGCAGCGACGAGGAAACTGATCATTGAAGAGCACGACCGCAAGTATCCGCCGCGCGCCAACGCAGCCGTGAGCAATGAGACCAACGCCGAAGAGCGCTGGCTGGCCCCGCACGGCTATTCCGACCACCGCGCACACCACGCGAACTTTTTCGCCGCCGTGCGCTCGCGCCAGACGGTGGTGGAGGACGCCGAGTTCGGCCTGCGCGCTGCAGGCCCGGCGCTGGCATCAAATCTGAGCTATTTCTCTGGCAAGACCATAGACTGGGATCCGGCCGCCATGCGAGTCAAAGCGTGAGGAGATGAGGGAGACAGCCATGAATTACGCAGCTAACGACCAGCTTCAGATCGCCCTCATCGGTTCGGGCGGCATGGGACAAGGCGACGTGCGCGATGCGCTCACCAATCCGGGCGTGAAGATCGTCGCCGCGGCTGACATTTACGACGGCCGCCGCAAGCGCATGGAAGAGTCCTACCCAGGTATCTTCACGACGCGCGACTACCGCGAGGTGCTCGCCCGCAAAGATGTGGACGCGGTCATCGTGGCGACGCCGGACCACTGGCATGCACGCGTTTCGATTGACGCGCTCGAAGCCGGTAAGGACGTCTACTGCGAAAAGCCGATGGTGCAGCAGATTGACGAAGGCAAGGCCGTGATCGAGGCCCACAAAAAGAGCGGACGCATCTTCCAGGTGGGCAGCCAGTACGCTTCGGCGCCAAGCTTCACCAAAATCCGTGAGCTCATTGAATCCGGTGCAATCGGCGAGCTAAACCTTGTCGAGTCGTGGCTGGACCGCAATACCGCAGGCGGCGCCTGGCAGTATTCCATCCCGCCCGACGCGTCGCCGGCCAACATCGACTGGGACCGCTTCCTCGGCCGCGCGCCGAAGCGTCCCTTCGAGCCGATCCGTCTGTTCCGCTGGCGTAATTACTACGACTACGGCACGGCTATCGCCGGCGACCTCTATGTGCACCTGCTCACCGGGCTGCACACGGCCACACGGTCGCTGGGCCCCAAGCGCATTTTCTCCACCGGCGGTCTGCGCTACTGGAAAGACGGCCGCGACACGCCTGACGCACAGTTTGGCGTAATTGAGTATCCGAAGTCGGACACACATCCCGAATTCAGCTTCACCATGCGCGTGAACTTCAAGAGCTCAAAGCCGAATGAGGATTTCGGTTTCCGCTTCGTCGGCAGCGAGGGAACACTCACTACCGATGTGCGTAGCGTGACGCTGGCCCGGCAGCCGCGCGAGCATGAGCCAGGCATGAGCATCGACACGTTTGCCGAAGCGACTCGTAAGCGCTTCATTGCCGAGTACCGGAAAAAGTACCCGGCCAGCAACGAGCTGTCACCATCCGGAGAACAGCGCTTCGTCTCTGAGGTGGACGCACATCGCCAACACATGGCTAACTTCATCCACGCCGTGCGCACCCGCCAGCCGTTCTTTGAAGACTCCACGTTCGGCTTCCGCGCGGCCGGTCCGGCCCTGCTCGCCAACGCCAGTTATGCTGAAGGCCGCATCCGTTATTGGGATGCGCAGACCCTGTCTGCATCGTAGCCGGGCGCATTTTGAATATATATTCCGACGGCCCGCTTCCATGCCCGCAAGACTTGACGTGGAACCCGGTTTGTGATCTAAGTAACTTCAACACGGTTGAGGATAGCCGCGGCTGAAAGTCACGGCGCTCGCATAGATTGCAGAAAGGGTTCATCGGAACTATGTTAAGTTCTCGCTTTCGGGGCAGGATGACATGCATCCTAGCCGTATTTGCGCTGACGTGTGCCGCCCAGGAAACTCGCGGCACCATCTCAGGAACCATCACCGATCAGCAGGGAGCATCGATCCCCAATGCGGCGGTGAAGATCACTAACCACGAAACAGGTATCGTCACCACAACGAAGACTAACGAGTCGGGCATTTACGTGGCGCCATTTATCGCCATCGGCGACTACGTCATTAATGCCTCGGCGCAGGGCTTTAAAGCATCAGTGCGTGATGGCGTCAACGTCCGCGTCGGCGACCGCCTGCAGATCGACTTCAAGCTGGAGGTCGGCTCGATGAGCGAGCAGGTCACCGTCACGGCCGAAGCCGACCTGCTGGAAACGTCATCGGCCAATAAGGGCCAGGTGATCGACTCAGCCAAGGTGGCGGACTTGCCACTGCTCGGCCGCAACCCGTTCCTGCTGGCAGCCATTTCTACCGGCGTGCAATACACCGCCACGCAGTCCAGCCGTTCCAACCGCCCGTTCGACAACGGCGGCATGGACGTCATGCAAATCAACGGTGGCGCGGGCACACGCAACGAGTACCTGCTCGACGGCGTACCGGACACCAATACAGAGTCGAGTGGCCCGGTGAATCTGAGCTTTGTGCCCTCACCGGACGCGACTTCGGAATTCAAGGTTCAGACCAACACCTACGATGCGCAGTACGGCCGCACGGGTGGCGGCACGGTGAACGTCAGCCTGAAGTCCGGAACCAACAAGCTGCACGGGGCTGCTTATTGGTATTTCCGCCACGACAAACTGAACGCCAACACTTTTGAGGCCAACCTGGCCGGCACGAAGAAGAGTTCCTCACGCTGGGCTCAGCCCGGCATCGAGGTGGATGGCCCGGTGGTGATTCCACACCTGTATGACGGCCGCAATCGAACCTTTTTCATGTATAGCTGGGAGAAAATCAAGAGCTCCATTCCCTACCCCCAGACCTATTCAGTGCCTTCGGCCGCACAGCGCAACGGTGATTTCTCGACGACATACCAGTCGAACGGCACGCCGATCACCATCTACGATCCTTTAACCACAGCATTGAGTGGATCGAGTTACCTGCGCACGCCCTTCGCTTCCAACCAAATCCCGACGACGCGCATGGACTCAGTGTCCAAGAAATTGCTTGACTACGTTCCTACCGGAAATGTCGCTGGCACCATCCAAGGGCTAAACAACCTAATTGTGGCCCCCAATCCGCGCACCGACACCTACGACCAGCACATTATCCGAATCGACCAAATGATCAACGACAAGCACAAGTTCTTCTCGCGGTATGTGCGCGGCAACCGCCATGAGGTGAACTCGCTGGCCGGCTTCCCGCAGCCCGCCTCTCCGTGGTATACACACTGGCGGACTAACCAGGGCGGGAACTTCGACCTGACCTCGACACTGTCACCGACGTTGGTTTCCGTATTTCGCGCCGGCTACATCCGCCACCAATTCGCCATCGCGCGTTTCTCGGATGGCTTTGACCTCACTAAGCTTGGCTATTCGTCGGCGTTCGTCGCCTCGCTGCCACGCTCGACGTTCCCGCAGGTCACCTGGACCGACTACACCACGTTTGGCAACACCGGCAGCCAGTACAACTTCTCCGACACCTGGTCGCTGTCTGAAACGCTAAACAAGGTAATCGGCCGGCACTCGCTGAAGTTCGGTGTGGAGTTCCGCAGGATGCTCAACAACCAGACCAACCCGGCATCCTACTTCGGCACCTACACCTTCACCAAGGGCTGGACGCAATACAATGCGCTCACTGGCGATTCGGCTTCGGGGAACTCTGTGGCGTCGCTGCTGTTGGGCACGCCTGGCAGCGCCACGTCCTACTGGTATAACGCTTACGCGTTCAAGAACAACTACGCGGTCGGCTTTATCCAGGACGACTGGCGCCTAAGCAGCCGGCTGACGCTCAACCTTGGCCTGCGCTGGGATTACGAGAGCCCGCAGACCGAGCGGTTCAACCGCCTGAACACTGGCTTCAACACCACCGGCACGCCCAGTATGACCGTCTCTGATCTAACGCTCAAGGGCGGCCTCACCTTTGCCAGCGACAAAGATCGTCTACCGTTCGTTCGCGACACCAATAACTGGCAGCCGCGTATCGGCGTCAGCTACCAACTGGCCCGCAAGACCGTTTTGCGCGGCGGTTGGGGCATCAGCTATATGCCAACGTTCGAATACAACGGAACGAATGGCTACAGCATGACAACGACGATGAACACGTCACTCGACGGGCTGACGCCGTACACCTATATGGCCAATCCCTACCCGTCAGGGCTGGCTACGCCAGTCGGAAACACTAAGGGTCTTGACACTCTGATGGGCGGCACTTTCACCTACGGTTACCATGACCGGACCATCCCATATGCCCATCAATTTTCATTCGGCATTCAGCATGAGTTGCCGTGGCGCCTGCTGCTGGATATATCCTATGCTGGCAACCGCAGCTTCCAGATGCCGACGTCCAAGTCGATCAACGAGTTGAGCACCGATCAGTGGGCGTTGGGCGCCAGCAAACTGGCGTCGCAGGTCACCAACCCGTTCGCGGGAAAGCTGTCCGGCACTTCGTTGAACTCCTCCACTGTGGCGTACAGCCAGTTGATCCGGCCCTATCCGCAGTTCCTGTCGATCACTGAAGCGTACCGGTCACTTGGCAAGCTGACGTACAACGCCCTGCAAATGCGCGTTGAAAAACGCCTGACCAACGGTTTCCATGTCCTTGCCAGCTACACTTTCAGCAAGACTCAGGAAGCCACATCCTACCTGAACTCTGGCCAGGACAGTTTTGGATCGATGGCACGCGTCGTTTCCACTTACGATACGCCGCACCGCCTGATCTTCAGTGGCGGATGGAGTCTGCCGTTCTTCAAGAGCCATCCGAATCCGTTCGTCCGCCAGATCTTGGGTGGCTGGGACATGAACTCGATTGTCACGTTCCAGTCTGGTCTGCCGATCAGTGCACCGGGCAGCACATTCTCCACTGGCGTCAGCGCCAAGCTCGACAACCGCACGAACGCCCGCTGGTTCAACACCTGCACGCTCACCGCCGCCGGCGTGCGTCAGAATTGCGCCAGCACATCGGAAACTCCAGCCTGGCAGATCATGCCGGCCTACACGCTTCGTACACTCAGCACATACTTGTCTGATATCCGCACGCAGCGCGCTCCGATCGCGGACTTTAGCCTCTTCAAGACGTTCCAAGTCTATGAACAGATGAAACTACAGTTCCGCGCCGAAGCCTTCAACCTCACCAACTCGGTGTGGTTCGGCTCACCGACGATGACATCCACCTCCACCAGCTTTGGCGTGGTGTCCCCGTCGCAATCTAACGACCCGCGTAACGTCCAATTGGCGTTGCGCCTGGTCTGGTAGCAACCCGCCCGCTTTACTGCCC
>CAYZIX010000062.1:0-25451 GCA_964478395.1 uncultured Candidatus Solibacter sp.
CAGTGCGGAGATGCCCACAAACGTCAGCGGATCAGCCGGCTTCATCCGGAACAACAGAGCCTCGATGAAATGCGCTACCACCAGCGCCGCCGCGGCACCCACGATAAGGCCCACCACGGTCAGCCGAATGGCCCGCCCCAGTACGTCTGCGCGCACTCGGCCGGCGCTGGCCCCCAACGCCATGCGGATGCCAATCTCCTGCCGCCGCCGCGCCACCGAGTAAGAGATCACTCCGTAGACGCCCAACGCCGCCAGCATCAGGCCAAGCGCGGCAAAGGCGCCTACCAACGCGGCAAAGAAACGGCGCGGCGAAACCGCGCTGTCCACTACTGCCTGTAGCGGCCGCAATTCCGCCGCCGGCTGCGCCGGATTCAGAGCGCGCAAGGTCCGCAGCACCACCGGCGCCAGCGCCTCGGGCGGCAGCGTCGAACGCACCACCAGTTCCGCGCCGCTCGGATACGACTGCATTGCCGGCAGATACATCTCCGGACCAGCCGTTTCCTCCACGCCCAGACTATGGACATCTGCGATCACGCCGACCACCTGAATCTCTCCCTGGCCGGTGCGCGCCGTGCGCCCTAGTGCGTGCTCCCCCTGCCAGAAGTACCGTTCCGCCGCGCGGTTGATGACCACCACCCGTTGGTTGGCCGCCGTGTCACTCCAGTTGAAGTCGCGTCCCTCCTCAATCCGCATGCCCATCGCGGCCAAGTAGCCCGGCGTCACCACGTGCACTAGCGCGCCCGTGTTCATATTTCTCGGGTATGTTTTGCCCTTCGCCACAAAGCCCCAACTGCGGTTGCGGCCTAGCGGCAGCGTATCGGTGACGCCAGCCACTTGCACACTAGGAATCGCGCTGACGCTTTGCACCAGACGCTCCAGCACCGCCGCCCGCTGATCCATGTTGCGCTGGTCGTCGTAATCCACCCGCATCACAGCCGCGCGGTTCGGCTGGAATCCAAGATCCACGTCGAGCACGTTCAGAAAACTGCGTAGCAGCAATCCCGCTCCCACCAGCAGCACGCTAGCCAGCGCCACCTCGGAAACCACCAGCGCCGAGCGCAGCCGCTCGGCCACTCGGCCCGCCGTGGTTCCCGGCCCGCTGTCCTTGAGCGAGCCCTGCAGGTTCGCGCCGGGCGTCATCAACGCCGGTACCACGCCAAACAACACGGCGACAAAAACGGTGATACCCATCGTCCAGGCCAGCGCCGCGCCATCAATGTGCACCTGCGCCAGCAACGGCAGCGCGATCGCTCCGCGCCGGGCCAGATAGACCAGCAGCGCCTCAGCCAGCACCAGCCCCAGCACGGCGCCGGCGGAGGCCAGCAGGGCACCTTCCGTGATGAGTTGCCGCATCAGCCGGCCGCGTCCGGCACCCAGCGCCGCGCGCACCGCGAACTCTTTGGCGCGCGCCGCGCCACGGCCCAGCATCAGGTTCGAGAGGTTGACGCAGACAATCGCCAGCATTAGCCCCACTGCGCCCCACAGCAGCAACAGCGCGCGGCGCAGTTTGCCGCTGACGTGCTCCTTCAGCCCTGTAAGCGTAGACGTGTAATCGCCCCACCAGTTCCTGTGTGCAGCATGGATCTGGCTCCAAACGATGTCGGCCTCGACCTGCGCTTGCGGCACGGTAATGCCGGGCTTCAACCGCCCGACCAGCGACAGCGTGTTGCCCGAATTGCGCAGACCGTCCATCACGGCCGGCGTGAAAACGTCGAAACGCACGCCCGGCGCGAACACCGCTCCGAAATCAAAGCTTTTGTCAATTACGCCCACCACCGTCGCCGCCACGGCGAAGGAGCGTTGGCGTAAGGTCACCACCTGTCCGATCACGGCCGGATCGGCGTTGAAATGGCGCTGCCAGTAGGCGTAGCTCAGCAGCACCGCCGGCCGGCCGCCGCGCAGGCACTCGTCATGGGTGAACAGCCGCCCATGTGCCGTGCGCACGCCGAGCGTCTGAAAGAAATTCTCCGACACCAACACGCCCGCGGCCGGTTGCGGCTCGCCGCGGCCGACAACCGTGTAATCACTGTCGTAGAAGAACGGATTGTAGCTCGCCACTTGCTGAAACGCGCGGTTGTGGCGCTGATACTCTTCGTAGGCATCCACGGTGTAGGTCACCGAGCTCAGCCCGCTGACGTCGCGTCCTTCGGCGGCCGATTTGCGCGCCGCCGTCAGCCACACCAGTTGCTCGGCCTGCGGAAATGGCAGCGGCCGTAGCAGCACCGTATTCACCACGCTGAACACCGCCGTATTGGCGGCGATGCCCAGCGCCAGGATCAGCACCGTGATCAGGGCGAAGCCGCGCTCCTTGCCAAGTGTGCGCACGGCATAGCGCACGTCCTGCCGGTACGCACCCCAATAGTCTTTCCGCTGCGCGGTGCGTGCGCGCTGGCGGCCCAGCCGTGCGCCTTCGGCCTGAATGGCGCGCACGTCGCCGAACAGGCGTTCGGCTTCGCGCTCCGCGTCGGCGCGGTGCCAGCCGCGCGCCACCAACTCGTCGGCCGTGGCCGCAATGTGGAAGCGCACCTCTTCGCGTGCGTCAGCCTCCGGATCAGGTCCCCAGAAACGCAGGTACCGCCGCCACATTGGGGATTGCATCAGTGCCCCTCCGCCAGCGGCGACCGCGTCGCGTCGAGCATCTTACCGACGGCGGCAGCGTAGGCAACCCAGGTCTTCGTCTCCGTCTTCAGATGACGCCGCCCTTCGGGAGTCAGCCGGTAGAACTTGGCCTTGCGATTGTTCTCCGACAAGCCCCATTCGGCCTCCACCAGCCCGCGGTTTTCCAGCCTCCAGAGCGCCGGATACAGCGTACCCTCTTCCACCAGCAAGGCCTCATCAGTCTGGCGATGGATCAGACGTGTGATGGAGTAGCCGTGCAACGGCCCCCAAATCAGCGCTTTGAGAATCAGGATGTCCAGCGTGCCGCGGATCAGATCAAGCTGCGATTTATCCATTACCATCCCCTGTGGTTTCTAGGGGAATAGTGGCATGAGTCCCCTAGGAACTCAAGGGGAGAAGTGCAGGTTTTACAGTTGCAACCGCGTTAGCGCAGTGCGGCAACTAACGCCGCCGTTTCGCGCAGCAGCGCGTACTGCGAACGCTCCAGCTCCGTACGGGCCTCATAGTAGGCCAGCCAGCGCTCCTGCTCCTGAAAGCGCGCCTCCTCCAACTGGCGTAGCGAAGCGCGGCCCTCTTCCATCTGGCTGAGCAGCACACCCACCTGCTCCCGCTGCACGTCCAAGTCGAGCTTGGCCAGTTCGCGCGCCGATTCGGCGTCGTGAATCCGCTCCCAGGCCTGACGCGTGTCGGCCTCCACCTGATGACGCAAGTTGGAGATCTGGAGCCGCAGCCGGCGGGCGTCGATCTCGGACTGCGCGGCGCGCGCTTCGTCGGCGCTCGACGAGAACACCGGGATCTGCACCGACGCGCCGATCTGTCCGTTGTTGCGTTTGAAGGTCCGGTAGTAGTCCTCGAAGTGGTTGTACTTCGACAGCATCGCGTACTGCGCCACCAGATCAATGCGTGGCAGGCGCGCGGCGCGGATGGAGCGCACCTCCAGGTTTTTGGCCGCCAGGTCCGACTCCAGCTTGCGGATCTGGCGGTTGTCCGTCAGCGCCTCGTTAACCGAGGCGTCCTCATTGGACGGCAACTGAGGTGCGACCCGCTCCTCGCGGGCTGGCGCCACTTCAATGTTTGCCGCCAAACCCAAGGCCAACGCCAATGAGCGGCCGAGCGTGATCCGCTGTGTTTCAAGCGTCTGCATCTTGTGACGCGTCCGCGCCAGATTCAACTCCGCCCGGCGCGCCTCAAGCGGCAACTCGCGGCCCTCTTCGACCCGTAGCCGCACGGCGGCCTCAATCCGCTCCAACGGCTCGATCTGGCGTTGGGTCACGTGACACGCCTCGGTGGTGCGTTCCAGATCCAGAAACAGGCTCACCACCCGCAATGCCACCTCATCGCGCTGTAACGCGGCGCCCAGCGCCGTGCCGCGCGCCGCTTCCCGCGCCTGAGCCACCTGGTAGCCTTGTTGCGGATTCCAGAGGCCGCGCGTTGCTTTGGCCTGGAAGATGGCCGGCAGCGAGCCGTCCACGCTCATCGGCATTCCGTTCGAATAGGCCACGCCCGTACCCACGGAAAGCCGGGGCAACAGCGGCTCCTTGGTGGCGCGCACCTCCCAACTTGCCTTGAGCTCATCCAGCTTGGCGAGCGCCAGATCCAGATTCTGGTTCAGCGCCAGCGCGACAGCCTGCTTGAGCGTCAGAGTCCGCGTTTCCGCCCCGGCCGCCAGGGTGCAACTCAGCAGCAGAATTGTGATGCGTCTCATTCGTACCTCAATGCCTCAGTTGGATTCAGCCGTGCCGCCCGGTTGGCTGGCAATAATCCAAAGATGACCCCTACGCTGAGCGACACGCCGAATGCGACGGCGATAGAAAGCGCTGAGATGGGGATGTGAATCTCGTCCTGCATCAGGTCCGCCACAACCGGCACCGCCACGCCGGCCAGTATGCCCACCAGCCCGCCGCCCACGCTGATCAGCACGGCCTCCAGCAGGAATTGCAGCAGCACCGCACGCCGTGGCGCGCCCAGCGACATGCGGATGCCTATTTCCCGGGTCCGCTCCGTCACCGTCACCAGCATGATGTTCATGATGCCGATTCCGGAAATGACCAGCGCGATAGCGCTCACCAGAATCAGCACCAATGTGAGCACCGACGCGATGGTCTCCGCCGTTTCAAGAATTCCGGTCAGATTCTGCACGGCGTAACGCGCCCCGGCGCGATGCCGGGAGGCCAGCAGACTGGCCAGTTCCGCCGTCACGGCCTGCACGTCGTTCGAGTCGCTCACCTGCAAGTACATCGGATCGACGCGTTCCACGGTCTCGAAATACTGCTGCACGGTGAACGGAATCAACGATGCGCCGCTATCGCCCAACTCCGACTGGCCGAACGTCGAAGTGCGCTCCTTGAACACCCCCACAATCGTGAACTGCAACCCGTGGATCTTGATAATCCGGCCCACGCTGGAAGAGGCCGAGCCGAATAGTGTAGTGGCCAGTTTCTCGTCGAGCAGGGCTACCTTCTGGCGCAGTTCGATATCGGAAAAATCGAATAGCCGCCCGGACAGCAGGCGCAGGTTGCGCACCTGCGGGTAGTATTCGTCGGTGCCGATTACGCGCACGTCGCGCTCTCGGCCGTCCATCACCAGACGGTCGGTTGAATTGATCACGGCCGAGGCGGCCACCAGCCTTGGGCCGAAAGCGCGGCGCGCGGCCTCAACGTCGGCCAGTTTGACGTAATCGGCGTTCACCTTGGTGGCGTCCTGCGCGCCGGCGTCATAGTAGGCCGAGACGAGATTGGAGCCGATGCCTCGAATGCGATCCAGAATCAGGTCGCGGCTGGTGATCGAGATGGTCACCACCAGAATGACGCTGGCATTGCCAATCAACAGTCCCAACGCGGTAAGCAGCGTACGTACCGGATTGGCCCTGAGGGCCTGCGCCGAGAAGCGCAGGGCCTCCCACAAGTACTGCCCGCTGCTCACGCCAGAGTGTTCTCCATTGCGCTCAGTTCGAGACGCGTTTCAGCAGACGCCGCGCCTCTTCACGCGACGGGTCGTCAGGAGTCAACGGGCTGCGCACGTACTCCTCAAGAATGCGCCGCGCCTCGGCCAGGTTACGGCCACCGGCAATGTAGGTTTCCGCCCGCGCAAACAATACGCCACGATTGCCCGGATCGGTCTTGGCCGCCAACTGGAAGGTCTTTTCGGCCTCGTTCAACTTGCCACGGCGGGCGAGGAATTTAGCCAGATCCACTAGGCGCCCGGCCTGACGCGGAGCCAGTTCCGCAGCCCGGCGCAGTTGCGCCTCGGCAAAATCGTACTGCTTACGGCGCTCAGCCAATTGAGCCAATGCGCCGTGATATTCGGCCGGATCGTTCTGTTTGATCCGCTCGGCCAGCGCCTGGGCCTTGTCGGTGCCGCCGCCGAGGAAGCCCGGCGCCTCCAGGTAATAAGAGAAGAGGTCGTCGACCGCGTCTTCATTCTTCGGATCCAGTTCAACGGCCCGTTCGAAATGTTGGCGGGAACGGCTGGCGTAGCTTGGCGCCATTAGCGGATTCGAGGTTTCGGCGCGCCGGCCCCAGGCCCGGCCCAGCCAGTTCTCCAGCCGCGCACTGCCCGGCTGCATCTGGACAGCCTTTTCAAAGGCGTCGATAGCGCGTTTGAAATCACCCAACTGGTAGGCCGCCTTGCCCGCTATCTCGTAGCCGGCAACCGTCTTAGCCTCGGGCGAGCGCTTCAGCAGATCGAGCACCGCATTGTATTCGGTGTGGTTATAGAGCGCTTGCGCGCGCTCAATATCCGAGCCACCCCAAGCCAGGCTGACCGCCAGGCACCCAACTATCAAAACTCGCTTCATCCGAAGTGCTTCTAACCTCAATCTACCAGACGCAACCGACCGCCAGTCGGTGACAGGCCGATATAATACCTCCGAAGGTCTACATTCCTCACCGTCATGCCTATTGATTCACATATCACGCGCCGGCGCTTTCTCCAAGCCTCGGCTCTTGCCGGAGCTGGCCTTGCCGGCTACGGCGTCTGGCGCTACGCGTCTCCCTCCAGCCACGCCAAAGGCAAGATTGTCATCATCGGTGGCGGTTCGGCCGGACTGAACATCGCCGCACGCCTGCACCGCACCCTGGCCCAACCTGACATTACTATCGTCGATCCAGCCGAAGATCATTACTATCAGCCGGGCTTCACGCTGGTGGCGGCCGGCGTCTTCTCGCCACAAGAAGTGGTGCGCCGCGAGGAGACGTTGATGCCGGCCGGCGTGCGCTGGGTCCGGGACAGCGTCAAAACCATCGACGCTGCCCAGAATCGCCTGGAAACAGCCCATTCCGGTGCGCTGCCCTACGATTTCCTGGTACTCTGCCCCGGCCTGGAGATGCATTTCGACCAGATTGAAGGGCTCGACCGCAATCGCCTGGGCGAAGGCAACGTTCATTGCATCTACGACTTTCAGGGCGCTCAACGCTGCTGGCGGGCCATCGAGGCGCTGGCCCGCACCGGCGGCCGGGCGTATTTCACCGACACCTGGACCAAGCTGAAGTGCGGCGGCGCACCCAAGAAGATCAATATGCTGACGGAGGACTACTGCCGGCGCCAGGGCGCGCGGGACCGCGTCGATATCCGCCTGTTTAGCGCCTCGCACCACATGTTCGACGAGCAGCCGTTCGCCCGGCGCCTGGAGCAGATCTACGCCGAACGCCACATCCCGGCGGTCTTCAATCACCGCATCAAGGCCGTCGACACCGCCGCCCGCAAGGTGACCTTCGAACGGCGCGGCAAGGAGGCCCCTACAGGCGACTTCGTCACCGTGGACTACGATTTTCTCCACGTAGTGCCGCCAATGAGCGCGCCTGCGTTCGTCAAGGACTCCGACTTGGCCTTCGACCCCAAGACCGGCAAGCATGCTGACTGGGTGCCGGCCGATCCGGCCACGCTGATCCACCCGCGCTACAAGAACGTCTGCGTGGTGGGCGATGTCGCCGGCCTGCCCACTTCAAAAACCGGCGCCGCCATCCGCATGCAGGCGCCCGTCGCCGCCGCCAATCTGATTGCGCTGATGGAGGGCCGCGCTCCGCAGGCCCGCTATAACGGCTACACCGCCTGCCCGTTGATTACCGAATACGGCAAGGTGTTGATGGCTGAATTCGATTACACGAAACAGCCGCGGCCCACCATGCCGCTGCTCGACCCGGGCCGCGAGCACCGCGCGGGCTGGCTGCTGAAACGCTATGTCATCCGGCCGGCATATTTCGACCTGATGCTGGCCGGACTGGCCTGAGAGCGCTACAGCTCGATCTTCGTGCCCAGCACCTTCAAGAACTGGGCGAGCCATGCCGGATGAGCCGGCCACGCCGGGGCTGTCACCAGATTTCCGGAAGTGAAGGCTTGGTCGATGGCCACGGCCTGATATTGGCCGCCTGAGCCCGTGACCTCCGGCTCAACGGCTGGATAGCAACTACAGCCCGCGCCCTCCAGCACGCCGGCCGCAGCTAAAATCTGCGGCCCGTGGCAGATGGCGGCAATCGGCTTACCGGCAGCGGCGAAGTGACGCACAATGTCGAGCAAGCGCGCGTTCAGCCGCAAATACTCCGGCGCCCGCCCGCCGGGGATTACAAGTCCGTCATAGGATTCCGGCGTCACTGAATCGAACGTCGCGTTCAGTGTGAAGTTGTGCCCGCGCTTCTCGCTGTAAGTCTGGTCGCCCTCGAAGTCGTGGATGGCGGTGCGGACACTCTCACCGGCGCGTTTACCCGGACAGACGGCGTCCACCGTATGGCCCACCATCTTCAACGCCTGGAACGGGACCATCACCTCATAGTCCTCGACGTAGTCGCCAACCAACATCAACAGTTTTTTGGCAGCCATCGTGGTCTTCTCCTGTGGCCACTATGTTAGCCCCGGTACCGCCGAAAACAAAAATGGGCAGGCCGAAGCCTGCCCATTTCTACTCCGCGGAAGCGGCGTTTACTGCAATGCCGCCCAGGCGTCGATACGGCCCTTACCGGAATACGCGTCCGCGCCCGGCTTGTACAGATCGACTGCCGTCTTCTCAATCAGCGCCTGCAGTTTCGCCGGCGACATGTGCCCATACTTGCCCACCAGCAGCGCCGCCAGCCCCGAAACGTGCGGAGCCGCCATGGAGGTGCCGGCTGCAAAGAAGTATTGCGAAGCTCCCGCTGCCGTCATGCCGCCAGGAGCCAGCACCATGTCGGCCGACGAGCCGCCGGTCAGATAGTCCCCACCCGGCGCCGCCACGTTGATGACGGACTGGCCATAGTTGCTGTAGCTGGCGAAGTTGTCGAAGTCGGCCTGCTTGTAGGGCGCTGTTGCCGACACGGCCATGCCGTTGCCGCTCTGCGCCGGAATCGACCACAACCGGCTGTTCAGATTCACGCCTTCGTTGCCCGCCGACGCAACCACCAACGTGCCGGCGGCTGTCGCGTGATTGACCGCGCGAGCCAATGCCGCAATCAGCGGACCGCTGCCGTCGCCGCCTGCGTTGATGCGGTCGAACGTCGCGCCCAGGCTCATGTTGATCACGTCGGCGTGCACTTCGGGCCCACTGGCGTACAGGATGCCCTCAATCAGCCACGCGAACGAGCCGCTGCCCGTCGCCGAACTCAACACCTTCACCGCTACGATCTCGGCCAGCGGCGCAACGCCCTGAATGCCCCGGTTATTGATTGGCGCGGCAATGATGCCGACCACGTGTGTGCCGTGGTTGAAACCGTATACGTATGGGTTTACATCTGGCTCCGACGGCACGAACGACGTGCTCAGCGCCATATTCAGATTCGGAGAGATATCCGGGTGCATCGTCCAGACACCCGCGTCGAGTACGGCCACGCGCGCGCCTTGGCCAAGATAGCCCGCGGCCGCGGTCTTGTCTGCGCCGATGACGCGCATATTCCACTGGTAGGCGCTGTACGGCTCAGCGTTGAGGCTCTCCTGACCCGGCTCAATTGATGTCGCCTCCACCGTGACCGGGTTGATCCACTGCACTTCCTTATCGGGCGCAACCGACGTGACCGACGCGCTCTTTTGAAGTGTCGCTGCGAAGTTGGCCGCGCTGGATTCAGCGACCAGAATGCCGATCTTTTCGAAGGTCTTTACCGTCGTGCCACCGGCGGATTTTACGGCGGCCGCAACCGCGGCCGTGCTTCCGTTTCCCTGACCCGGCGCAACCACGATGTATCTGGTTGCGGCCAATGAGCTAGCCGTGAACGCATACAGCAGGCATGCAATTACAGTAAGTTTACGCACTGGATTCCCTCCCAATTTTGTTCGCGACCTCAGGTCTACAGGGGAGAGCCTGCGAACTTCGGTTAGTATACATTCTTGATGAGAGGTGCCGCATCCCCTCCAATACAGCTCGCGCGATAGGATGTAGACAATGCAGCTAAGGTATTTGCCGCCATTCATCTCTGTTTTCCTGCTTAGTATGGCTGCCGCAGCCGCGGAAAAGCCGTTCCTTGATCAGGTCGATCTTTTCGTCGAACGCACCAACGGCGCACGCGCCTACCGCATTCCGGCACTGGTGGAGACGAAGAAAGGCACCCTGATTGCCGTTGCCGACGCCCGCCGCCCCAGCTTGAACGACCTGCCCAACGACATCGCGCTGGTCATCCGCCGCAGTATGGACCGCGGCAAGACGTGGTCCGAACAGAAGATTCTGCGTGAGGTAAAAGAGGGCGGCATTGGCGACCCGTCGCTGCTGCTGGATCGCAAAACCGGCCGCGTCTGGTGCTTCCACGCCTATGGACCGCCCGGCATCGGCACGTTCGCCTCGCGGCCCGGCGCCGTCACCGGCCCAACGACCATGCAGGCGCACGCCATCTACAGCGACGACGACGGCGCCACCTGGTCGGAGCCGCTCGATCTGACGCCGCAGCTCAAAGACCCGGCCTGGGGCTCGCTGTTTGTCACCTCCGGCACCAACATCCAGACCCGCAGCGGCCGCTACCTGTTGCCGCTTGCCGTCTACCGCGCTGACCGCACCTTCGAGGCCCGCAACGCCTACAGCGACGACGGCGGCAAGACGTGGAAGGTGGGCAATGTGGCCGGTCCCGGCTGCGACGAAAATCGCGCCATTGAGCTGGGCGACGGCACCATCCTGCAAAACATGCGGCGCGGACATCACCGCCTGATTGCGCGTTCCAAGGATGGTGGCGTGACTCACGGCCCGCCCGAGGAAGATCCGGCGCTGATCGACTCCATCTGCAACGCAGGCCTGATGCGCTTCACGCCGCGTGGCGGGAAGCCCGTGGTCGTGTTCACGAACGACGCCAGCACCAAGCGCGAGCGCCTCACCGTTAAGCTCAGCTACGACGAAGGCAAGACGTGGCCGGTCGAGCGTGTCCTCTACGCTGGCCCCGCCGCCTATTCCACGGTCATCGCCTTGCGCGATGGAACCATCGGCGTCTTCTACGAGCGTGGCGAACAAAACCCTTATCAGAAGATGACGTTTGCGCGCTTCAATCTGGCCTGGCTTACGGCTTCGGCCAAGGATTGAGCAGACTTCACCCATTAGACGCGCCTTTTTGGCTCTGGAATGCGTCTTGATACGGTGAGGAGTCAATCCAGGTTTGCGCAGTTCCGCTCTGTTCCTTCTATCGTGCTGCTTGATCAGCTCTTCCGCCTGGGCTGCGACACGCACATGCACCACCGGTTCGCCCGTCGGCACGTTTGACCTTCGCGTCCAGCCGACACCCGGGCTGGCCCCGCGGCCTATCCGTTCGGTGAATGTCCTGGCCGCCGGCCAGAAGATCCTCTACCGGCCCGTGGATATTCCTTCCGACGACCGCAAGAAGGCCGAGGTGGCGCTGGTATTGCTGCCCGCCGGCGAGGTGACGGAGCACACCAAGATCACTGTATTGAAGCCGAAACCGGCTAACGAGGCAACCGAATGGGACGTCCCCATCCGCACGGGCGCCGTTGCCGTGGTCTACGGCCCGCAGGGGCTCGAGACCGGCAAAGTGACGTCACTGGTTGAGAAGGATCGCGAGATGGTGCTGCAGCTTGCCGATTACACCGAAAAAACGCAAGCCACTGAGGCGCTGATCTCCGCTCTGACGCTACAAAACAGCGAGCCCAACGCCAAGGAAAACCTCAACACCGCCATGAGCGCCTTCGCCGCGCAATACGGCGCCACGCCCGGCAAGCTGGACCGGACGGCGTCGGGCGACCAGCAGGCGTTGGCCATGCTGAAGGCGCTGAACCCTTCGTTGTCCAGCTACGACCCGCTGGCGACGCAGACGTCGGTGCGCATGCAGCAGTCGGCCTCGCTGGCCGCGGCCGTGGGCGGGCTCTTCCTCGGCAACACGGTCGGACTGGCGGCGGGCGGCGCCTCCGTGCTGGTCAGCATGCGGAACATGATGTTTCCGAACACCGAGTTCCGCTCTGCACTGGCGCAGCCGACGAAAGACGAGACCATGTCGCTTTGCGCCAAGCGCGACACGAAGTCGCATACACGCATTGCGTTTCTGTGGGCATTGCGCGTGCCGGACCAGGCGGCGCCCAAACTGGAGTTAGCGGGCCCCACACACGTACCGCTAGCGCTGAAGTCCCCCATCGCCGTAAAGCGCGTTGCACCGGAGGAGTGGAAAGTGGTCGACCGCGCGCACGCCTGGCGCCTGGAGCCGATCAACTCAAACGCCGCTGCCGCGCCGGTGACCGTACACACCGCCTCCGACGGCACACTGGAACTCGATCTGACCCGCGCCACGCTGCCGTCCGGTGCTTACCGTCTGGGCGCGGACTGGGACTGGACACCGTTCCGCGTGGGCGGCGAAATCTCTGTTCACACCATTCCGGACCTCACCTCCGCCAAACTGACGCCCGCGTCGCAGGACCGTTTGGTGGAGGGCGCCGCGCCGCTCACCGTGGATCTTGCCGGCGCCGACTTCCAGTTTGTCGAGAAGGTTGAACTGCGGAAGGCGGCCGAACGCCGCTCCACACCCACCACGCTCACCTACGACCTGGCGCAAGGCCGCCGCGGCGGCGTGCAGCCTCACCTGAGCGTGGATCTGAATCCGCGCACGATGGAGCGCGGCGATTATTCGCTGCTGGTGACGCAAGCCGACGGCAAGCGCCAGGAGGTGCCCCTGCGCGTGCTGCCGCCCAATCCGCAATTGACCAACACGCCGCTGCGCGTCAACGTAGGCGAAAAAGAGCAGACGGTCACGCTGCAAGGCTCGGGCCTGGAGCGCATCACTCATCTGGCCGCCGACGGGGCGCAAATTGATCTGCGCGATGGTGCGCGCGCCGTGGTCCGTCTGGGCTCCGCCGCGCATGCCGGGCAGAAGCTTGATTTGGCGCTCACCGTCGCGGGCCGCGAGAGTCCGCTGGTAGTGAAGGATGCGATCCTTGTAGCCGGCCCGCGCCCGCGCATCACCCAAGTGCAACCCTCGTTGCCCGCCGAACTCACCGTCGCTCTGGCCAAGGACGAGTTGCCCGCGGGCTACGCCGCCAGCTTCGCCATGCGTCTGGCCAAGGCTGTCAACGAGCCACGCATCGACGTTGCCTGCGCAGAGCCGCGTGAAACGCTGACGCCGCTCACGCTGCGCCCCGGCGAACAACGCGGTACGGCGCGGCTGGGCTCAGCCGGCAACGGGATGCTGTTTCTCTCACTGGACGCAGGCGAAGTGGGTCAAGCCGGCTGCCAGTTGCAGGCCGTTGTCGAATCCAGCACGGAAGGCCGTTCGGACGCCGTTCCGCTGGGCCGCGTCGTGCGTCTGCCGCGCATCGACACGTTAGAGGTTAGCGGCGATAAAGTCGACGACACCTCCTACGCCGCCACGTTGAAGGGCCAGGATCTGGAAACCGTGGAACAGGCGGGCTGGGACCCTTCGCATGGCTTGCCCGTGCGTGGACTGCCCGCTCCAGTAGCCGGCGACGCGCACCGGCAGGTGCTCTCCATTGCCGTTCCGTGGCCGCCACCCGCGCCGCGCGCGCCGCTGTATGTCTGGCTACGCGGCGAGGCGCAGGGCCGGCCGACCACGGCTCGTTATTAGGGACTACTCGTCGGCCAGGACGCGCACCGGATCTACGCGCAAAGCGCGCCGCGCCGGTTCGATACAGGCAATGAGCGCCACCGTCCCTAACATGGCCATAGCCCCGCCCAACACCAACGGGTCCATCGGCTGCACGCCGTAGACCTGGCTAGCCACCGCTTTCCGCAACACCACGGCGCCGGCCAGCCCCACGCACAGCCCCAGGGCCACCAGCGTCAGGCCCTCGGCCAGCACCAGGCGGACAATGCCCGCGCCCGTGCAGCCGAGCGCCGCGCGGATGCCGATTTCACGCCGCCGCCGCGCCACCAGATAGGCCAGCACGCCGTAGATGCCGATGGCCGACAGCAGCATGGCCACTGCGCCGAAGCCCACAGCCAGCAGCATGGCCGTGCGGCGCGAGGCCAGCGACAGCTCAGTCCACTCCGTCATGGTGCGTACGTTGAACAACGCCAGGCCGGGATCGACGGCCGAGATAGCCGCGCGCAAGGCTGGGGCCTGCGCGGCCTCGTCCAGCGTGGAGCGCGCGACGATGGTGAAGACACGCTGCGGCTCCTGAGCGTAAGGGAAGTAGTAAGCGCCACTGGCCGACTGGTTGCCCGCCACATTGTCCATCCGCACGGTGCGCACCACGCCAACCACGGTGAGCCAGCGCGTGTTGGGGCCAGTCTTGGTGACATCCGGCGAATCCGGCTGGTACATACGGCGGCCGACCGGGTCCTGGCCCGGCCAGAAGTGGCGCGCCAACTGTTCGTCGATGATGATGACGGGCGGCGCGGCGACATCGTCGCGCGCGTCGAAGTCGCGGCCACGCAGCAACCGGATGCGCATGGTGTCGAAGTAACCGGGCGTGACCGACAGCTTACTGGGCGAGATGACCGACTCGCCGGACTTCATCTGGTAGCCCTCGGCCAGGATGACGCTGTCGCTGTGGTCGCCGCTGAACGGAACAGTGGTGGTGGCGCCGGCCTGCTGGAGGCCCGGCTGGCGGCGGACGGATTCGAGCATCCGGTTCATCAACGCGCCCAACTCCGCATCGCCGGCGTAGCGGGCTTGCGGCGCGCTGGACGTAGCCGTCATCACTCCCCCGGCCGTGAAGCCCGGGTCGACAGCCAGCAACTGCCGGAAGCTGGCCAGCAGCAGGCCCGCGCCCACAGCCAGCACGAAGGCGAAGGCCACCTCGGCCGCCACCAGCGCCTGACGCACACGCCGCACGCCTGCGCCGCCCGTACCGGAGCGGCCGGAATCGCGCAGCATCTGGTTGACGTTCGAGCGCAGGATGCCGGCCAGCGGCGCCAGCCCGATGAGCACGCCCACCACGACGGCCAGGGCCAGCGCCACCACAATCACAGTCCCGTCGATGCGCACTTCGGCGGCGCGCGGCAGACGGTCCAGCCCAATCACGCTGAGCGCCTGCAGCAACCCCCAGCCCAGCCCCACGCCGGCCACGCCGCCTGTGAGCGCCACCAGCACGTTTTCGACAATCAACTGGCGGGCCAGCCGCGCCCGTCCGGCGCCCAGCGCCAGACGCGTGGCCAGCTCCTTTTTCCGCACACTGGTCCGAGCCAGCACCAGGTTGGCGACATTCAGCCCGCCGATGAGCAGGACAAAGGCCGCGCCGCCCCACAGCAGGTAGAGCGCGCCCTTCACTTCTTTCACCAGCATGTCGCGCAGCGGCTCCACGCGCGAGTGGAAGCCGGCGTCGATGAGAATTTGCTTGAACTCGGGGAAGCGGTCCAGGTTGGCCTTGTTCAGCGCGTCCACCTGGGCCTGCGCCTGGGCGATGGTGGCGCCGGGTCGCAGGCGGCCGATGTTCACCCAACTGTTGTTGTGATGCTGGGTCTTTTGATGCGCGTCCAGCGCCAGCGGGGTCCACAGCCGCACCTCCGGCTCCACGAAGACAAAGCCCGGCGGCATGACGCCGACAATGGTGTAGGGCTCCGCGCCAATGCGCAGCGTGCGCCCCAGCGGAGAGCCGGCGCCGAACAACTGGCGGCTGAAGGCGTCGCTGAGGATCACCTTATGATCCGCGCCGGTTTCGCCCTCCTCAGTCGTGAAGCCGCGCCCCACGGCGGGCGCGACGCCCACCAGCCGGAAGAACGACGGCGTGACGGCCATGCCTTCCATACGTGTGGCCGTGCCTTGGATGTCCACGGTGCGGTCGGCCGAGCGGAACAGCGCCTGCTCGTCCAGCGCCGTCACCGAGCGCAACCGGTCGTAGTAGTCCGCGCCGCTCGACGTGACCTGATTGGGCGAACCGCCGGCCTTCGGATAACGGTTCGCGATCATCACAATGCGGTCCGAGTTCGGGCCCGGCAGCGGGCGCAGCAGAATGGAGTGGACGATGGCGAACATGGCCGTGTTGGCCGCAATGCAGACCGCCAACGTCAGCACCACCGTGGCCGAAAAGCCCTTTTCGCGCGCCAGGGCGCGCAGGCCGTATTGGATGTCGCGGATCAGGTTTTCCAAGGGACAGCGTTCCTTGGAAGTTTATACGCTTCGAGCTCCAACCGGGTTCAAAACTATTCGCCGAGGGCCTGGGGCGGCATCGCGGCGAAGAGGCCGGGGGCCAGATCCGGTTCGCTTCGTGGAAGTGTCGGGACGACGCTCTGATCAATGATTTCACGCATTTCGGCGCTGGTCATGGGTCGCGGGCGAGGGGGCACGGCGAGCGGCGCTTCTTCCGCCAAAGCCTCGCGCATTTCAGCGCTGGCAGCGCAGCGGGCGACGCGTTCGCGCTGGAGTTCGCGGAGGGCTTTCAGCGCACGGTCGTAGGAGCGTTCGAGGTCGCGACGATAGCGGGTGAGCAGGTCCAGGCGCGTGGCGTCGGCGGCGCCGAACAGTTCCTGGGTCTCGGCTTCCTGGACACGGATCAGATTCCAGCCGCTGAGCAACATGCGGCGGAAGTAGTCCTCCTCAATGGCGGTTTGCGGAGCCGTGGATTTCAGCAGTCCGGCGCGATATTCGTCGAATTCGGCGCGCATTTCGGGTGGAACGACGAGCGCGGCGGAACAGAAGCCGGATTTGAGGGCATTTTGCGAGGAACGCGCCTTACCTTCGAGCGTGCGCGGTCCGGTGGAGTGCTGGGCATTGAGACGGTTTGCGGTAATCTGAGCGGCGCTGGCCATGGTGAAAATCTCCCGTGCGTGAAATGGAAAAGAGGCAGAGCCGCTGATTGGGCGGTCTGCCTCTTTTAATCCGATTGTCGCACGCGTAGGGGGCAAGGGATCGGCTGTAAGTTATTGATGAGATAGGGAGAAATATTGGTAGAGCGGGCTGGCGGAGTGGTGTTTGAGACCCGCTTCCGAGCGGCGCGTCAGCCAGGAGCGCCAGAGCGAGGCTTCTGGCCGGGCAATCTCCAGGTGGCGCGCTATTCGCCCCGAACCAGGCCGGCTGCAAAAGGCGTTGCGCAATTCCCACCCTGTACAATCAAATCACATGCTCCGAGTTTGGTGCTTTGCTGTTCTGGCGGTCAGCGTGGCACAATCACAGGCGCCCGACTTGCCGCCCGGTGTAGAATTCGTTCCTGATCTGACTTACGCCAGCCGCGGCGGCCACAATCTACAGCTGGATCTTTTCAGCCCGAAGTCCGGCAAAGGTCCGTTCCCGGCAGTGATCTACCTGCACGGTGGCGGATGGAACTCCGGGTCGCGCCGCCAATTCTACCGGTACGCCGCCCAGATGGCCACGATCGGTTTCGTGGGAGTCACGATTGAGTATCGGCTGTCGGCTGAGGCAAAATACCCGGCGGCGATTGAGGATTCGCGCGCCGCAGTCCGGTGGGTGCGCGCACACGCAGGGAAGTACAGAATCGACCCGCAGCGAATAGGTGCTGCCGGGCAATCCGCAGGTGGGCATTTGGCGGCGTTGCTTGGTGTTGGCGCGAATCCCGCTGAGGAGGTCCGGGCGGTTGCAGCATTCAATCCCCCGACCGACTTGCCTTCACTAACCCAAGGTGAAGCGGGCGCAGCCGTGACCGCCTTCCTGGGGACGACTTATAGCGCCGGAACGGAGATCTGGAGAGAAGCCTCGCCGCTGACTCACGTCTCAGGACGATCTGCTCCGATGCTCTTCCTGCATGGCACGGCAGATACGACTGTGCCGTATCGCCAGTCGGTGGTGATGTGCAGCGCCCTGCAGGCGGCGGGAGTTCCGTGTGAAATGTACTCTGCGGAAGGAAAAAGGCACCTCTGGTTCTTCAACAGCGAAGCTGACTTCCAAGCCACATTGCTCCGCATGAAGGATTTCTTTCGCCGGTATCTGGAATAGGCAGGACGAAAAGGCCCAGCGGCACCTGGAGCCACATGCAAAACACGGTTCAAAGCGTCTTGACACGACGAGGGTCGATCTGTGGGGACGGGGCGCTTCGGGGGCATGTGATCTTTTTGCGTTCTACCTTAGAACCCGCAAGTCACTCCCATGTAGTGTTTTCTCGCGCCGCTGCACCCGATAATAGGGGCGTGCCTCCCTATCCATATCGCAGCACCCACCTGGCACTAATACTCCTGTTGGCATGTGGGTGGGCCGCAGCTCAGGTCCGAGTTCGCGAGATCATAATCCATTCTGGATGGGGCGGCCTCGGAACGCCGCAGGATGAAACCGTTTCGATTCGGGCCAAGAACGGAACCCTGGCAAACGACGGCAAACAGGTGGAGCAGTCAAAAATCGACGCGTTGGTTGCCGCGCTGAGAGCATCGATCATTTCTGCGCCGGACCCTTCGAATTTGGGAATCACGCCCGCGTGGATCGACGAACAAATCGCCGACCAGAAGGGCCGCTTTCGGCTGGAGGTAGCTAGGGCCACGGAAACCCAGCGAGCTTTGCTCGCCGATACACTGAAGAACCGTCGGAAAGTCGAGCGAATTGTTCCAGAACTGTTCAAATACGTGAGGTTCGACGACTATCCGCGGGCTGCTGTGGAGGTGACCTTCGAGGATGGCGCCAAGCTGAGTGCCGAAACGCACTCCTATTACCCATTCATGCTTCCGTGGTCGGTTGGGGTGTTTGGCGAGCAGACGTACAACACGGACATTTCCAGGGCAGTCGCAAATCTTCTTGGAAAGAAATCTCCCAACAAAGACCGCTTGGGCGGGTCGACGTTTGCTGATGAACTTGTGGAGACCACCAAGAGCTCTATTAAGCGAGAATGGAATCTGCTCGGCGCAGAGGACTTAGCAGGCGACGCGCTGGCTGCCCTTAGGACTCGTTACCAGGTCGTGGCGTCCGACATAAACCCTTACCACCACCGAGAGTACGGAACAGCAACCTACAAGGGTGAACCGGAGCAGGTGAATCTCCACGTGACACTCCGCAAGCCGTCTTTCCCGCCAAGCGTCAGCGTGGCACTCGTGCTCCAGCAAGTGCAAGGCAAGGTCCAGGGCGTGGAGCGTTTTCTTGCCAGCGCAGAAGAATATGAAAGCCTCGTCTTGTCTGTGCCGTGGCTTGCTCAGTACATCAAGGACAATCCGCATGTTGCGGTTCGCATCTCCTACGTTCAGGACCGGTCATTCGGAGACAAGGCGCTTCGAACATTCACGGAGGACATGCAGTTTAGGGACCGGCCGGACCTCATTGAGCAAGTACGTGCACAGCAACAGAACATCGTCCTCCTGATCGTAGGAAACACTTACTCAGAAACATACTGGATTCTCTTCCCGGACAAGCACATGCTCCTTTGGAGCTTTGACGGTGCATCCGGACTTCTCCAATGGAGCGCTGCCGACTTCTCAGCGGGAGAGTGTGCGGATTACGGAACGAACTTTGGTGGCTGCTCCGGCCGAGAGGTCACACCCGACGGAAGACTTGCCGCGGAGCGAGCGCCACGAGATCAGGTTTGCATGGCATCAAATCGCGGGAACGGCCTCAGCGGGGCCGCAAATGAGCCATTGTTCCCGGTGGAAGATCGCGGGCGAGGCGGTTTCATCGACAAGACCGGCAGGATTGCGATCCCACTCTGCTTCGACACTGTTGGCGACTTCTCCGAGGGTCTGGCCCGTTTCGAGCGTGATCACAAATGGGGCTACCTTGATACAGCCGGCAAAGTGGTCATTGAGCCACGGTTTCCGTGGGCGCAAGAGTTTTCTGAAGGGCTGGCACGCGTGCAAGTCTCTGGTTCGCAACTGGGCATTGACGCGAAGTGGGGGTTCATTGACAAGACGGGTGCAGTCGTCATTGATGAACGAAAAGACCCAAGCTACGGTGAACACAATAATATCGGGAGCGATAGTGGGGAAGCCGCATTCCACGACGGCCTAGCTCTTGTCGATGTCGATGGGAAGAAAGGGTACATTGACAAGACGGGCAAGATGGTAATTGCCGCGCAGTTCACATATGCCTACCCCTTTTCGGAGGGCTTGGCAGCAGCTACTACGTCGGCATCCGGCGGTGATGGCTGGGGCCATATCGATAAGGCCGGACGATGGGTGGTCATGCCCAAGTTTCAGTGGGCAAGCTCATTCTCCGGCGGATTGGCCCCGGTCAATAGGACCAGGAACTGCGGCTATGTTGACGTGCGTGGCGCGCTGGTCCTGCAACCCAAGGTCTCACCGAGCGAGACCGATTGCGCAACGGTGTGGGGTGACTTCGTGAATGGTCTTGCCAGATGGAAATTCGGCAACAAATACGGCTTCATCGACAGCACCGGCAGGACTGTAATCGAGCCCAAGTATGATCTCACTTTTCACTTCTCGGAAGGTCTGGCGGCTGTGATGATTGGAGGCAAGTGGGGCTATATCGATACGACCGGCAAGATGGTGATCCAGCTCATGTCGCTACAGAACGCTGAAGATTTTCACAACGGGCTTGCCTTCGTCTCAACAAAAGACGGCAAGTACGGCTACATCAACAGGTCGGGCAAATACGTGTGGACTCCGACGTTGCTGTATCGAGATTAGCGCCGCCTATTCCGATAGCCGACTTCTGGATCGTTGCCAACTCGAACACGAGAGGCCCTGATCGCTCCATGACGCGCTAGCTAGAACCTGATCTGTCGCTCCACCGCCTGCCCGTCCTTGAACTCGAAATCGACTCGGATGAGCAGTGTTGAGTCGTTGCCGTCCTTGGCGATCCAGAGCCCCGCCGGATTGGCCACCACCATGCCTTTCGGCACGCGGACGTAGGCACTGCCGTGGCTGGCCTCCGGGCGGCGGGCGCGCAGGGTCAATGTCTTTGACGCGGCGTCCCATTTACACATTTCGATTTCGGCCTGACCCTGGCGGATGTGCATATCGGTGGAGACGAGCCACGGATAATCGCGCAGGCGCGAGACACGCCACAGCTTCACGGACCGCGCGGGTACAACTGTCGACTGCGCCACCTGCCCGTTCCAGAAGTCCCAGACCACATCGCGCGCCGGATCCGCATCCAGCTTGTAGTCGAGCGGCTCCTTCGTGTAATTGAACACCGCCACCAGATCCCACTCGTCCCAATCGCGCTTGACGTGCAGCTTGAAGGCCTTGGGGTAGCCGGGCGCGGGCGAGGTGAACAGGTCGATGGGGCGGGCGCAGTCCAGCAGGCGCGGGAACTGCTGGCGCAGCATTTCCAGGCGGCCGGCGTCCATGCGATCGATATCATCGCCTAACATCACAGGGCCGCCGTTCAAACCGAAGATGGTGGCCGAGATCTGCGCGTCGGACAGCGCAATGGGTTTGTCGATGGTGAAGACGTTGCCGGAGTCCGCCAAATACAGACGGTTGTGCGTGAAGAAATTGCCGGCCCAGGCGTCGGTGGCGCGGCGGTGCGACGTCCAGTGCTCGGCGCGGTTGATGACAAACGTTGCAGGGTAGAAGCCTTTGCCGGGGCCGTCGAGCGGGCGTCCCTCACCATAGTCGTTCCCGGCGCGCACGGCGCTCATCAGCCCCACCGATTGCAACGTCGGCCCGGTGCTGGCCAGCAGATACGTATCGTCGCCGGCGGCTTCGCGAATGGTCTTCAGCCCCTCGCGGAAGGTCTGCGCACCGGGGACCAGCGACTTGTCATAAAACGAGCCGGGCCGGAACGTACCCGGGATGGCGTCGCCGATGGCGTTCAGGAAGTCGATCATGTAATAGCGCACGCCCCAGCCACGCCATGTTTCAAACACTTCCCGAATATGTTGTTTTACCTTGGGATGCGTGGGGTCCAGGATATAGGACGCTCCCCACTGCCCGCCCGGCACCACCAGCGGCTTGCCATCGCGCGTGAGGACGGCGTCCTTCAACTGCGCATAATCCTCTTTGAGCCCGGAGTTCAGCCAATAGGCGCCGGCCCAGAGGCCAAACTTGTAGTTCTGCGCGCCAAGATCCCGCACCAGTGTTTGCGGTCCGGAAGGAAACAGCTTGTAGTTCCAGCGCAGCCACGCGCCCGGCCGGCGGTCTTCCAGATTGCCGATGCTGACCCAGATGTAGTCCACGTCGCAGCCCGGGAGCCGCTGGCGAATGGCGCGGGCGTTGCGGCGCACCACATCCTCGTAGCGCTCCACGTTGAAACTGTCCACCCACGACCAGCCCACCCAGCCGGCGGGCGCCTTCTTCCACAACTGCGGATGGTAGTGCGCCTGCACCAATTCGCCCCAACGCTCCAGCGCCGCGTAGGGATCGGCGGTGGTATCCAGGCGCAACGTTTCGGCCGCCACCTCCACGCCAGGCGCGAGTTCCCAATAGCCAAAGTCGCAGTAGGAGGAGACCACGACGGCGCCGCGCGCCTCGTCCCAACGAATCTCATGCGTAGTCTGCGCGCGATCGAACGTAATGAAACCGGCCTGGAACGACGCTCGCCCATCGGTGAGTTCGGTAAGCGTTTGGCTGATGAGCGGCTTCGCGCCCCGTATACGTTGCACCGTGGATGGCTCCTGCCAGCCGGACATCACTAACGCGACGGCGTCCGGCGAGAGCCGCACGACTTCTTCATGCAGCTTGTAGCGGCCGACCTTGGCCGGCTCCGCGCCCGTGTTGCGCGCCGTGGCGGTGATGATGCGTGCACCCGCCTCATCACGAGTGGAAACCGTCCAGCGGATCCCGGCCGGCGACAAAGTGGCTGCCAAGGCAGCGAGAGCGAGCGCTTTAAACACCATGTCAGCATTCTATGACGCGCTCCACCGCGGAAACTGGCTGAAAGAGAGCGCTCTGGTGGTGGAAAGCGGCCACTTTCAAGGCGCTGGGACGGCGCGCCAAACGCAGAATCAGCAACTTACGTGTTTGGCACAGCGCCTGCATAAGTAAAAAGCGAGTCCAACCAGGACGCATGGAGATCCGCCATGAAGAAGACATTCGCTATCGGGATTCTGGCCCTGACGCTCGGGGCCACTGGAGCCACCGCCGGGGAGTTCTACTTCGGCTTCGGCACGATGCCGCCTCCGCCGCCGCCTCCCTACGAGCGGATGATTCCAGCTCCGGGGCCGGGCTACATTTGGGTGCCCGGCTATTACAACTGGAACGGCCATCGTCACATTTGGACGCGCGGCTACTGGAATGCTCCACGCTACCCGCGCGACCGCTGGGAAGGGCGCTACGAGCGCTTCGACCGGCACGATCGCTGGGATCGTGACGACCGTTGGGACCGCCGCGACCGCTACGACCGCTACGACCGCTACGACCGCCGCGACTTCCGCGAACGTGACCGCGACCATGGCCGCGGCCGTGGTTGGCGCTAATCTTCTTCACGAGTCGCTACAATGGCGCAATGCGCCTGACCTTGGGCTGGTTGCTGGCCCTGCCTCTGATGGGGCAGGGCCAGTTTGATTTTCTGATCACGAATGCACACGTCTACGATGGCTCCGGCAACGCCTGGTATCGCGCCGATGTCGGCGTCCGCGACGGCTCCATTGCGGCCATCGGCACGCTGAAGGGCGCGCCGGCGCGTGAGGTGATTGACGCGCACGGCCTGGCGCTGGCGCCCGGCTTCGTCGACACGCACTCCCACTCGCGCGCCGCCATTTTCCGCCTTCCTCAGGCCGAAAGCTACATCCGTCAGGGCGTCACCACCATATTTGAAGGCCCGGACGGTAGTTCGCCCATTCCGCTGCGGCCGTGGCTCGACAAACTGGCCGCCACGCGCATCGCCATTAACTGGGGGATGCTGGCCGGGCACGGCTCCATACGCCAGAAGGTGATGGGCACGGAGAACCGCCGCGCCACCCCGGAAGAGCTGGACCAGATGCGCGCGCTGGCGCGGCAGGCCATGGAGGACGGCGCGTTCGGCATGTCGACGGGCCTGTTCTACGTGCCCGGCAACTACGCACCCACCGAAGAGGTGATTGAGCTGGCCAAGGTGGTCGGCGCGCTGGGCGGCATCCACACGTCGCACATGCGTGACGAGGCCGCCGACGTCGTCGCCTCCGTGCGCGAGACCATTCGCATTGGTGAGGAGGGCCATCTGCCCACGCAGGTGACGCACCACAAGATTATCGGCAAATCGAACTGGGGTCTTTCGGTGGAGACGTTGCGACTGGTGGAAGAGGCGCGCGGCCGTGGCGTGGACTCGACCATCGACGTTTATCCTTACACGGCCTCTTCCACGGGAACAGGCGCGATGTTCCCGCAATGGGCGCAGGCCGGCGGCGCCGCGGCGTTGAAGGAGCGGTTGGCCGCGCCGGAGACGCGCGCCCGCATCAAGGCGGAGATCGAACGCCGCATCATGGAAGACCGCGGCGCGGGAGATCCTAAGAACGTTGTCATGGCTTCCTGCGCTTTCGATCCGCGCCTGGCCGGCAAGAACCTGGCCGAGATTACGGCCGAACGCGGGCGCGCTGCGAGTGTAGAGAACGCCGCTGAAACGGCCATCGAAATTCAGCTCGCCGGCGGCTGCTCAGCCATCTATCACGCCATTTCAGAGGACGATCTGGAGCGCATTCTGCGCTCGCCCTATTCGATGGTCGCTTCCGACGGCGGCGTCTATGCGCCATCCAGCGGCGGCGTGCCACACCCGCGCAACTACGGCACGTTTTCGCGCGTGCTGGGCCGCTACGTGCGCGAGCGTCACACGCTCACACTCGAAGAGGCCGTGCGCAAAATGTCGGGCTTCCCGGCCGCGCGCTTCGGCCTGAGCGACCGCGGGCTGATCAAAGCCGGCCTGAGGGCGGACCTCGTGCTATTCGATCCGGCGATTGTCGCCGACAAGGCCGACTTCATTCACCCACACCAATACTCGGTTGGCGTGCGCGATGTCTGGGTGAATGGGCAGGCCGTGTTGCGCGACGGGCGCATGACGGGCGCACTGCCCGGCAAAGTGCTGTACGGACCGGCGCGCAAGGCCGACTAACGCAGCGCGCGCAGCCGCGCGGCGGTCTTCGAGTCGATGCGCACCACCGTGCCGTGGCGCGGCTCATCGGGAAAGCTTAGCTTCTTGCTGACGTCCTCGAACGTCTTCCAGTCGCGCGTGCGGTAGGCGCCGTAGTAGTGGGGCTTGGTGTAGTGGTCGAAATAGATCAGCCAGTCCGCGCCCACCTTCACGGCCGATGGGCCTTCAATCCAATCGATGGTGAAAGGCTCGGTGATGCCGGTCCACGGCCCGGCTGCGCTGTCTGAAAACGCCAGCCGCAGCCGCTTCTGGAGGGGCGTCTTGCGCTCGTCCTTGAAGACCATGGTCCAGCGCTTGCCGGTGTGCGCCACCGTGGCGTCAATCGAATTGAAGCCTGCGTCGAACCACAGCTTCGGCTCGGAAAACGTCTTGAAATCGTCCGTAGTCATCGCATAGAGGCGATGGTTGTAGCCGCTGTCGCCGGTCTTTTCCGTGTCCGGAAACTTGCCGGGGATGGTGCTCGACCAAAACACTATCCAGTGTTTTTGTTTCGCGTCCCAGACCATCTCCGGAGCCCAGGCGTTGCGTGCACCGTCCAGCGGGATGTCGATCATCTGCTGCGCGTCCCACGCGACAAGGTCGCGCGAGCTGGCGTGGCCG
>CAYZIX010000063.1:0-25353 GCA_964478395.1 uncultured Candidatus Solibacter sp.
ATCGTAGATCGCCTTGTTGCCACTCGACACCACTCGAAGCGGTTGCTCCACTCCCAGGCCCCAACGCGTCAAGTCCAGCTCATGCACTCCCTGGTTGCCAATGTCACCGTTACCGGTCTCCCACATCCAATGCCAGTTGTAGTCGTAGCGGTTGCGGCTGTAGGGCCGCAACGGCGCCGGTCCGAGAAACAGGTTCCAGTCAATGCCCGCGGGCACGGCCTCCGGTGCGGTCCGCCCAATGCTCGGACGCAGCCGGTAGCAGATGCCGCGGGCGTAGTAGAGCTTGCCCACAACGCCGGAGCGCAGCATTTCCACGGCCCGGCGATTGTGCGCCACACTGCGGTTTTGCGAGCCCACTTGCACCATCCGCCGGTACTTGCGCGCCGCCGCCACCATCTGCCGGCCCTCAAAAAGATTGTGGCAGGCCGGCTTCTCCACATAGACGTCAAGCCCCGCCTGGCAGGCCCAGATTGTGGCCAGTGCATGCCAGTGATTGGGCGTGGCAATCACCACCACATCGGTGATGCCGGCATCGTAGATGCGCCGCAAATCGGTGTGTACTTGCACCTGCCCGCTCAATTCGGCCGCCGCCTGCCGGGCGTGCCGCTGATTGACATCACACACTGCCGTCACGCGGCAATCGGAGTGTTTGAGAAACTCGGCGGCCAGCGACCGGCCACGTCCCCCGCAACCGATGATGCCCACCCGGATCACGTCGTTCGCACCTAGGACCGGGCGAGCCGGCGTGGCCACTGCCGTTGCTAAAGACAGAAATCCCCTTCGTCCGTATGTGCCATCCATGTTTTTTCTCCTTATTCAGTGAGTGGGTACGTGGCTCAACACGTGACGCGCGGCCTCTCGCTCGACGGCCGCCACCATGCCGTAACGCACCACTGCGGCCAATGCAAACACCCATGGGGTCGACCGCCAGGCGAGCGTCGCCGCCAAGCCCAGCCATCCGCCGCCGCCGTTGCCCAGCACAATCATGCCGACAAAGATCGCCCCGCTACGCAGCAGCGCATAGGCCGTAATCAGGCGCATGAAATGCGCCATTCGCCCGCCACCCATTTGCACACACAGCCGGTGCAATGGCACACTGCATACCGCCGCCAGCACGAGAATAATATGGCTCGCCAACTGTAGGCCCACGGCCAGCGGTGAATTCGATTGATGCTCGGAAAGGCTGTCGCGTTCGTAGATCAGTACACCCAGCATCACCAGGGTCACCAGCATGAGCAACTGGTCCCGCTTCAGTAGCCGCAAGCCCAGGCCCAGCGCGTGGAACGCCATCCAGATCGCCACCACTCCGGCCAAAAGACACAGAAACTCGGCCACTAGGAATGCCTCGCGCGTCACACCCATCACCGCCGGTGTCGCCAGTTCTGGCCAGAACCGGTGCGGCAACGAGTTGTCGAAAAGGTATCGCGCCGCCGAAATGGCGGCCATGGCGCCCAGCGCCAGCCAGCCCAACCTCATCCAGCTGCGCTTTTCGTATTCGTTTGAAATCTGCAAACACAGTGCCAGCGCCAACAGATAGGCAAGCGCAGAAAAGAAGCCCAGAATAATCACCTCGCCCTGCGCATACGACACCGGATCCGGCGTCAGCCGGCGCATTACCCACCAGGCTGCCAACTCGGCCGCCGCGCCGGCGGCAATCCACGCCGGAGTGATCGCTCGCGCCGTCATAATGCCATGGTCCTAGACAACACCGCCGCCGCCGGCTGGCCACAAATGGAGCTCATCATGCGCGTGACGTGACCCATGAACTGCGGCCATGTCTCCACTCCAATGCGTTCCGGGCAACCGGCCGCAGTGCGTTCCGCCGCCACGTGCAGCACACGCCGCGCCACCATCGGACCGCACAATGTACTCAGCAGCCACTGCGCCCGTTCCAACCGCGCCGTCATTAGTACGGTGTGATCGGCTTGCACCGCGAACGCGGCCAGCGCCGCGCGCGCCGCCTCCGCCCCCGGTGTCAGACAGGCCCGGCTGGCGGCGCCGGCCGCGGCCAGGCGCGCATCCACCTGGAACAGCCGCTGCGCCGTTTCACGGCACTCCGCACACTCGTGCAGATGCGCCTCCACACGCCGTCGCGCCTCTTCGGCCAGCGTTCCATCACAATAATCAATCCATTCACCGGCCGTGATTGGGTGATTCATACGACTCTCTCCCTCGCGCTGCTCTCCATCACGTCGGCCAGACATTTCTTGGCGTGAAACAAGCGCCACTTCACCGTCCCCATCGGCAAATCGAGCACATCGGCAATCTCCTGGTAGCTCAACTCCTCGACATAACGTAGATTGAGGATTTCACGGTCGTTGCCCGACAGCTCCACCAGCCAGTCGTGCACCTCGCCCGGCCAGCAGGGCGCCGCGTCCACTGTCTGCGCCTGGGCTTCATCCAGTGGCACGGTCTCCACAGCCGTCTTCAGATGACGCAACATCGCATTGCGGGCGATGCGGAACAGCCATGCCCGGAACAGTTGGCGCGACCGCAGCGCCGCCACACCGCGGTAGACCGCCATCAGCACATCCTGGCTGAGGTCCTCGGCCACGGCGCGGTTCATCCGGTGCAGTAAAAAATAGCGAATCAGACGCCCATAAAAGGCCTCGAACACGGGTGCGAACGTTTCCGGGCCGGGAGCGGAAATGAACTGCTCCACCCGTTGTTCGTCCAGTTTCTGGCCCACGGCAGGGTTCATCCTATCACGGCCCTCAATCTTGCCTCTCATTGAGAAAGAGCCATTCGGGCAATGAAATGTTTGCAGCCGGCGCAAACATTTTGCCAGCCGCAGGGCTCCTCATCTACAGAGCGGCTTCCGAGGGTCGCCGTCCGCTACCCGCTGGCAGGCGCCGTGCTTTCGCGCGACGCGACGCCTCTGTCTGGCGGTGTTCAACCGAGGAGTATACATGTACCAAGTTCGTTACCTGCTGGCGGTTGCGCTGGCGCTGACGCCCACGTTTGTTCCACTTCGCGCACAGGAGACACGCGGCGCCATTTTCGGCCATGTCTCCGATGCGCAGTCGCGCCCGGTTCCCGCCGCCGCTGTCGAAGTCACCAACGTCGGCACCAACATCACAACGAAAACCCGCACCAACGAGACCGGCTATTATGAAGCCGGCCTGCTGATGCCCGGCCAGTATCAGGTGAACATACAGGCCGACGGCTTCCGCTCCTTTCAGCGTTCTGGCATCACGCTCTCACTTGGTCTGCGTCTGGACGTCAGCGCCCAACTCGAGGTTGGCGCCACATCCAGCACGGTTACCGTCACCGCCGATAGCCCGCTGCTGGAGGCCGACCGCGTCACCGCCGGCCGCTCCGTCGATACGCACACACTCGAAAGTCTGCCTCTGTTCTGGGGTAACACCACGGACCTGATGCGCTTCGCCCCCACCGTCTTCAGCAGCGGCGTCATCGCCGCTACCAACGGCCTGCACGCACTGTCGCCCGGCATGGGCACCACCATGGCCGGAGGTGTCGGGCAAAACACGTTCTCGCTCGACGGCGCGCCCAATATCGCGCGCTCCGGGCCATCGGATTCCACTGCGTATCAGCCACTCGAGGACGCTGTTCAGGAAGTAAAAATCGAGACGTTCAACTTCGACGCCGCCGTCGGTCACACTACCGGCATTCACATGGCGGTCATCACCAAGTCCGGCTCCAATCAGTTACACGGCTCTTTCAGCGACCGCATGTTCCAACAGCGCTTGAACGGCACTTCGTTCTTCGTCAAGCAGAACTACTTCAAAAAGATCGCCGCCGCTGAGGCTGCCGGCAACTCCACGCTGGCCGACGCTCTGCGCTCCACACCGCGCCAGCCCTCCGGCCACGCCAACACCTACGGCGCCGCGTTGGGTGGTCCGGTCGTGATTCCACATGTCTACAACGGCAAGGACAAGCTGTTCTTCTTTTTCGATTTCGACGGTGTCGCCTTCCGCTCAGTGGAAACGCCCAGCTCCATCAACTACACCATTCCCACTGCCGCCCAGCGCACTGGCGACTTTTCCGACCTCCTGCTGGTGAACGCGGCTCAGTATCAGGTCTACGATCCACTTACCGTGCAGGCGGACTCCGCGCGCTCCGGCCACTACGTCCGCACCGCCTTCCCGGGCAACGTCATTCCGGCCTCGCGCATTGTCAATCCGGCCTATTCGTCCTACCTGAAGCTGCTGCCCGCCACCAACAACAACCCGGCCAACTCCGCCACCGAGCCGCTCAATAACTACTACGGCTACGACGTGCCGCAAGTCTACGACTATTACGCCCTCACCCACCGCGTGGACTATCAGCTCTCAAACGCCCACCGTTTCTTCGTGCGCTGGAACTGGAACGACTGGCTGTCGCACCGCGTCGACTGGACCCACTCCACCGTGCCCGGCTTTGCCGAGAGCAACCAGTACCGCAACAACTTCGGCGGCGCCGTGAACTGGGTCTATTCGGCCGGACCGCGCACCGTCCTGAACGTCACGGTTTCCGACAACGATCACGTCGAGGGCAATCGCGCCACCGCCGCCGCGCTTGCCATGAAGCCCTCCGCCGTAGGCCTGCCCTCTTACATCGACAACTTCGCCGGCAGCCTGGCCATTGCGCCCACCATGGCGCTTTCCGGCTATCAGACGCTGGGCCCGATGGGGAGCGGCTATCCCACGCTCACCCACACACGCCTCAGCTCCGGCCAAGCCACGCTTTCGCACATGCTTGGCCGCCAGACCATCCGCGCCGGCTTCGACGTCCGTCACTACTACAAGAACGTCACCACGGGCGGAAACACGTCGGGGAACTTCACATTCAACAACTCGTACACACGCAGAAACGACGACACCTACACGCCCACCGGCACGCTCGGCTACAGTTGGGCCGCCTTCCTGCTCGGCCTGCCTTCTAGCATGGCCATCGCCACACCCGCCACCATGGCGCTGCACAATCCGGCCTATGGCTGGTATTTGCAGGACGACATCCGCGTCACGCCAAAGCTCACCTTTAACCTGGGCCTGCGCTTTGAATGGGCCACCGGCCCGGCTGAACGCTACAACCGCATGATTGGCGCCTTCGCTCCTGCGGCCGCGCTCGATATCGCCTCCGCGGCCCAAACCGCCTACGCCTCCGCGCCCATCGCCGAGCTCGCATCCACCGCATTCAATGTCAGCGGCGGTTCCCTCTATCCCGGCGCCGGCTCTACTTCGCGCAATCTCTGGCAAGCCAGCCTGATGCCCATGCCTCGCATCGGCGTGGCCTACTCGTTCAACCCCAAGACCGTTGTGCGCGCCGGCTACGGCGTCTATTACGACAGCCTTACCGCCTGGACGCTCTCGCCCGCCCAAACCGGCTTTTCCGCTACCACCACGGCGGTGCCTTCCACCGACTACGGCATGACCTGGACCACCAGCGCCAACGCTATTGCCGATCCCTTCCCCACGCTCTCCACTGGTTCGCGCTTCGTCTCACCCTTCGGCAGCGCGCTCGGCGTCATGACCTCGGTCGGCACCAGTTTCACCTCAGTCAACCCTGCGGCAGAGCCTTCGCGCCAGCAGCGCTGGACAGCCAGTGTACAGCGCCAGCTCGGCTCCACCACCCTGCTTGAAGTCTCCTACTCGGGCTCCTATTCGAGTCACGTGTACTCCGGTGGAGGCTACGAGGATTCGCTCAGCATGAGCCAGAACCTCAACCCGGTACCCGCCAAGTTCTGGGCCGATGGCTCCACCGGCGTGCCCGCCACGGCCAACGCCTCGAACCTCAGCACGAACGTTGCCAATCCGTTCAGCATCAAGAACCTCTCGGCACTGGCCACGTCCAATCCGGCGCTCTACGCCTACCTCGCCTCGAACTCCTTCTTTACGGCCTCAACCACCACCAAAGCGCAGTTGCTGAAGCCGTACCCGCAGATGTCCGGCGTCACGCTTTCGCTGCCCAGTCTCGGTGCCGTGCGCACCCACCAGCTCGACATCAATCTGCAGCGCCGCTTCTCGCGCGGTCTCAGCCTAAATGCCAGCTACACCAAGCTATACAACCGCACCGCCACTACGTTCCTCAACGCCTTCGAGACGTTACCCACCTGGCAGGAGGGCGCCATGGGCCGCCCGCATCGTTTCGAAATCACGGGCGTCTACGAACTGCCCTTCGGCAAAGGCCGCCACTTCCTCGCCTCCGGACCGCTGGCCGCCATCGTCGGCGGCCTGCAACTCAGTTCGAGCTACGAGTGGCAGCCGGGCCCGCTCGTCAACTTCTCGACAAATCTTTTCTACAGCGGCCAACTCGGCGGCATCGCCGGCCAGCGCATCCCGTCGAAGTGGTTCAACACGTCCGGCTTCCAGACCACACAATCGCTCGGCCCGCGCGACTACCAAACACGCACCTTCCCGCTGGTGGCGCCCAGCGTGCGCTCCGACCGTCTGAACATCGTCAACGCCAACTTGCAGCGTGAATTCCGCTTCCTGGAGCGCTATTCGCTGCAATTGCGGCTGGAGGCCCTCAACCTCGCCAACCGCTCGCAATTCGGCGCGCCAGCCACCAACCCCTACAGCACCAGCTTCGGCGCGGTCTCCTCAACCACGGCCACCTACAACCGGTTCCTACAATTCTTCGTCCGGCTCCGTTTTTAGCGGCCAGACAGCAAACGGGCAGCCGGGATGGCGAACGCTCTCCCGGCTGCCCGTTTTTTTGCTTTTTACCGGCGCTACTTCTCTTCCCGCAACTGCTGCGCCAGATAGTTCTCGTAGCCCATCTCCTGGATCATGTGGAGCTGCGCCTCCAGGAAATCGACGTGGTGCTCTTCATCCTTCAGAATCGTGGTGAACAGGTCGCGCGACCCGTTGTCGCCTACCTCCGCGGCCGTCGCGATGGCGCGGTTCAGGCGTGGAATCGCTTCGCACTCCAGCGCCAGATCGTTCTCGAACATCTCGCGCACGTTCTGCCCGATGTGTAGTGGGAACAGCGCGCTCATGTTCGGCGTCCCGTCCAGGTAGAGCATCCGGTGCAGGAACTTCTCGGCGTGGATCATCTCCTCGATCGATTCCTTCTTCGTGATCTTGGCCAGCCGCTCATAGCCCCAGTCCTCCATCATCTCGGCATGGAGAAAATACTGGTTAATCGCCGTCAACTCAGCCGTCAGGGCCTCCTGCAGGTAGGCCATCACTTTCGGGTCACCCTTCATTGTTTTGCTCCTCTATTTCCTGTCACTACACGTATTCTAGCCCGCACCGGGCCATTGAGCGCTATGTTAGATTCGAGAAGGCCCGCCAGGGTCGCATAAGAAAACCATGAGCCAGCCCTCCGAGCTGAAACGTACGCCCCTCAATGAGATCCACCGCGCTGCCGGCGCCCGCATGGTCGACTTCGGCGGTTGGGACATGCCCGTACAATATTCCGGCATTCTCGACGAGCACCGCGCCGTGCGCGAGCGTGTCGGCCTGTTCGACGTCAGCCATATGGGCGAGATCGAAATCCGCGGTCCCGAGGCCCTGGCGCTCGTCAATTTTGTCAGCACCAACAACGCCGCCAAGTTGCAGCCTGGTCAGGTGCATTACTCCGGCCTGCTCTACGAACACGGCGGCTTCGTCGATGACATCCTGGTGCACAAGATCTCCGACGATCACTTCTTCCTCTGCATCAACGCCTCGAACCAGGACAAGGATTACGAGCATATCGTTGTCCACAACCGCTGGAACTGCACCGTCGAAAACGCCGGCCCGCGCTACGCCCAGATCGCCATTCAAGGCCCGCGCGCGCTCGAAACGCTCCAGAAGTTGACCCCGGTGGATCTCTCCGCTATCCGCTATTATTGGTTCACCGACGGCGAGGCCTGCTCGACGCCCGCCCGTATCGCCCGCACCGGCTACACCGGCGAGGACGGTTTCGAAATCTACGTCGCGCCCGAACAGGCGGCCGGTTGCTGGCGCCAGATTATGGACGCCGGTGCTGAATTCGGCATCGTCCCTTGCGGGCTCGGCGCGCGTAACACATTGCGAATGGAGGCCGGCATGGCGCTCTATGGGCATGAGATCGACGCCTCGATCCTGCCCTACGAGGCCGGCCTTGGTTGGATCATCAAACTCGATAAGGGCGAATTCCTGGGCCGCGGGCCACTCGAACGGCTGAAATCGGAGGGAGTGAAGCGCAAACTCATCGGATTTGAGATGCGCGGTCGCGGGATTGGCCGCGACGGTTACGAAATCCGCGTCGATGGCGCCGTTGCCGGTTGGGTGACCTCCGGCGGACCCGCCCCGGCGCTTGGCAAGAACATCGGAATGGCGTATCTGCCCACCGCGCTGGCTGTACCCGGCACCACCATTGAAGTGGTAATCCGCGGACAGGGCGTCGAAGCCGTCACCATCCCCATCCCCTTCTACAAGCGAGCGAAATGAACTACCCTGAACTCTTCCGTTACACCAAGGAACACGAGTGGGTCTCGGTCGACAACGACCTGGCGACCGTCGGCATCACTTTCCACGCCCAGCAGGAATTGGGTGATATTGTTTATGTCGACCTGCCCAAGGTCGGCGTGCGCGTCGAGGCCACCAAGAGCCTGGGCTCGGTTGAATCCGTCAAGGCCGTCTCCGACATCTACTCCCCCATCACCGGAGAAGTTGTTGAGATCAACACCGTGCTCGCCGACAAGCCCGAAAAGCTGAACGAGGATCCGCACGGCGAAGCCTGGCTGGTCAAAATCCGCCTGGAGAACGTCTCTGAACTCGACTCCCTCCTCAGCGCCGCTGCCTACCAAGCCTACATCGGCGAGTAGGCTTTGTCGCTAAAATAAGCTCTTGGGGTGGCGGGGGCAATCCCGGCCCCCCGGGAGCAACCATCGCTTGCGCTACCTACCGAACTCCGACGCCGACCGGCGCGCCATGCTGGCCGCTTGCGGCCTGCAATCCCAGGAAGAGCTCTTCGCCCACCTCCCCGCCGATGTCCAATTGAAGCGGCCGCTCAACCTCCCGGCTGGACTCTCTGAATACGAAATCGCCGCGTGGTTCAAGCGCCAGGGCGACCGCAACGCCCAGGGCTACCCCTCGTTCCTCGGCGCCGGCGCTTACTCGCACTACCGGCCTGTGCTCTGCGACGTCGTAGCCAGCCGCGGCGAGTTCCTCACCTCCTACACGCCCTATCAGGCTGAGTTTGCCCAGGGCACACTCACCACCATCTTCGAGTTCCAGACGCTGCTCTGCCAGCTCACCGGGATGGAGGTGGCCAACGCCTCCATGTACGACGGCTCCACCGCCATGGCGGAGTCAGCCAACATGGCTGCGCGCATCACCGGCCGCTCGCACTTCCTGGTCTCGCGCACCGTGCATCCCGAATACCGCCAGGTGCTCGCCACCATGGCCCACGCCGCGCACCAGACCGTTGAAGAGTTCTCTTACGACGCGCACTCCGGCCGCATCGACATCGCCGGTCTCCAGGCCGGACTCTCGCCCGCCACGGCCTGCGTCATTATTCAGACACCCAACTTCTTCGGCATCGTTGAGGAACTGGCGGCCGTTGCCGAACTCGCCCACAAGGCTGGCGCGTTGCTCATCGTAGTGTTCACTGAGCCCGTCGCACTTGGTCTCATCGCTCCACCCGTCGAGGCCGACATCGTCGCTGGCGAACTCCAGTCTTTCGCCATGCCGCCCAGCTACGGCGGCCCCGGCGCGGGCGTCATTGCCACACGTGATAAATACGTCCGCCAGATTCCCGGCCGCCTGGTGGGCGAAACTACCGACGCCGATGGCAATCGGGCCTACTGCCTGACGCTCGCCACCCGCGAGCAGCACATCCGCCGGGAAAAGGCCACTTCCAACATCTGCTCTAATCAGGCGCTCACGGCCCTGATGGCCACGGTCTTCCTGAGCGTCTATGGCAAGCAGGGCCTGCGCGAGTTGGCCGGGCAGAACCTTTCCAAGGCGCACTACCTCGCCGCCGGCCTCGACAAGGTTTTCAGCGGGCCATTCTTCAACGAATGCGTCATCCGGCCACGCGGGAAAACGCCAGCCTCGGCCAACGCCGTGCTACTCGGCAAGAAGATCATCGGTGGCCTGGAACTCGGCCGCTTCTATCCCGAACTCGACGGCGCGCTCCTGTTGTGCGCCACTGAAATGGTCAGCCGCGCGGCCATTGAAACCGTCAAGGAGGTGCTGGCCTGATGCCGAAGACACTAGGGAAAGTTCGCCCGCACCAGACACAGAACGAATCGCTCATCTTCGAGCAATCCGGCCCCGGTAAGAGCGCCTGCCAGTTGCCTGAGCTTGATGTTCCGGCCGTCGACCCGCGCTCAGCGCTCGGCGCCGGCCTAGTCCGCGACTCCATCGAAGGCTTCCCCGAGATCAGCGAAGTCGAAGTGGTGCGCCACTTCACGCGCCTGTCTACCTGGAACTATGCCATCGACCTCGGCATGTTCCCACTCGGCTCGTGCACGATGAAGTACAACCCACGTATCAACGAGGCCGTCGCGCGCACTGAAGCCCTTCTCTGGGCGCACCCCTATCAGCCCGAATCACTGAGCCAGGGCGCCATGGAGATCATTGGCGTGCTCGAAGCGCGTCTGGCCGAGATCTTCGGCATGAGCGAGGTCACGCTCCAGCCCGCCGCCGGCGCGCATGGCGAATACACTGGCATCGCGCTGGTCCGCGCCTATCACGAATCGCTCGGCAACCCGCGCAAGCGTGTGCTGGTGCCCGATTCGGCGCACGGCACCAACCCCGCCACCGCCGTCATGGCGGGCTACGAGATTCAGACCATCAAGTCCAACGAGCACGGCATGTTGGATCCGGCCGCACTCGAAGCCGCCGTCAATGAAGACGTCGCTGCACTGATGGTGACCAATCCGAACACCGTCGGCGTCTTCGAAGAAAACATCGTGAGGGTGGCGGACATCCTGCACGCCAAGGGCGCCCAACTCTACATGGATGGCGCCAACCTGAACGCGCTCGTCGGCATCTCGCGCCCCGGCGACTTCGGCGTCGACGTGCTCCACTCCAATCTCCACAAGACCTTTTCCACGCCCCACGGCGGCGGCGGTCCCGGCGCTGGAGCTGTTGGCGTACAGGCGCATCTGGCACCCTTCCTGCCCGCGCCGCGCCTGCGTAAAAACGATGCCGGCGCCTGGACGTGGGATGACAACTGCCCGAAGTCCATCGGTCGCGTGCGGACTTTCTACGGTAATTTCGGCGTCCTGGTCCGCGCCCTCGCCTACATCATGGCCCACGGCGGCGCGGGACTCCGTCAAGCTACGCTCGACGCCCTGCTCACCGCCAATTACGTCCGCGCCCGGCTCGAAAAGCACTATCAAATCGCCTACCCCGAACGCTCCATGCACGAGTGCGTCTTCTCCGACCACCTTCAGGAGCAGCGCGGCGTCCACACCGGCGACATCGCCAAGCGCCTCATCGATTACGGCTTCCACCCCTACACCGTCAGCTTCCCGATGATCGTCCACGGCGCGCTCATGATCGAGCCCACCGAGACCGAGCCCAAGCAGGAGCTCGACGCCTTCTGCGACGCCCTCATCGCCATCGCCGAAGAGATCGAGAAGGATCCGGCCACGGTCCGCTCGGCTCCGCACCTTACGCGCACCTCGCGCGTCGACGAAGTCAAGGCCGCCCGCAAGCCCAAGGTCCGCTGGACGCCGGCCTAGCGGCGAGCGTCCCGGCTCACAGTCCTAAACGTCCACCACCGGGAAGCATGTGAACGTCTCGCCCACCACTTTCCAATAAGGGATGTAGCGGAATTCCGGATGCCCGTCCACGTGGAACACCAACGGCCGGTCCGGGTCGGCTTTCACCTGCTTCAGAATGTCCGAATGCTGTTTGCCGCCCTTCACCTTCAGCACGGCATTGTCTGAGCCCACCAGCGCCATCAGCACCGGACCGTACTCCAGTGCGAACCGCTCGTGGCCTTCCACCTTGTCAAGCCCCGTGTAGCGCGTCAGCCGCAGTTCCATCGGCAGCGTGAACGTGATGGTGTCGCCGTTCGACCAGCGCCGCTCCAGCACCACGTAGCTCCCCGGCTTGCCGCTGGCCACTTCGCTGCCGTTCACGCGGACGCCCATCGTCCGCGCCGCCCACTCCGGTACACGCACGCGGATCTTCGCCTCCGCCGGCTTGGCGCATTCTACCTTCAGCGCGACGTCCGGGCTCGCCGGAAACTTACCGGAAAGCGTCAGCGTCATCTCGCCGCCTGCGCCTTTCCAGCGCACACTCGACGCCTCATAGAGGTTCACGTAAACCCCGTCCTCGGCCAGCGAGTAGATGTACTCCGGCAGCGAGCCCAGTAGCCGCGTTCCCTGCCCCTCGCAGCACGAGTTCACGCACAGCGGCACCGCCAGGTCGCCCTTCTGGCCCACCAGCCGCGCGTGATAGATGATCCCGTAGCCGCGCACCTGATTCGCCAGCCCCACGTTGTAGATCGATTTTTCGATCTCGTTGACGTACTTCTCCTCGTCGGGCTTCATCAGGTGGAAGCGCTGGTTGAAGCGCGCCCAGAAGACGCTGCCGCACGTCTCGCCGGTCTCGCAGAACGGCTCCTGCTGCTCCAGCCGGTACGAATCCGGCGGAAATTCGCCGAACTCGGTAATCGCAATCGAGCCGCCCACGTGCTCCCAGTGGTCGTGATACAGGTCCCAGGCGCCCTCCATCGCCTTCAGGTAGCGTTCCTCGCCGGTCGCCCGGTAAATGTCCAGGTAGGCCTCGAAATCGGTGATCAGGTAGTTGTGCGGCCGGTCGTACGGATACTGCCACACCATCGTTGGGTCGTGCGCGGCCAGCCCGTCCAGCCAGTAATTTTCCTGAAAATACCGCTGAATTACCTGAATATCCTCCGCCTTTCCCACTGGCGTGAAATACATCCGCGTGTTGCCCACCATGCCCTGCACGCCCTGCGCCGCCCCGCGCAGGATCTTCGGCAGATATGGGCACTTGTCGAACCAGTCGTAATACGACCGCAGCAGCCCGAACGCCTTCCGGTTGCCGGCCAGTCCGGCCTCAATCAGCCCGTGCGTCAGCCAAGCGCGCGTGTAGCCGCCGCGCTCCGACTGCAAAATCGTGTCCTCCGGGTACGCCATGATGTAGCCGTTCGGCGCGCGGCACTCTTCAATACCGTCCACCAACTCATTCACCCAGCGCCGCAATTCCGCGTGCTCCATCCAGCGCAGCGTATTCGCCGCGCCCATCAGGAAGCGGCCCGCGCTCGACCCCGGCAGCCCCGTATCCCAGAACGGAATCGGCGGCCGCAAGCCCGCGCGCACCGGCTTGCCCGCGCGCTCGCGGAACGGCCGCAGCATCTCGTCCACCGAAAACGAGTGCAGCAGGTAGCTGATATTGTTCTCCATCGCCCGCCGGAACGTCTCGCCAGTCACCTTCACGCCCGTAACCGGCACGGACACTCGATCCGGCACCCTCTTCCAACGCTCGGCCGGAATAACGTTGCCGGGGTTGTCCGTCGTAATCTCCTCGCCCATCGGACGCGGCTGCCGCGTCAACTGTGCCAGGTCCTTCTCATTCCCATATTTCGGATCAGCGCTCACCGTGCAGTGCTCGGCCGCATCCTTGCCGCCGCTTCGCACCTCCAACTTGCCGAGCACCAGCGTATAGCCCACGCCGTCGTTGGACGCGCGCAGTTGCGTCGCCGTCAGCCGCACAAAGCGCACAGGAGCGCCGCTGATGGCATATTCGAGAATCTTCGCGTCGGGGTTCGCGCAATCTGACGCCGTGTGATCAATCAGCAGACGCGCACCCGTGAACGACGCGTCGTTCGCGCCCTCCACCTTGAAGCGGACCGGGAAGCCATATCCGGCCCGATGCGCATCGCCCAAATGAAACGCCGGATAAAGCCGGATCGCCTCGATCGGGTACGCCGCGCCCAAGTCCACCTGCACCCACACCGGCGCCGCCGCCTCGTGCGCCATCTTCGAGGTGTAAGGGCGGTACCACGTGCCAAGCCCGATGGCCATCTCGCCCACCGCGTTGGCTTGTGTTGCCGCAGCCTCGCGGCCATGCAATTCTGGCAGCGCCGCCATCGCCGCACCCGCCATCATGAACCCGCGCCGGTTCCATTCGCCATGCCGCTTGTCACACATCAGATTCAGCCTCCCTCGGAAACTGAAATCATACGCCCACCCGCGTGCCATCGCGATAACGTAATACTCATGCGATGGTTGTTGGCCCTCCCTCTCAGCCTGAGCCTGCTCGCCCAGGTGAACTACGACGAATCGAAGGTGGGCGCCTATACGCTGCCCGACCCGCTCGTGCTCGCCAACGGCCGCCCGGTGAAGGATGCCGCCACCTGGAAGAACCTGCGCCGGCCAGAGATCCTGCACTTGTTCGAAACTCAGGTCTTCGGGCGCACGCCCGGTAAGCCGAAGATCCAGACGTTCGAGGTCACCTCCACGGATCCCCAGGCGCTCGGCGGCGTGGCCGTCCGCAAGCTGGTCACCATCCGTTTCGGCCCGCAGGCCCCGCCGCTCTATGTATTGATGTACCTGCCGCCGAAGCACGCCGGTTGCGTGCCGGCCTTTGTCGGCCTGAACTTCAACGGCAACCACTCTATTCAGAACGACCCCGCCGTGCCGCTCTCCTCCCAGTGGTTCCGCGACTTCAAAGGCGTGGTCAACCACCGCGCCACCGGGGAGCACCGCGGCGTGGAGGTCACCCGCTGGCCCGTTCCACTGATCGTCAGCCGCGGCTACGCCGTGGTCACCGCCTACTACGGCGATCTGGATCCCGATTTCGACGATGGCTTCCAGAACGGCGTTCAGCCGCTGTTCTACAAGCCGGGCCAAACCCGGCCCGCCGCCGATGAGTGGGGCTCCATCGGTGCCTGGGCGTGGGGACTGAGCCGCATCATGGATTACCTCATCACCGATCCGGACGTGGACCCGCGCCGTGTGGCGGTCCTTGGCCATTCGCGTCTGGGCAAGACCGCGCTCTGGGCCGGCGCCCAGGACCAGCGCTTTGCCATGGTGATTTCGAACAATTCGGGCGAGGGCGGCGCCGCGCTCGCCCGCCGCAACTTCGGCGAGGATATCGCGCATCTGAATCAGGCGTTCCCGCACTGGTTCTGCGCCAACTACCGGCAGTACTCGGGCGCACCCGAAAAGCTACCCGTCGATGCCCACGAGCTGATCGCCTTGGTCGCTCCGCGTCCGGTCTATGTCGCCAGCGCCCAGGAGGATCTCTGGGCCGATCCCAAGGGCGAGTTTCTGGCCGCTCAGGCCGCCTCGCCCGTCTACCGCCTGCTGGGCACTGACGGCTTGGCCGCCACTCAGATGCCGCCCATCCACCAGCCGGTGATGAGCACCATCGGCTACCACATTCGCGCCGGCAAGCACGATGTAACCGAATACGACTGGAAATGCTGGCTGGATTTTGCTGATAAACACATGCAGAAATGACCCGCAAAGCGCCGGAGGACCCGAACCAGCCGTTCAAGTCTCACTGAGCCGTCGCCTCCATCACAACGTTTTATAGCTGTTGATTGAACGCAATTCATGCTAGTCTGTACTGATTACGTATGCCGGAAGACGCCCCTCCAACTCACGCTCTCTCCCCGCAGGAGCAGATTCTCCAGGTCGTCAACAATTATTGGCGCGCCTGCGGCGTGGGCGCGGCTGCGCAATTGGAACTGGCGGATCATCTGGCGCGCGGTCCTATGCACGTGGCGGATCTTGCCAGGCGCACACAAACGCATGCGGAAAGTCTCTACCGGCTACTGAGAGCGCTTGAGTGCACGGGGATATTCGCGCAAGTCTCGCCTCGCATCTTCGCCAATACACCGGCCAGCGAGTGCCTGCGCCGAGATGTGCCGGGATCACAGTGGGCATGGATCCGCGTTACGCTCTGCGCGGACGGATTCATCTCCGGCGGATGGCGCGGACTGATGCATGCTTTGCGCGAGGGAAAGCCGGGCTTCGAGCGTCTCCATGGGCAGACCGGGTGGGAACACCTGCAATCAAATCCGCAACAGGCAACCATCTTCAACCAGGCCATGCGCGACCTGAGCGCCTCCATCATGCTTGCGGTAACCGCGTCCTTCGCCTGGAGTCAGTTCCCCGTAATTGCCGATATCGGCGGGGGAGTTGGCGCTCAGTTGATGAACATTCTCGACGCCAATCCGTCATGCCGCGGCATTCTCTTCGATCAGCCATCCGTCGTCGCCGAAGCGCCTGACCATCCACGAATGGAGCGCGTCGGCGGAGACTTCTTCTTGGCGATCGCCGTGAAAGCCGATGCGTATGTGCTCCGATGGATCATTCACGACTGGTCCGACGAGCAAGCCGCCGCCATTCTGAAGAATATTGGCAGATCCTGTAAGCGTGATGCGCGCTTGATCCTCCTGGAGTCGGTGGTCCCGGAAATTGCCGAGTTCGATCTGGGTAAGTGGATGGACGTGAATATGCTGGTTATGGCCGGGGGCCGCGAGCGCACGGCTTCCGAATTCAGGGAACTCTACGCCAAGGCCGGTTTCGAGCTCGAACAGATTGTCCCAACCTCTTCGCCGCTGAGCATCATTGTTGGCAGACCGCTAGCATAAGGCCCACCCGCGTGCGAATTGTCTGACCGGTGTCAGCTCTGGTCTACCCCGTGTAGTGAATTCGCACCAGCTACTGCGGCCGTTACCACCGCGACTTGGAACAGTCGTTTGATCGAGCCATGCAGGCCCTCTGCGCGCGCTCCAGACGGACCGCATGCAACGCTCCCGCCAAGCCCCTTCATCCCCAAGCTCGCCCCGGCAGCCGGTCAGGCCCAGACGCGTTTGATCACGCGGATCAGCGTCAGGCCGCTGATCAAGAGAACGACGCCCAGCGCCACAGCAATCGCCGTCCGGCCATAGAGCACGTTGCCGACCAGGAACAGGCCGCTCCAAATCGCCGTGCAGCCGGCCATCCAGCCCAGCATCGCCATCGGCAGATTGTCGGAGCGAACCCATTCGGACGCCTCTTCCTTCGTTACCCCGGCCAGATTGCGCACGTATGTCCAGCCCGGCCCGGCCGGGTGGACCTTGTGGTAGAAGCTGATCAGCACTTTCTCATCCGTGCGCGGTCCCAGATAGGCCGTCAGCATCCAGCAAATGGTCGTGAAAATCACGGTCAGGAACAGTTGCTGATGCGTGCCAATGTCGATGCCATTCTTGTGCAGCACCACGAATAGAATCGAAATGCCGAAGCTCGACGCCATCGCGACAATCTCGCACCACGCCGTAATACGCCACCAGAACCAGCGCAGCAGGTACAGCAGTCCCGTACCGGCGCCCACCTGCAGCATTGCGTTGAAGCCCTGTTGCGCCGTCTCCAGCACAAACACCAGCGACGAGCTCAGCACAAACAGCAGCACCGTCGACAACCGCCCCGCTGTTACATAGTGATGTTCCGATGCGCCCGGCTTCAGGAACCGCCGGTAGAAATCATGCACCAGGTACGACGAGCCCCAGTTCAGGTGCGTCAGAATTGTCGAGGAATTCGCGGCAATCAGGCCGCCCACCATCAACCCGATCCAGCCCGTCGGCAGGAAACGCAACATCACCGGGAACGCGATGTCGTGGCCCACCAGTGTCGGATCGACATTCGGCACGGCGTTCCGCAGGTCGTTCAGTTCCGGATAAACCACCAGCGAGGCCAGGCCCACCAGAATCCACGGCCAGGGACGCAGAATGTAGTGCGCCAGATTGAAGAACAGCGTGCCGCCCAGCGCGTCTTTCTCTGATTTCGATGCCAGCATGCGTTGCGCAATGTAGCTGCCGCCGCCCGGCTCGGCGCCCGGATACCAAACCGCCCACCACTGCACAGCCAGCGGCATGATGAACACAGCCACTGCCAACTCCCAGTTATTGGTGAAGTCCGGCATCATGTTCAGATAACTCAGGCCGTTCGGCCCGTGCATCGTCGACAGCTTCGTCACCAGACCGTGCATGCCGCCCACTTGCGGCAGCATCACGGCGAAGTAGGCCGCCGCCACCACTGCCGTCATCTTGATGAAGAACTGGATCATGTCGATCACCAGCACACCCCATAGCCCGGAGTGCGCGGCGAAGATCACGTTCAGCAGGCCCACCGCCAGCAGCGTCTGCCAGCGGTCCAGCCCGAACAGCACGGCGGCAATCTTGCAGGCGGCCAGGTTCACCGTCGCCATGATGATGCAGTTGAAGAACAGCCCCAGGTAGATGGCGCGGAAGCCGCGCACGGCGCTGGCGGCCTTGCCGGAGTAGCGCAACTCGTAAAACTCAAGGTCGGTCAGCACGCCCGACCGCCGCCACAGCCGGGCGTAGAAGAAGACCGTCGCCACGCCGGTCAGTGTGAACGCCCACCACTGCCAGTTACCCGCCACACCCTGCGTGCGGACGAAGTTGGCCACCAGGTTGGGCGTGTCACTCGAAAAGGTAGTGGCCACCATCGAGAGGCCCGCCAGCCACCACGGTACTGAACGCCCGGAGGCGAAAAACTCCGATGTGCTCTTGCCGGACCGCTTGCCGAAAAACAGCGCCGGCACAAAGCAAATCAGCATCGAGATGGCGACGATGACCCAATCCAGGGTGTGTAGTGTCATGGTTCAGTCCAAATTGATGAGGATATCGCATTCGCACCCTGGTCAGCGGCCTCGGCCAAGTTGCAGCGGACTCGATCGGAACTTCGAGAGCACCACTAACTCGGTGCTGCACACCTTCCCATTACCCAGCCAGAGCGCCACGTAGCGGCCCGTCTCGACGTGCTCCAGCACGAAGCGGCCTGCGCGGCTGACCAGCGCCTCATTCGGAGCTGTGAACAGCGCCACTGGCACCAGGCGGACCACGTCGCAGCCAGCTTCCGCGCTGAAATTCTCAATCTGTCCCGGCACCGAAACCGGCCGCTCATCGGCGATCGGATTCAGCCGCACGCCAAGCGTCACAACTTGGTCGCGCTCCTTCACCTGAACCCGCACAGGCCAGCCGGAATAGCCTCGGGCCACGGCAGCGAACTCGTGTTCACCGCAGTCCACATCCGCGGTACCACCGCTACGTAGCGCCACTTCCAGCCGTCCACCCACAGACCTGCATCAGCGATCCGTTTGCCGAAGGCATGGTAGACCCCACAACCACCGAGCACCGGCGGCCCTACAACTCCACCTGCCCACACACTGGCAGGTATGCTGCAGCAAAGAGCATCGCCAGCGCTCGTGGTTTCATCAGTGTCCGGTCAGCTCCTTCACCAGCCCGTCGGCGTGCTCGACGTTGCCCAGCAGCCACAGCAGGAAACGCACGTCGACGTTCACGTTTCGCGCAATGTCCGGGTTGTAGCCAAAGTCGTTGGCCACGTTTTCCCAGACACGGTCGAAGTTGAGCCCCACCAACTCGCCGCGGCCGTTCACCGTCGGGCTGCCGGAGTTGCCGCCGGTCGTATCGGCGTCAGCCAGAAAGTCCAGCGGAATCGCCTCAGTCTTCACCTTCGCGGCCGCTTCCAGCAGCGCCTTCGGCATGGCGAACGGCTCTTCGCCGGTGTTCTTTTCAATCATTCCGGCCAGCGTCGTCTGCGGCGTGTAGATGACGCCGTCGCGCGGCACATAACCTTTCACGTGGGCAAAGCTCACCCGCAGCGTCGAATTCGCATCCGGCGCCACCGGCTTGCCGGCATGGGCAATCACCGCCCGCCGCCACTCCGGCCGCAGCCGCGCCACGGCGCCTTCGTGCTCACGAGTCTCCTTCTGATACGCGCGCAGAATCGGGTCCAGCTGGAACGCCAGGTCGAGCAACGCATCGTGCCTCGCCTTCAGTTGCTCCGTGGTCTCACTGAACATCTTGAGCCGCTCGGCTAGCGTGGTCACCTTCGTCGAACCGTACAGCGCAGCCACGTCCACGTTCAGCCGGACTCCGGCCTCATTCACGCGCTTCAGCCACGACTTGAGAATCGCCTCGTCCACCGGCTGATAGAAGCTTTTCTGATCGCGCTCCAGCCGGTCGCGCATCCGCGCCAGTTCACGATTCATGTAAGCCGTATCCCGTTCCAGGTCGGGCTTCGTGCGCTCGTCGGCGGCGCGTACCAGTTGCGTCGCCTGCCGCAGCGTCATCGGACCGCTGTTCAGAACAGATAGCAGGAAGTCCCGCGTCGCCGTCTTGCGCCGCGCTTCGGCGCGCTCGTCCAGTTCCTTCTTCGCCGCCACGGCCTTGGCCCACTCAGGCCGCGCCGCGGCCCACTTCATCACCTCGTCGTCACTTGCTGTCTGTTTCTCAATCAGGTGTCCGCGCTTCAGGCCGGCCAACTGGCCCTGCGCGTTCTTGTAAACGTTGTTGTAGCCCTTCAGCACCGACGCCATCGTGATCTCCGCCGCCGGATTGCCCTTGATCTGCTCCTCGATGATGCGAATCCACTCACCGTAGACTTGATCGCGCAGCCGGAAGCTGTAGTCGCGCTGATCGGCCATCTCGGCCGCGGTCAGCGAGCGCATCGTGCGGCCCGGATAGCCCAGCACCATAACGAAGTCGCCCGGCTTGACGCCGCGCGTCGACAGTGGGAAGTAGAACTCGGGCTGATACGGCTTGCCGTCCTTGTACGCACGAGCCATGGCGAAGTCGCCGGTGTGGCGCGGCCACATCCAGTTGTCCACCTCGCCGCCATACTCGCCTATGGCGCGCGCCGGCGCGTACACCAGCCGGATGTCGCTCAGCTCGAAACTCTCGATGAGCACATAGCTGACGCCGCCATCGAACGCCGCCACGCGGCACCGCGCGCCGGGCGTCTTCTCGCACTCGCCCACCAACGCCTTCTGCCGGTCCTCGATGGCGCGTTGCCGGCCCAGATCGTCACTGGCCTTCGCCGCGGCGGCCTCAATGTCCTTGGTGACATCGGTAAACTTGCGCGGTACGGTAACGCGCGTCGTCTTGCTGGGCAACTCCTCAGATTGTGTGCGCGCGAGGAAGCCGTTGGTGATCAGGTCACGATCCGGGCGGCTGTGCTCCTGCACCACGCCAAACAGGCAGTGGTGATTGGTGAGGATCAGGCCGTCCTTCGACACGAATCCGGCCGAGCAGCCGCCGATGTTCACCGCCGCGGCCAGCAGTCCGGTGCCCCGCGCCGGGTCCCACAACCGCTGAACCGGCAGTTCCAGCCCCTGCTTCTTCAGCCAGGACTGATCGAGCTGGAGCACCTGTTGCGGCGTCCACTTGCCTTCGCCCGCCCAAATGGCCGTCGCCACCACGCTGAGGGCTACGATTCGGATACAGTTCATCGCGAAAAAAATCCTTCCCGTTGCGACTTCACATCTGCACGACATAAGCATATATTGGTTGCGCCGGAATTGACTATGACACCAGCAATGCTCCGTTGCGCAGCTGAGATTCGTACCTTCTGGCAGGACTGTGACAAAGCCCTGCGCAATGGCGACAGCGATGGCGCAAACGATGCATTCGGCCGGATCTTCGAGGCAGTGGACGCCTTCTCCACACTGTCGGAGGACGACACCCGCGCCTTGCATTTTCTCTGTGCTCTGACATGGATCAAGGTTGCGGCCGCGCTGGAAAACTCCGGCCAGCCCCTGCCGGCCGAAGAAGCCCGTAAGCAAGCCTTCAGTCTGCTGGACGAACTGGCCACCGGGCGTATCTCACTGGAGACGCTGCGCGGACTGGAGAGCGAGGAGTCCGCCGACTTGGTGGGCCGCCTCTATCTGGTGTGCAGCAAGGCTGGCCGCCGCGACGCCGTGCTGTGGGGCCGCTGTTTCCTGGAGTTCGACACCAAGATCCATGGCCCTGGCGTTGGCCATCTGGCTAACTAAAAAACGTGCGAAAAGGTGCGTTTGAGGATAGAATATCGCTGATGAAAACGCTTGCAGTTGCACTTTTGAGCATGTTGACGCTCGCCGCGCAGGTTCCCCAGGCTCGCATCAAAATTGATACGGACCGCCGCATCGGCGAGGTGAGCCCGCGCCTGTTCGGTAACTTTGCCGAACACCTGGGCCGCTGCATCTACGGTGGCATTTACGACGAAGGCAGCCCGCTTTCAGACGCCGACGGTTACCGCAAGGATGTGGCCGAGGCGACCAAGAAACTTGGTGTGTCGGTGCTGCGCTGGCCGGGCGGCAATTTCGCCTCCGGCTACAACTGGAAGGACGGCATCGGGCCGAAGGATCAGCGCCCGGCGCGCCCGGATCATGCCTGGGGCGACATCGACTCCAACCGCTTCGGCACCGACGAGTTCCTGCGCTACTGCGAACGCTTCCAACTGGAGCCCTACATCTGCATCAACGCCGGCTACGGCACCGTGAACGAGGCTCGCGAGTGGGTGGAATACACCAACGAGAAGCGCCACACCTACTGGGCCGACCAGCGCCGCAAGAACGGGCACGACGCCGCGTACGGCGTCAAAATCTGGGGCCTCGGCAACGAGATCGACGGGCCTTGGCAGTTGGGTCACAAGAACGCCGAGGACTACACGAAATTCGCGCTGGAGGCGGCCAAGGCCATGCGGCGTGTGGACGACTCCATCCTTCTGATTGCGTCAGGCAGCTCGAATTTCGGCGCTAATGCCGACTGGATCGGCTGGAACCGCACGGTGCTGGAAAAGCTGCGCGGCGAAATTGACTATATTTCGCTGCACACCTACATCGGAAACCGTGAGAACAACTTCGAGAATTTCCTGGCCGCCGGCGACGATATCGACCACCGTATCGACATCGTTGACGGGCTGATCAAGGCCTCGCTCTCGGGCCGCCGCATCACACGCCCCATCTATATTGCCTACGACGAGTGGAACGTCTGGTACCGCGCCCGGGGCGGATCGGAATTCGACACCGGCGCCACGCGTCTGGAGGAGCGTTACAACTACGAGGACGCGCTGGCGATGGGCATGTTCTTCAACTCCTTCATCCGCCGCGCTGACGTGGTAAAGATGGCCAATTTGGCGCAGTTGGTGAACGTCATCGCACCGGTGTTCACCAACAAACAGGGCCTTTTTTTGCAGCCCATCTTTTTCCCCATCGCAGAGTACGCAAAGCAGCGTGGCACTACGTCCATCAGCCCGCTAGTCACCTCGCCCACCTATCAGCCGCCGAACAAGGATAAGCTGAACTACCTGGATGTCAGCGTGACGCTCGACGAGCGGGCCAAACGGCTCTACGTGAACGTGTTGAACCGCAGCGAGAAGCTGGACATCGCGACGCGCATTGATAACGTCGAAGGCACGCTGAAGCCCGGCGTCGCCGTCTGGCAGATGAATCACTCAGACCTCAAGGCCACGCACGATTTCGGCGCTGACTCAAAGATTGTGCCCGCCGAGTCGCAGTTCACGGCGAAGCTCGAACGCAACGGTTTCACTTACACCTTCCCGAAACACTCGCTGACCATCCTAAAATTGGATTTACAGTGAGACTCAAAGGCAAGAACGCAATTGTCACCGGCGGCAGCCGGGGTATTGGCGCCGCAGTGGCGCGTGGATTGGCCGCGGAAGGCGCGCGCGTCGTTGTCGGCTACACGAGTTCGGCCAACGCGGCCCAACGGCTGGCCGACGAGATTGGCGGCGCCGCTATTCAAGCCGACCTTGGCGAGCGCGGCGCGGCGCGACGGCTGTTCGACGCCGCCGAGGCCGCCTGCGGCGCTATCGATATTGTCGTCAACAACGCCGGTATCGCCATCTTCAAGCCGGTGGCCGGCGTCACCGACGCCGAGTTCGAACGCATGTTCGCCGTTAACGCGCGCGGCGTTTTTGAAATGATGCGCGAGGCCGCGCACCGGCTGAGCGACGGCGGGCGCATTGTCTCCCTTTCGAGCGGCGCGACGGTGGGCGGCACACGCGGCGGCGCTATCTACTGCGGCGCGAAGGCCGCCGTCGAGCAATTCACACGCGCGCTTGCGCATGAGCTGGGATCGCGCAATATCACGGTGAATTCGGTATCGCCGGGCTTCACCGCCACGGACATGTTGCACACATTCCCTCGCCTGGTGGAGATTGGCCCCACGATGTCGCCGCTTGGCCGGCTTGGCGCACCGGAAGATGTCGCCGACGTGATTGCATGGCTCTGCACGGACGAGGCCCGCTGGATTACCGGCCAGAACATTCAGGCCGGCGGCGGCGCCAGCATGGTGTAATCACCATGTCCCGATGCGCAGCACCATGCCGGTGGAGAACGCCCAACTGTGCGAGTAGTCGCGCCCGTCCAGCGGCGGCACCCAACTGCGGCGGTAATCCAGGCTGGCCACGCGTATCGCCACCACCGGGTTCAGGCGCAGATCGAGCCCGGCGCCGGCGGTGAGCGCCGGGCCGCGCACGTCGAACGAACGCGTGGCGTCGCGGTTTTCCGCTGTCGCCTTCATGCCGCCGGCCAGCAGTTGTACGTACGGGTTCCAACGCGACGCCGGCGCGGCGGACCAGCGCGGGCCGGCCTGATAGTACGTTGTGTCACCCGTCCAGCCGGGCTTCAGGCCGCGCAGATTGCAGCCGTTCAGCGTCCCCACCATCTGCCAGGAGCGCGCCAGATGAAACGCCGCTTCACCACCGCCGCCCGGGCACACCACGCCGCCTTCCAGTTGCGTCTGCGAGTGCGCGCTGAGTTCCAGCACGGCGATGCCGTTGCGGCCCTGCACCTCCGGCGCGGCGCGGCGCGCAACCGGCGCCTCACGGCCTTGGCGCAGGTACGGCGTGAGCAGCGGCGAGGTGACGCCGGGCCGGTCGTCACGCTCCCACGGCTCACGGTAGCGCAATAGATTGGCCATCGAGCGCGACGGGTTCAGGAATCCGCGTACCAACATGCGCGCGTAACGGTTCTCGACGTTGGCCTCGAAATGGCGGATGACATAGCGGTCCAAGGCGTCTTCGGCCACCATCCATGCCAGACCGACGGCGGGCGTGATGACGTGATCGACGTAGCCCTGCTGCGGCCGTGTCGCCTGGATGTTGCCGATGCTCGCCTCCGATAGCGGGCCGATTTCGAACTGCGTCGAGTAGGCCCACGAGTAGGCTGTCGCGCGCAGACGGCTCATCCAGTAGGTGCGGTTGCGGCCGATGGTGGCGCTCAGGTAATCGCGGTCGTTCTGCGCCCAGACATAGCCCGCTACGGCGCCTTGCATTGGATGGCCGACGTAGTTCACGTAGAATGGATCACCATCGCCCCAGCCGTGCAGGTTGCTGGCGGAGTCGATCCAGCCGCGCAGAAACGGCCCTTTCAGGCCGGAGCGCGTACCGGGCTCGGTGACCAGACGGAAGGCGTGCTCCAGGATCAGAAAGCGGCCGGACTCGGTGTAGAGCGAGCGCCAGTCGACGCCCTTGGGCGCGCCGGGGCGCTCCCACGTGGGCCGCCAGATGACCGCGTCCACCGGGCGTACAAACGCGCCGGATTCCGTGCCTGCCGCCGGCGCAAGACTTTCGCCGACACTGTGAGCCCAGATGGCGCCGCCATGGAAGGGCAACAGGCAGCAGCAACCGGCGCGGCG
>CAYZIX010000064.1:0-25050 GCA_964478395.1 uncultured Candidatus Solibacter sp.
ACGCGTCCAGCACACGCCCGTGCGCGCAACGCGTTGCCAGCACCACCGGCAGGCCCGCATCCAGCGCGCGCTGGATGCCCGCCACTGCGCCGGGCGGCACATTACCGCGGCCGGTGCCTTCAATCACGATGCCGCGCGCACCGCTTTCGCGCGCGAAGTCCATGAAACGGCTGTCGGCGCCGGCGTACATGTGCACCAGATCGACGCGCGGCTCAATCCGCTCTGTCTCGATCACCGTCCGTGACACCAAGCGCCGGCCAAAGATCACGCGGTCCATGTCCACCAGCCCGAGCGGCCCGAACACGGGGCTCTGGAACGTCTCCAGCTTCTGTGTATCCGTCTTGGTGGCCTCCGACGCGGCGTGCACCATCTGGTTCAGCACGACAAAGACGCCCTGGCCGCGCGCCTGCGGATGAATCACGGCGCGGATGGCGTCGGAGAGATTCGCCGGGCCGTCGAAACCCGGTTCGGAGATGGTCCGCATGGCGCCCACCACCGCCACCGGCTTCGGGCTCACGTGGCGCAGGTCCAACAGGTAGGCAGTCTCTTCCAGCGTGTCGGTGCCGTGCGTGACAATGGCGCCCACGATGTCGGGCCGCTCCAGTTGTTTGCGGATCAACTCGGACACTTCCCACATCCGCTCAATCGTCATGTGCGGACCGGGGTAGCGGCCATATTCCAGCACTTCAAGTTCTGCCAGCCGCTTCAGTTCCGGATCGTGGTCAATCAGTTCGGCGGCGCCCAGCGCCGGAATGGCGCCTCCCGTGGCCGGATCGAATCGCATCCCAATGGTGCCGCCGGTAAAGACAAGCAGTACTTTGTCCATCTAGTGTCATTCTGTGCCACGCGCTGCCGTTTTTGGCGAGAAAACAGCATGTGGCACGGCACTCTCTTAAGGAATATGCAGACGCAGCGCAAGTGCCCGGACTGTGGCGGCAACGACCTGCGGCGGTCCCGCCGCCGCGGCGCCGCTGAGCGGCTGCTGCTTCTCGCTGGCGGCCACGTCTACCGCTGCCGCAGTTGCCAGTGCCGTTTCAGCGCGTTGGCCCTCTCTGCCACCGGATGGAAGAGCGGGCACGGCTCCGGCAGCCGCGAGGCCTGGCGCCGCGGCGCAGTGTTGACCATCAGCGCGCTCATCTTCGCCGTTGTGTTCCTGATCTACATCGCGCACCGTCCGGATTGATAGCTGCGATAAAAACTCTCGATTGGCAAGGGCGGAATGGGTTCGGGCATACTCATGAAACACGTGGCTACCTGCCCGTCCCTGCGGCGCCGTGAAGAGTCATCCGCGGGTTGCCGTCCCGCGGATCACCCGCACCGTTTCCGTCGCCGACCGGTGACCACGGTGTGCCGCTTCACGCTTCACACAGAGTGCTCCCTGGGAGATTGCTATGCGCGTGACGTCACTCGTATTGGCCGCCGTGTCGGCGGGCAATCTGTGGGCTGAGGACCCCCCTCCGCCCGAGACCTGGAAATACAAACGCTTCAGCGCCATCGGCTACGTGGACGTGTTCTACAACTACAACGCCAACCATCCCGCTAATGGCCAGTCCGCACTGCAAGCCTTCAACCTCACCGCCAACAGACTCAGCCTTTCCAGCGCTACCGCGTCGATGACGCTGGAGGCCAAGCCCATCGGCTTCCGCGTCGACGCCGGTAGCGGACGCACTTATGATGCTTTCTACTTCAGCGAGCCGGAACATACCGGCTCCGTGCACCACCTTCTGAACGCCTACGTCAGCGTCAAACCGAAGGCGTGGAAGGGCGTGGAGATCGACATCGGTAAGTTCATCACCAGCGCCTGCGCCGAGGTCACAGAGCCTTACCTGAACTGGAACTACTCGCGTCCGCTGGTGTTCTCCTTTGCCCCGTACTATCACACCGGCGTACGGGTCACCGTGCCGGTTAGGGAGACCTGGACCGTTGGCGGCCAACTGGTAACCGGCTGGAACACAGTTCACGACAACAACACCGGAAAAACGGTGGGCCTCACCAGCGTCAACACCTTCTCCAAAGGCACCTGGGCCAACACCTACTACACGGGCCCGGAGAATAGTGGCACCAACCGCGGCTGGCGCAACTTCTACGACTCGGCGCTGACCATCACCCCCGCCGGCCGCATCTCCGCCTATGTCAACCTGAACGGCGGCAACAACCACCATCCAATGGGCGGGACGTCGTCATCCTTCTGGGGCGTCTCCGCCGCTACGCGCTTCACGCTGACCCGGCACGCCGCGCTCACGCCACGCGTCGAGTACTACAACGACATGGACGGCTTCTGGACAGGCACGCCGCAGGCGCTGAAGGAGTTCACCGTCACCGGCGAGTACAAACTGAACGCAAGCATCATCACGCGGCTGGAGTACCGCGGCGATTTCTCGAACCGCAACTTCTTCCAGTCCGGCCCCACCCCGGCCGCGCTGAAACACCAGACGCTGGTCACCGCCGGACTGATCTTCGTCATCCGGCCGGGCATGTTCAAGTTCTAGCTACTTCAACTCCAGAATGTCGTGGTTGGCGTTGATGGCCACACGCTCCGGCTTGAACGGCAGTTGCACCTCTAGCGGCTTGGTCTGCGCGCCCACCATCAGCACGCGGCCCAGACGGATCATATGCCCTTGGTTCTCGATGTAGATGGGCACAGGCATGGCAAAGTTCGCGCTCACCTCGCTTTGCTGTATGGTGGCTTTCAAACGGAACTTGTCGCCATCGGGCTCCACCGTGTAGTTGAACGTATAGCGCGGCACCTCCTTGCCCAGAATCCACTGGTAGAAGAACCACTCCATTTCGCCCGGCTGCGCAATCTTCATGTACGGCTTGGCATGGCGGTTCACGATGGCGGTGAATGACGCCAGTGAGGCGTTCCGGTCACGATGCGTCTCGGTGAAGTCTTTCATCATGGCGATGAAATCGGTGTCGCCCGTCTTGGCGTCCTGCATCATCATGCGCAGCATGTGGATCACGTAGCCGCCCTTGTAATACATCAGGTCGTAGCTGGCGCCCGCCGTCTTCTGCGTATTGGCGCGCCAGCCCAGGTAGATGGGACCGGCGTCGATTGAGCGCATGCCGAAGTTATTCTTATCCGTTAACTCCTTGCGCGCCTGTTCCCAGTAGTCGAGGTACTTCTTGGGCGTTTTTTCGGTGTATTCCAGAAACAGCGACGCCGAAAACGTGGCCATGCCCTCGCTCAGCCACTGGTCGCGGTAGGTGTCCCAGCCCACCATGTGGCCCCACCACTGATGCGACACCTCATGCGAGGTCACTTCATCGACGAACGCTGTCAGGCGCTGGTTGATCTTTCCGAAGATCTGGTAGCGCGTCGTCGAATCGAGAAACGCCGCCAGCGGCAGGTACACCAGCTCCGGCCAACTCTGCCCAAAGCTGAACTGCGGCTGCTGCGTGATGGCCAGACGCTTGTAAGGCAGGGGCCCGAAGTAGTGGGTAAAGATCTGCATCGACGCCTGCGCCTGGCTCATGGCGCTGGCCAGCAGTGACGACGGCGCAATCGCCTCAGTGCCCTCGGCGCCGTGCAAATAGTCCGGCAGTTGCGTGGTGGCGTAGCCCTCAATGTGCGTGCCGGTCTTGGCGTCGTCCATCGATTTCGCCTTGTACATGCCCGCGTTGAAGCCCGCCACGCCGTGCGGCGACTCGCTCTGCCACTGTGTGCAGACCAGGTTGCCGTCTTTCCACTCCTTGACCTTCTTGCCGCTGCCCACCACCGTGTATTTCTTCGGCGCCTTGAACGTCAGATCGAAGATGGTGCGGTCTTGGAACGAGTTCAGGCTGGGATACCAACTGGTGCGCGCCTCCACGTAGAGGTTGCCGTTGCCCGCGTCGGAGATCACCTTGTCGCCGCGATAAGCGATCGTAACGGTAGTCTTCTCACCCTTGGCCAGTGCTTTGGGCAGGATCACGTACAACGCGCCATCCTTGTTGCGGTCCTCCTGGATGAAGTTCAGTTCCGCGCCGCCGGCGTCCTTCACCGAACTGACGCGCAGGTCCGCCAGCAGGCCGAACTTGATGACGCGCTCGCCGGCCAGTTGCGCCGTCAGTTCGATGCGCGCCGTCGATGCCAGCCGCCGGCTGGATTCAAACTCCGATTCAATCGTGTAGCGCTCACCGCGCACCGGGCGCTTATCTTCAATGGTGGAAAAGCCGCTGGTCTTCACCTCGTCAATCAGGTGCGAGTGGTAGATCAGGCCGTCCACCGTCTCGCCCGGATCGATGTTGAGCAACGCCACCTCTTCCGGCGATGGCAGGTCCGGCAACGCGCCCATGCCGCGCAGAATGAAGCGCAGGTCCTTGAACTTCTGCCCCTGCATGTAGGCGTAGAACATCGGCGGGCGAGCCGGATTGTAGAGTGACGAGAGCAACTCGGCCTCAATGTTGTCCACCGACTCCGACATCAGCATCGCCTCCATCATGGAGCGCGGCCGCTCAATGCGCTTGCGCGCATGGTCGCGGAAATCGGCGAGAATTCCATTGAGCCTGGCGTCAACGGCGCGCGCCTTGCCCGCGCGCTTCACCTCGTCGTAGGTGCCGTCAGTAAATACCAGCACGGCGTGTTGAAAGGTCTCGGTAAATTTGTCGGCCTTCTGGTAGCGCTGCAGATGCTCCTTTTCGATAAACGAAACCGGGTCCAGCACGATTTCACCGCTGCCTGAAAACACGGCCAGCGTCACCTTGCCCAGCCGCGGCCCTACAAAGGCCAGCTCGCCTTGCTTGAAACGCAGCGTGGCACAGTCGCGGTGCAGCTCGACATTTTCGACAAAAACCGATTCGGCCAGCGTGGCCGTGCGCATAGCGCGGTAGTTCTCATCGGAATTCGCCGTAGCCGGTGGCGGATCTGCCGCTATACATGCGGCGGAATAGAGAACAATTGCCGCAATAATACGAGCGTGTTTTCCTGGCATGCGGACAAGGCTATCACAGTGAGCGGCAAGCGGCTAAACTAATCGGGTAATGACCGCAGGGCCGCTGCCGGTGGTGATGGTGCTCGACCACGTGCGCAGCATGTACAACGTGGGCGCCTTCTTCCGCACGGCCGATGCCGTGAACCTGGAACGCCTCTCATTGTGTGGCATTACCGCCCACCCGCCGCAGGAGGGGATCGCCAAAACCGCGCTCGGATCTGAAAAGACGGTCACCTGGGACTATGAAACCGACGCCCTGGTGGCGCTGCGCATGTATGCCGCGCGCGGCTACGAGCTGGCCGCCATTGAAACCAGCAGTGACGCCGTCGATCTGTTCGACTGGCAGCCGCGCTGGCCCGTCTGCGTCGTCTTCGGCAATGAAGTGGACGGCCTCGGCGAAGGCGTGATGAGCGTTTGCACGACGCACGTCCGCCTGCCCATGCGCGGCTCGAAAAGTTCGCTCAACGTGGCTACCGTGGGCGGCGTAGTGGCTTACGAACTGCTGCGCAAATACCGGGAGACGCCATGCGGCGCCGCGAAACGCTGATCTTTCTCCTGCTGGCCGCGTGGTTCATCTATTTCGCTAAACCCGGCCTGCGCGCCTGGTTTTCCGCCGACGATCTCATGAATCTGTCCGGCGTCCAGGCCAAGTCCGTGCCCGCCATCGTGCTCAGCCTGGACCGCCCCGTGCCCAACCTCGCTTATAAAGCGATGTACACGGCCTTCGGCTTCCATCCCCGGCCCTACCGCTACGTCGCCTTCGCGCTGCTGCTGGCCAATCTCGCTCTGGCGCTCGCGCTGATGCGGCGGCTCAGCGGCAGCCTCACCGTAACGCTGCTGGGCGGATTGCTATTTGCTTATCACGCGCAGCTTGCCGACCTCTACTTCAGCACCGGCACCATCTACGACCTGCTGTGTTTCCTCTTCTATTTCTCCGCCGTGCTCATTTATGTCTCGATCCGCGCCGCCGGCCGCGCGCCCACCTGGCTTGAGACCGCGGCGCTGGCCGCGCTGGCCATGCTCGCCATGGGCTCGAAAGAGATGGCCGCCACACTCCCCGTAATGCTGGCGGTGAGCGAACTCGTCTACGGCAACCGGCGTAGTTGGCGCGTGCCCATCGCGGCGGCCGCGGTCTGTGGCGCAATGACGGCGGCCGTCCTCTGGGGCACGGCCATGACGGCCAACGCCTCTTACAAGCCGGAGTTCACATTCGCCATGTACCAGGCGCGTTGGCACTCCTACCTGACGCCGCTGCTCTATCGCGGCGCCTGGTCCATCAACGCCATGTGGGCCACGCTCGGCGTCATTGTCACGCTGGCCATTGCGTTGCGGCGGCGCGAGGCGTGGTGGGCGCTGGCGCTTATCTTTATCGCCTCGCTTCCAGTCTTGTTTGTCGCGCAGCGCTCGCTCTACGCGTTCTACATCCCCTATTTCGGCTTCACGCTGCTCGGCGGCAGTCTGCTCGCCCGGCTCACGCGGCTGGCTTGGCCGCGCGGTCCGGCCGGCCCGGTGCTGGCTGCCGTATCGCTGGGCCTGTGGCTGTATCCAAATCACCAGTTCATGCGAAAGTACGGTGAGCAAGGCTTCCACGACTGGGATGCGTTGGTGGCCAAGCCCGGCAACGCGTTGCGCCACGCCTGGCCGAAGCTCCCACCCGGCGCTACGGTCTATTTTGTAGACGATCCGTTCCCCGGCGGCGGCGAGGCGGACTGGAACCTCCTCTACATCGTGCAACTGGCAAGCGGCGATCCGACAGCCGGCGTCTGGCGCCAGCGCTACGATCCTCAGCGCGTACCGGAACCGGAATGGGGCCGTTTTGCCGCCGTCTTCCGGCTGGGCAAGACCGGACTGACAAGAGTACGCTGAGATTAAGGGGAATTTCTGAGCCATGGTGGTCGAGTTGGCGCTACTGCTGGCCTCTGTTCCAGGTGGCACGGAGCGGATGGCGGTAGGCGAAGGGCACGTCACGGTGTGGCGTACGCACGCACTCACTGACGGCACGCACGCCGAAGTGGAACGCGCGCTGGTGATGATCCATGGCACCGCGCGCAACGCCGGGGATTACTTCCGTTGGGCGCTGGCTTCAGCCGCCGCCGCCGGGCGCACGGCGCAAACCGTGGTGGTGGCGCCGCACTTCAAGGCGCGCACAACCGATGGGCTCGGCGACGATGTGGAAGAGCGCGAATGGTTCTGGTCGAACGAAGGCTGGAAGGCGGGTGAAGCGGCGCGCAATGGCGCGGTCAGCTCGTTTACAGTGATCGACCAATTAGTAGAACAGCTCAATAATTCCGCCCATTTCCCGAACTTAAAACAAGTGGTGGTGGCGGGCCATTCCGCCGGCGGCCAGTTTGTCGAACGCTACGCCGTGCTGAACCGCGTGGATGGCCGCCTGCGCACGCGGATGCGCTACGTGGTGGCCAACCCATCCAGCTACATGTACCTGGACGAAGTCCGTTTGAGCTCCGGCGCCACGTGCGCGGCCAAGGGCGGCTGCACGGGCGAGTTTGTGCCCTACTGGGACGCCGAAAACTGCACCACGTACAACCGCTACCGCTACGGTCCGGAGCGGTTGCCGCCGTACGCGGAGGGCCTCAGCGCGGAGCAGGCGCGCACGCAGTATGTGAAGCGGACGGTGACGTATCTGGCCGGCGAGTTGGACACGCGCACCGACGACGCGTCGCTCGATCATAGTTGCCCGGCCGTGGCCCAGGGCCAGAACCGCCGCGAGCGCGCCATCAACTTCTGGAACTACATGCAGACGCACCTGCGCGCCGCGCACTCGTTCGCCATCGCGCCCGGCTGCGGGCATTCGGCGGTCTGCGTCTTCGCCGGCCCGGCCGGCGTGGCCGCCGTGTTCGGAGAGTGAGGCGATAGATGCGGTTGATGTTGCGTAGATTATCTCTTCCACTTTCGTGGACTCGCGTTTACTTTGGTCGAGCGCCCAAGAATGCTACGACGTGCCCTCGAAGCACCGCAATAAATCGGTGAAACGCCAAGTCTTCGGCAGGCTGTGCTATCTGCGTGGGCTCAGTGTTTGTGGAGAGCATCAAACAAGCTGCCGAGTAGAGTCGCTCCAAGACAAGGCGGCGGCACAGGAGTTCGTAGCGCCTACTGTATGAGACGCCGGCGAAGCCATCTCTCCCGTTCTTCGTGACGGGCTCGCCTCTGAAAACCGGGTCAACTTTGAAGTAGGGCTCGCTGTTTCGTACTGGCTTGTGCACTTCAGGACAATCCTCGAGAAGAAACACGTAGCCAATGAACGGAGGGGGAGTTCCTGTTCCGAAGCGCCCCTCGCGAAATGCTGTCCAGATGCAGGTGGCACTACCAAGAACTTCTTCAGAACGATTATTGAAGTTATTTCCGAACGAAGGCCCCACCTGAGATTTGAATTCCATGGCCGTGACCAGTCGGCCTTCCGAAACGACGACCAGGTCCCATTTTTTCTCGGCTCGATAGTACCCAGGAAGCTCGAGGGCGGTGCGAGTCTTGATGTCGATGTCTTTCAAGCCAGCTTCGCGCAAGATGTCCGCAACAAGAAGCTCCAATGCCTCCATCTGTGTACCGGCGGTCACAGCGCCGCGCGTGCCCGCGTCAAGCTTACCGCTCCGCTTCTGCTTCTCCAGGTTCTTCGCGCGTACTGACCAGAAGCTCTGCACGGCATTCTGTAAGCGGGCGTCAATGTCCAAGGGTCGTCTCCATCTCCGATGCATCGATTCCGTACAGTTCAAACGCCACTTCACTTGCAAGTGCCCGGTCTCGGCCGTGGAAGGCATTCCGAAGCCGTATAACTTGGCCGGCGGAGATCGTGTGTGGGGCTGGAACTCGAATGCGTCTCAGGTATTGGGCTTGAAAACGAAAGTACCCTCCGCGCATTCGCACACCGTAAGATTCTATGAAGAACTGAGCTACCGACGAAAGCAGAATGCCGCCAAGAACTTCTAGATCCCAGTCCTGTGACTGGATGAAATAGAGATTGTGGTGCGGGTACGTTTGCCCTCGATCAAGCACCGGGTTGAACTCATCCTTGATGTCTGGGATGTAGAGCTTCGGCTTCCTCGCTAGCGCGTGCGTGACGCGGTCAATGGTGCGATACCAGGCGGTCGAGTTCTTCCTGGCAGTGTGTCTCTTCTTCAATAGCTCCTGATGCCCTTCAAAATAAGCGCGAAGACGCGGGAACTTGGAGAGGTCCACCAGACCGTCTTCCTGCCACGGGTCCACCAAATAATGTCTGGACCAGTGCAGCGCTCCAGTCAACGTATCCCGTGCGAGCGCAAGAGGCAAGAGGCGCGCCTCCTCCACTAACCGGGAATTGGTTGTGATGAAGACATCGTCCAGGCCGGTTGCCACTCCAATGCCGACTTTGGTGTGCCCGTCCTCCGTTTCGAGAGGACTGAACTGCTCTTCGATGCGCCGTAGTAATGCGATCTTCTTTGGGGAGCTGCAGGGCCAGGGATCGGAGTTAGAAAACCACGTCTTGACAGTTGCGAGGGTAAGGCCGGGCGCCTGATTGCTGTTGCCGACTCTCGCTCTCTTCAGTGCTGCCGCCAAAGCCTGGGCCCCTTGTGCTTCGGCTTCGGTATTGGCGCTGGCAACAACCACGGCTTTCTGCACTGCTCGACGGATTATCGAGATAGCAGGGTAGGCGCTCACGTCATCCTGGAAAGCATCGGCCTCGTGCATCTCAACAATCACCTCGACCGCAAAGGCTGACGTGACAAGGTTGCGAAGCTCGGCGCCGTACTGATTCAGCATCCATCTATCCGCACAGATGAACGCACACACCCCCCCTTCTTTGAGCTGCCTGAGGCCAGCCTCATAAAAGGCCACGTAAAGGTCAGCACGTCCCATCATGGTCGGGTATGAACGGCGATAGTGACCAATAACTTGGTCGGGAATGTCCTCAAGCCGAACATATGGGGGGTTGCCGATCACAAAGTCGGCCGCACGAAGATTGAATGCCTCAAAGAGGTAGTCTCCCGTTTTGACCCATCCCTCCGCCAGTTCACAGGCTGTGTCTTCGGGTACAGCTATCTTTGTTAAGGCTTGGACGATGGCAGCCCTTGCTAGAGCGCTACTGCCGTCCTCAAGTTCAAAGGCGATGAGCGAATCACGACAGTCAGTCAGAGGTCGTTGCTGGCGTCGGCACGATCCGATGAGCCGCTGTGCCATCACAGCAAGAAAGGCGCCGTCCCCAGCTGCGGGTTCGACGGCAAGTGCATCAACGAGGTTCACGTCCTCGGTGTAGCCGGCTAGGTTCAAAACAAGCTCAACAACCCACGGTTTAGTGTAAACGACGCCTTTCTTCTCCACAGACTCGACTAGACGCGGGTACTCAGGGGAGAACATCAGAACTTGATGTGGTTTCAACCCCGGAACAACGGGCATATCAAGCATGCTTTGAGCGTCGTTCACCCGATGGTCTCCTGAATCGATTATGACGCCACTTCATCTAGTGCGCCCAGTGGCTTGCGTTGCCTGCACCGGGGAGGATTCGCTGCAAGTTGGGCGAACGGGCTAGCTCTCGGCGCTCCAAAAAATGCCAGAGCCCTCAGGATGTCCGCCACCGCTTGATTCCAGACCGTGTAGCCCGGAGCTCAACCCTGGAGACGCTTGATTCCATTCACCCTGCGCGCAAGTTCGTTCCCTCGAAATCGCCCGGAAACGCTCTGAACCGGGCCGAAAACAGCCCAGCCGGCCGCGCGCCGGAATGCGCGGGCTCAGGCGTAGCGCTGGCGCCAATTCGTCAGCGCGCCGTAAAGGCGGTCGCGGACAGTGACCAAACCCGGATCGTCGTACTTGTTGATCATCTCGCGCGCATCGAGATGATTCTCAAACAGCTCGTTGGGACCCTCGCCGTTGTTGCGCATCACCAGCTTGAAGCGTGCGTCGCGCGCCATTTCGGCGTAGCGGAAGTGGCCGAAAACCAGATTGGTCCACACCGGCTTCGGCATGCGGTTCATGGCCAGATCCAGGTAGCTGCGGCCGCACAGGTTACGGTCCGGCGGCTTGATGCCGGTAGCCGCGCAGAGCGTGGGCAGAAAATCGTAAAAACTGACTAGCTCCGGCCGGGTAATCGCTGTGGGGATGCGGCCGGGCCAGCTCCAGATCATCGGCGTCTCCATCACCTCGTCGTACATGTTGATAGGGTTGGAGGCGTGCCCGTTGCTCCAAAGGCCATGGCGGCCCAGCAGGAAGCCATTACTGCTGGTGAAGATGAAGATGGTGTTTTCAAACAGGCCGCTCTGGACCAGTTTGCGCTGCAAGAAGGGAATCTGATCGTCCAGCGCGGTGACCGAGGCGGCGCAACGGCGGATGTTGGCAACGGAGTCTGAAAGGTATTCGCGCCCCCGCAGGGCGTTATCGGCGGCCGGGGCGATGCCGAACGTCTTGAACTGCGAATCCTTGTACAGATCGTAATAGCGCTGCGGATGGCCATCGTAAGGCGTGCTTGGGTTCAGATAACCGACGGTCAGAAAGAATGGCACGCCGGCCTTCTGCTGATCAATGAAACCGCAGGCATGGCGGGTGAGGACGTCCGTCAGATAGCCCTTTTCGCTCACCGCGGAGCCATTGATAGTCAACTGCGGATCCTGGTAGGACGCTCCGGCCGTGGTGGCCGAATAGGTGATGCCGTGGCCCGGCTTGGCGCCGTTGCCCAGGTGCCATTTGCCGACATAGCCGCAGCGGTAGCCGGCCTGTGCCAGCACGTCGGAAGCGAGCAGCTCGTTCGCGAAACTGGCGGGCGGCGCGGCCTGGCCCTGGTCGGGGTTGGTTTCCGGCTTGGCGGTAAGGAAATCCTGGATGCCGTGCTGGCGCGGGGTGCGGCCGGACAGCAGCGTGGCGCAAGAGGCCGAGCTGATGGGCGTGCAGCAGTAGGAGTTGGAAAAGACCGTGCCGGCCGTGGACAGGCGGTCGATATTGGGCGTGTGGATCTCGCGGTTGCCGTAGCAGCCCAGCATCCAGGCGGCCAGATCGTCGGCAACCACCAGCACCACGTTGGGCGGCGGCGCGGTGTTCTTCTTTTTCCCGGCGAGCAACGGAGAAACACCGGCGGCGGCAAGGAAGGATCGGCGCGTGGCAGACATCACAAAACCAGCTTAGAGCACGTCGGCAAAGCCGCGCTTGAGCTGCCGGAAGAAGATGCCGCCGAGGAAGAAGACAAAGATGGAGATGGCGGCCAGCATGGCCAGGTCGTTGAGCGAGGGCATCTCCGTGGTCATCAGCCGCTGGCGGTAGCCTTTGACCACCAGCGCGAGCGGGTTGTACTTGATCAGGAAACGGGCCTTTTCCGGAAAATGGGTTTCGTCAATGAAGATGGGCGTGGCCCAAAACCAGCCGGTGAGCAGCACGATGAGGATCTGCGCCGTGTCGCGCAGATAAACCTGGAGGCTGGAAACGATCCACGCCAGGCCGAGCGCAAAGAGCGAAAGCAGCACCGTGTAAATAGGCAGGAAGATGATGAGCACGCTGAACTGCCCAGCCAGGTACCGGACCATGACGATGGCCAGGCCAACGGCAATGAGGTGCGAGCCCAGCGCCGAAAGCAGCAGCGAAACGGGGATCACCTCGGAGGGGAACACCGTCTTGGTGATCAGTGCAGACTGCTCCACCAATGAGTTGGAGGCGCGCTGGAGCGTGTCTTGAAACAGCAGCCAGGGCAGATAGCCGCAGAAAAGATAGAGCGTGTAGTTGCCGCCTGCGCCCGGCGGAGGCGGCATCTTCAAGCACCACTGAAAGACGAAGACCCAACTAAGGAGCAGGACAAGCGGGTGGATCAACGTCCAGAGGTAGCCGGCGGCGGAGCCGACGAAGCGCTGCCGGAAGTCACGCACAACCATCTGGCGGATCAGTGAGCGCCGCTCGGCCAGCACGCGCAGAAAGCCGGCTCCGGGCAGGCGTGCGGCAAGCGTAGCGGGCTTCACGCTTCCGATTCTAACAAGGCGCGCCGGAAAGGCTCCGCACCGGATGCGATATATTGAGAGACATGCTGGACGGTTATCTGCCGATCTTCATCTTTCTGGTCTGCGCGGCGCTGTTTCCAATAGTGCTGCTGGTCCTGGCGCGCTATGTACGCCCGCAGATTCCAGAGCAGACGAAGCTGGAGGCATATGAGTGCGGCATCAAGGCGTCCTCGAATTCGCGCGGCCGCTACACGGTGCGCTACTACATCGTCGCTATCCTGTTCGTGGTGTTTGACGTGGAAACGGTGTTCCTCTATCCCTGGGCCGTGCGCTTCAAGCAGTTGGGCTGGTTCGGCGTAGGTGAGATCACGGTGTTTCTGGCCATCCTGGTGGTGGGCTACGTCTGGGCCTTGAAGAAGCGCGCGCTCGAGTGGGTCTAGCGCCACACGATGAGCGAACGTATTTATTACACCGACGCGGCCACGCTGACATTTGACGCCCACATTGTCCAAACAGACGATACTGGCACGCGCGTAGAATTGGACCGCACCGCTTTCTACCCGGACTCCGGCGGACAGCCGCACGATACCGGCACACTGAATGGCGTGGCCGTGGTCGATGTCACCGAAGAAGACGGCCGGGTTGTTCACGTGTTGGCCAAGCCTCTGCCAGTGGGGACCGGGGTGCATGGCATCATTGACACCGCCCGGCGTCGCGACCACATGGAGCAGCACAGCGGGCAGCATCTGCTGTCGGCGGTGTTTGAGGCCGAACTGGGCGCCAAGACAATCAGTTTCCATATGGGAGCCGAATCGAGCACCATTGATGTCTCGGCCGAAACGCTAAGTGCGGGCCAGGTGCGGTCCGTGGAAGAGCGGGCCAACGCGCTGGTGCGTGAAAACCGGCCGCTGAGCATCAGCTTCGAGGACGCCGCCGGGGCGCAGGGGCTGCGGAAAGAGAGCTCGCGGCAGGGCACGCTGCGGATCATCACGATTGAAGATCTGGACCGTTCTGCCTGCGGCGGAACGCACGTGGCGGCAACGGGCGAAATTGGGCTGATCCAGATCCGGAAGCTCGAAAAGATCCGCGGCACGATGCGCGTGGAATTTCTGTGCGGCGCACGCGCCGTCAGCCGCGCGCGGGCCGATTACGAAGCGCTGGCCGCCATTTCGCGGCGCTTCTCATCCACGCTGGACGAGACGCCGGCGTTGGTGGAGGCTCTGCAGGAGCAGGCCAAGGAAGCCGAGAAGGCGCGGCGTAAGCTGGCGATTGAGGCCGCCGGCTGGCGCGGCCGCGGGCTGTATGAGAACTGCGCGCCGGACGCCAACGGCCGGCGGCGGCACGTGGAGCGGCTCGACAAGGCGCCGGACGATGAAACTCGCGCCGTGGCGCAGGGCTACTGCGCGGCCGGGCCGGACGCAGTGTTTATTGCGGCGTCCACGTCGCCGGCCAGCGTGATGCTGGCCGTGTCAGCCGGCACCGGACTGCATGCGGGCAACATGCTGAAAGCGGCACTCATCCAACACGGCGGGCGCGGCGGCGGCGCGGCCACGCTGGCGCAAGGCAGCGTGGCAAACGCCGGAGAGCTCGAAGCGCTGATCGCTGAACTGGCTCAATAAAGCGGCGCCAGCGAAAGCATGGCCAAGCCAACAACATAAAGCGCCAGCATCAGGGCCAGACGCGTGCGCACGCCGGAATTGGCGCCGGCAAATTCCTTCCAGAGCAGCAGGCCCCAAAGCGTGCTGATCAGTGTGGCGCCCTGGCCAATGGCGTAGCTGACGGCCGGACCGACGCCCGCTGACTTGGGCGCGCTGGCGGCCACAAAGTTGGCGATGGTGCCCGTGGCCCAGATGATGCCGCCGGCAAGCCCGAGCAGATGCTGGCGGGTGGTGCCGCGGAAGTATTCGCCAAAGCTCACGGGCTCGCCCTCAACCGGCAGGTTCATGAAGAAGATGTTGAAGACCGGCGTTGTGAAGAGGATGCCAAGGGCAAAGAAGAATGCGGCGGTGTAGGGGCCAAGGCCCATATCGCCCCGCTTGCTGAGCTCCACCACAGGATAGAAGAGTCCCATCAGGGCGCCGGCGCAGATGCTGAGCAGGACGCCCTTCAGCGCGGACGGCTTCCTGGGCGCTTGCGAACGGCGGCCCGGCTGCGGGGCCGGCGCCGGCGGAGCGGGCTTGGACGCGGTGTGCGCCGCATAGGCGAGGGCGGTGCAGACAATGGCCAGCAGGATGACGCCCATGCCACCGAACAACAGTTTGGGATTGCCCGCGGGCTTGATGATGTAGTTGAGGACGACGCCGACTGAAAGGGCTATGCCAATGCCCACGGGAAACGCCACCGAAAGGCCGGCCACAGCGATAGCAGCCACCAGCAGGAGATTGGCAAGATTGAAGATAATGCCGCCGGCGGCGGCATAGGCCATCATGCGCAGGCTGCCCACCTGAATGTTATCCAGAAACGAGAAGGCCGGGCCCGTCATATCGGGCGGGGCGCCCTCAATCGATCCGAAGGTGAAGGCGGCAACAACGGCGGCAATCAGGACGCCGAATGAATAGTCGAAATAGTAAAGCTCAAAGCGCCATTTGCCGGAGAGCTTCATGGTGTTCGCCCAAGAGCCCCAGCAGATCATCGAAACGATGGTCAGCAGAAGTGTGACGGCGTAGGTGGCTGGAATCATCATGGCGGCGTAAAACCTCGACGCGGAATACCCGGACTCTGTTATATATAGCAGCACAACGGTGCTTGGCGCACCGTTATTACGCTCATGAATATTTTGATCCCGAATCTCGGCTCAACTTCATTGAAGTATCAGATCCTGGCCATGCCCGAAGAGCGCGTTTTGGCGCGCGGACGGTTTGAACGGGTAACTAACTATCGTTCAGCTATCGCGGAGATCCGCGCGGGCGAGACGCGGGTTGACGCCGTGGGTTTCAAGGCAGTGCATGCCGGACCGCGCTACCGCGGCACGTTCGTTGTGGATGCGGACGTGGAGCAGGCGATGGTGCAGTTTCTGTTGGCCGCGCCGGTTCACAACGCCATCTACATGGAGGCGATCCGCGCCTTCCGCGAGGCGCTGCCCGAGGTGCCGCTGGTGGCCGCGTTTGAAACCGAATTCCACCGCACCATTCCGGAATACGCACGAGTCTATGGAGTGCCGGAAGACTGGCGGCGTGTCGGCGTGGAGAAGTACGGCTTCCACGGCGCATCGCACACCTACGTGGCCGGGCGCGTGCCGGAGCTACTCGGCCGGCCGGCCCAGGGACTCAAGCTGGTGAGCTGCCATCTGGGCGGAAGTTCGTCCATCTGCGCCATCCGCGACGGCCAGTCGGTGGACACGACAATGGGCTTTTCACCGCAATCCGGCCTGGAAAACGCGACGCGTCATGGCGACCTGGACGTGTTCGCCGTGCTCTATATGATGGACCGCAACGAATGGTCGACCGAAGAGGTGCGGCGGCAGCTTTCACGCACCAGCGGGCTGGCTGGTCTGTCTGGCATTGAAGGGGGCGACGTGCGCGACATCCAGGCGGCGGCCGAAGCTGGCAACGCCCCGGCCCAACTGGCGCTGGACGTCTTCGTCTATCAGATCAGGAAAGCGATTGGCGCCTTCACATCGGCAATGGAGGGTCTGGACGCCATCGCGTTCACCGGCGGCATCGGCGAAAACAGCGCCGAGGTGCGCAAGGCCTGTTGCGACGGGCTCGGCTGGCTGGGCGTGGAATTGGATGCCGGAACTAACGAGCACGGCAAGGGCGACCGTCTGGTTTCAGCCGCAGGATCAAAGGTGCAGGTGGTGACGCTAGGCACCAACGAAGAGCTGGTGGTGGCGCGGCGCGCTTGGCGCGCATTGACCAAGAATGGCCCGAAATCAGTCTAAAAAAGAACGGGCGCGGCCGGATCTTCCGGAAGATCCGGCCGTGCTCGATCAGGGAACGAAGGAACTGTTGCACGGCGGCGAGCCGGTGCGTGACGTGTACTTCGCCGGCCTGGACCTCGGCGGCGCCTTGCTCAGCGGGCTGGCGTTGAGTGATGTGTGGTTCGAGGGCGTTTCATTTGCGGGCTGTTCCATCACGGCCGGACGCTGGCGCGACGTGCGGCTGAAGCATTGTGACCTGTCGAATGCCGTGGTGCGCGGTCTGGCGGCGGCGCGGATTGAGTTCATCGACTGCCGGCTGACCGGGCTGAAGGCCATGGAATGCCACTGGCAGGACACACTCATTGAAGGTTGCGAGGGCCGCTACGCGCAGTTCACCGATAGCGCGTTGGAAGCATCCGAGTGGCGGCGCTGCGGGCTGCGCGAGTCCGATTTTCGCGGCGCGCGGCTGGAGGGGGCGCAGTTTGCCGGGTGCGATCTGCGCCAGTCCGATTTCACCGGAGCGCGGCTGAAGGGTGCGGACCTGCGCGGCGCGGAGATCGAAGCGCTGACGGCGCGCGGTGAAGACTTGCGCGGCGCCATCATCGCGCCGGCGCAGGCGATTGAGCTGGCGCGGCTGTTCGGGCTGGTTGTCCGTTAGCGCTCGCGCGTGCGCTCAATGCCGATCAGAAACTGAAATTCCTCGCGCTTCTGCGTGAGCCCTGTGGGGTAGTCGGTCATCAGCTTGTGCCAGACCGAGTAGCGGATCTCCGGCTTCCAGTGAAAACCGAAGCGCTGGTAATCGTAACCAATGCCATAAGTGGAGCCGACGCCGGTGGCGACGGACGGCTTGTAGTCGGACGTGGTGTCCTTCACCGTGTAATCCATTCCCGCCCAGTAGCGGTTCCAGGAATGCAAGTGCTGCACCTCGCGGAACTGCACTCCGGCCATGGGTCCGCCGACGACATAGAAGCGGCGCGGTGCGTCCCAACGCAGCAGCAGCGGCACATCGAAACGGTTGGCCGTGGCGCTGATCCAGTGATAGCCCTGCTCGCCACCGGCAAACGAGTAGCCGTAGCTATCGTAGTTCACGCGGCGGTAGAGCGCATCCAATTCAACGCTGAGACGCCACTTCGGCAGGGTGTGCGTGAAAGTAGGTCCAACCGCATAGCGGCGCGCCTTGGAGGTGTAGTAGCTGCGCGCCCGGTCGTTGGCGCCCATAGTGAAACCGGAAAAGTAGTTGTCCTGCGCGCTGACGCCGGCCTTCACACCATAGGTCAGTCCCTGCGCGGCGAGCGGAGCGAGACAAAACAAAAAGACTAGCAGTTGTTTCATCGGATTACCTACGATTCTTCAAGCTGTTCGGCCAGAATCTCAGCAGTGTGGCGCGCGCGCACCGGCAGGCCGGCGTGATCGCAGCCGCCACGAATCTGCATCAGGCAGCCGGGGCAATCCATGGCGACTTCCGTCGCGCCGCTGGCCTCAATGTTGTGCAGCTTGCGGTCCAGCATCGACCCCGAAACGGCGGGCATCTTGACCGAGTAGGAGCCGCCCATCCCGCAGCAGATGTCGGACTCAGCCATCTCCACAACGTCGCGGCCCGCGGCCGAAAGCACGGCGCGCGGCGCGGCTGAAGCGTGCAGGGTGCGCTTCAGGTGGCAGGAGTCGTGATAAGTGACCTTGCCATCCACCGTACCCGGCTTGAAATGCAAACGGCCCTCGTCCACCAGCTTTTCCACCAGCGTGGAGAAGTCGATCACCTTTTCGGCCAACTGCGCGGCGCGCGGGAGATAATCCGTGGCGCCGGTGGCGCGCAGCGTCTCCGAAAAATCGTGCTTCAGCGCAACCGTGCAGGTGGGACAGGCCGAGACGATGTACTTGGCGTCGACTGAGAGCAGCGCATCGATGTTGGCCTTGGCGCTTTCGGCGGCACTCTCAATGGCGCCGCTATAACGGGCCGGGGCTCCGCAGCAGGTCTGCTCATCCGGGAACGAAACTTCCACGCCGCCGCGATTCAGCACTTTGATGACGGACTCGCCCAGCTCCGGATAGACGAAGTCGATCAGGCAGCCGGCGTAGAATGCGGCCTTTTCCTGGCACTTCGGCTGTTTGATCTTCGCCAGCGTGTCGCGCAATGGCTTGGCGGCGATGGCGGGCAGGCTGCGTTTCTCCGTCAGGCCCGCCATGAAGAGCGGTAAATGGCGGATAAAGGAGCCGTTCTGCATGGGCTTCTGCGCAACCGATGCCGTGCGCAGCAGCGAGTGGAACAGGCGGCGGTGATTGATGATGGAGAACGCGGCGCGTTGCGTTGCTGGAATACCGCGCTCCTCGGTGAGCCGCTTGCGCAGCTCGAAAATCAGGCCCGCGATATCAATCTTTCCAGGGCAGTACTCGTTGCAGGTGCCGCACTGTATGCAAAGGCTTTGAATGTCGTCGGACTTGCTGAGCTCATCAAACCAAGCCGTAAGAATCGTACCGATGCCGCCGGTGTAGACCTTGCCAAAAACGTGGCCGCCGACGGCGCGATAGACCGGGCAGACGTTCAGGCACGATGCGCAACGGATGCACTGCAGGGCCTGGGCGAAAATGGGGTCGGCGCCCATGGCCGTGCGGTGGTTGTCCATCAGGATGATGTGCAGATCCTTGCCGTCGGCCGGACCCGTGAGAATGGAGACGTAGCTGGTAAGGAGCTGGCCCGTGGCCGAGCGCGGCAGCGCCGTGAGGATAGGCTCCACATCGTCAAAGGTCTCCACCAGTTTTTCCAGACCGACGATGGCGATGTGCGTCTTGGGCAGCGTGGTCACCAGGCGGGCGTTGCCCTCGTTGGTCATGATGACGATACTGCCGGTGTCCGCCACGGCGATATTGGCGCCGGAGATGCCGATGTCGGCGGCCAGGAACTTTTCGCGCAATTCACGCCGGGCAACGGCCACCAGGCGCGGGATATCGGTGGAAAGGCGCTCGTCCACCTCTTTGCTGAAGATGTCGGACACCTCTTCCTTGGTGAGGTGGATGGCCGGCATCACCATGTGCGAGGGGCGCTGGCCCGCAAGTTGGATGATCCATTCGCCCAGGTCGGTTTCGCAGACATCAATGCCGTTGTCCTTGAGAAACGCGTTGAGGTGGACCTCCTCCGACGCCATGGACTTCGACTTGACGATACGTTTGGCGCCGTTCTCCTCGGCCACCTTGAGGACGTAATCCTTGACGGCCTGGGGCGAGCTGGCAAAATACACCTTGACGCCGAGCTCTTCAGCCCGCACCTGGAACTGCGCGGCGAGGTCGCCCAGACGGCCGGCCGCATCGCCCTTGCGCTCGGCAATGCGCGTGCGCAGGGCTTCAAAATCGATCCCCTCGTAAGCCTTGGCGCGGCTGATGCGGTAGCTTTCCGAAAAGCGCGTGAGCGCGGCATTCAACGTGGGATTATGAACAGCCTGTTCGATGGAGGCCTGGAAGGTGTCATTCATGAGAGGGCCTCGATGGTAACAATGATGAGGCGCTTGGGACCGTGCACGCCGATGGTGAGCACGCGTTCAATGTCGGCCGTGCGGCTGGGGCCGGTGATGATGGAGAAGTAAGGCACGCGCAGAGGATCAAAGCTGCGCAACGCGGCGCCGAGATCGGGGACGATCTTCGCGGCGTCGACCAGCGCAATATGGATTTCCGGCAGCGTGGAGACCAGCCGCTGCGCGATGGGGCTGGAGTCCTGAAAGACTGAGCCCGTGGCGGCGATGCCGCCGTCCATTTCACTGATGCCGACACGGGCCTTGGTGGCGGCCTCGCGCGTGACGTCGAAGCTCAGCTTGGGCGCGGCGCTGCGGACCTCGGCGCGGTCGGCGTCCGAAAGCAGCGCGCCGGCAGCCCACAGAGCGGGGCCTTCGGCGGCGAGGAACTTCTTTAGGAACTCGATTGCGGCAGAGCGCGTGGGGGAGAGGGTAACCTCGGCGCCGACCGCCTCAGCGCGGCGGCGGAATTCAGCGAGCATACTTTTAGCGTACCGTGTCCGGCGGATAGATGGCGCCATAGCGATCATAGTATTGAATTATAGAAATGATGGTAGAATTCAAGATAGATAGAACAGCCATGCCAATCAGCATCAAGAACGGCAAAACCGAGTTATTGGCTCGCAAGGTAGCCCGGTTGACTGGTGAAACACTGACCGGCGCCGTGCGTACCGCTTTGGAAGAGCGTTATGAACGGCTGCGGCAAGCCAAGACGCGACGCCGGCTTTCGGATGAACTGAACGCGATTGCGCTACGCTGCGCGAAGCGGCGAGTGATATCAAAGCTGAGCGCGGACGAGATTCTCGGCTACGACGAACTTGGGGTGCCAACGCGATGACGTTGGACACATCGGCCGTGCTGGCCATTTTGCAGGACGAGAGCGAACGCGTTGAGTTTATCGAACTGATTGAGAATGCACCGCGAAGGGTGATGTCGGCCGTGTCGGTGTTGGAAGCGGCGATGGTGCTGGAGGGGCGGAGAGGTGAGGATGCGGGTCTGGACCTCGACCTGTTCCTGCAGCGCGCCGGGGTGGAGATTGTTCCGTTTGATCAAGACCAGACAGCGCTGGCACGGATGGCGTTCCGGAAGTATGGAAAGGGCCGCCACGCCGCCGGCCTCAACTTCGGCGACTGTGCCGCGTATGCGCTGGCCCAGTGGCTGGACGAGCCGCTGCTGTTCAAAGGCAACGACTTCTCCATGACAGACGTGGCGCGAGCGCGCTAGGTGCTGGTTGCGGAATCTCACTTCGCCAGACGCTCTAGCGCGGCCGCGTCCAGCTCCACCTGCGGCGCGAAGGCGGCGCTGGCGGCGTAGTTGACAAGCGCCGCGCGAAGCTGACGGGCGACGGGGCGCGTGTCCAAATTCGAGTCGACATCCAGCGACACGGCCAACAGGCTGCCCGAGCCCACACGCGCCTCCACGACGGCGCCCAGGCGCAGGTTGCGGTGATAGTCGTCCATCACCTGGATGACAGGCCGGAGCGTTTGCGGCAGGCCGTCCAGGATGAATGCCTGCGCATTCTGCGTCAGCTCGTACCACTGGAAGTTGCTGTGGAACTGCGTCGGGAAGCCGGCCAGCGCGGGGTGGCGCGGATCGCACAGAATGCCCATCTGGCCGGGCTGCTTGGGGAACCACGTTAGCGACCAGAACACCGGCAGGAAGCGGATGGGCGTGGTGTGCGCCTGCCGGGCCAGCCAGACGACGCGCCCGCCCTCGGCCAGACGCTTTCGCGCGGCGTCGAAGGAGTCCGTTACCAGAACATTTTGCGGCTTTGGCGTTTCAAGCGCTTTCGGGTAGACCCAGATGTCCCAGTCGTTTGAAAACGCCCCCACCTCGATGGCCAGACGGAGCTGCCGCGCTCCCTGGACGCGTCCCAGCGGCGCTTCAATCTCGCCGAGCGGCGTAACCGTGCCCGGCGCGGCGGCGGGCGTCTTGAGCGCCCCGCTGGCGAGGATGGCTTTGCCGTCCCACAGCGTCCAGCGCGCGTCGCCATTCAAGGTTTCCTTGCCCCAATGCGACACCAGCGCGTGGGCGCGGAACGTCTCATCGTTGGTCCAGACAAACTTCTCAAAGCGCGCCAGCGGCACGGTGGGCCCGGCGAAATGGCGCATGGCGGCGGGGCTCAGCAGGTGCTTGGAGTCCCAGAAGGAGTCGAGCAGGCCGATCAGCGCTTCGCCCTGGCCCGGAAAATCCTGCAACGCCAGCAACTGGAAGCCGCCCATCGCGGGCGTGCGCAGGCAGGCTTCAATGTCTTCCTTATAGAGCTTCCAGGCGAAGCGGCCGGACGCCTGCTGGAAGAGCGCGGCCTGCTCGCCCATCCCCTGCTCCTCCAGCCGGGTGCGGAAGGCTTCCAGATTGCGGGGCTTCAACACGCCCGTGTACTTTGCAATTTCGCTGAAGTCCGGATACGTCACCCACTGCCCCAGTTCGTGCGCGACGGTGGGCACGCCGATGCCCGCCAGCAGCGCGGAATAGTCGTAATCCGTGCCCGTGGCGCTCTGTTCCCAGCGCGCGCCGTGAACGCGGAGATAGCCGCCGGTGGTGCGCTGGGCAATGTAGAAATCGGACGATTCGCCCGGCTTCAAACGCACATAATCGGCCGAGAACGTGTAGAGGCGGCGCGGATCGGTGCGCGCGAATTCGGCCACCAGATTATCCATGAACTTGAAGTCGCCGCGCAGTTCGTTGCCCAGGCCCATGGCGATGAACGACGGGTGGTTGCCGTACGCCGCCAACATACGCATCCCTTCGGCGCGCATATAGACGTCCAGCTTTTCGTCGAGCCCCACCTTGGGGCTCCACACCGGCAGCTCGACGTAGACCAGGAAGCCGGCCTCGTCGGCCGCCTCGAAGGCCGCCTCCGGCGGGCACCAGGAGTGGAAGCGGAAGCTGTTCAGGCCGTGCTCGCGCGCAATGCGGTAGAGCCGCGCCCAGCTTTCACGGTCGGTGGGCGGATAGCCGGTGCGTGGAAAAATGGAGCATTCCAGCGTGGCGCGAATCAGCACGGGCCGTCCGTTCAGGCGGAACTGCTGGCCATGCGCCTCAATCTCGCGCAGCCCAAAACTAACCACCCGGCTGTCCGCGTATTCACCCGCGCGCAGATCCACCGTGACATGCTGCAACTGGCCGTCGTACTCGTCCCACAGCGCGGCCTGCGCGCCAAGCGCCACCTTCAACGTGGCGTGGCCGCTGGCGTCGGCGTGCGCAGTCACGCCCTGCGCGTGGACCGTGGCCGGCGGCAAGGCGGCGCTGTGGCCAATGGTAATGTCGAGCCGCGCCGTCCTCGACTTGATCTCCGGAAACACCTTGACGTCCTCAATCCAGACCGGGTCCGTGGCCCGCAGCTCCAGACGGCCGATGACACCGTTCCAGTTGGTTTGCGTGTGTTCGGTGACGCTGTGGGCGTTTTCGCCAACCGGGACCAGATAAGAGTTGTCGACCCGCAGCTCAATGTGATGCTGGCCGGGCGGCATCAGCGCGGTGACGTCGTAGACATGAGGCGTGGTGAGGCTGTCGCGGCTGCCGGCGGCCTTGCCATCCACCAGCACGGTGGACTTCCAGTGGACGCGCTCCAGGAAAAGCGAAACCCGTTTGCCGCGCCACGTTTCCGGGATGGTGACATCGCGCGCAAACCCCACCTCGCCGGTGAACGTCACCTGGCGCGAGAGCCAGCCCTTCTCCGGACCGGCGGTGCGCTGGCCATAGAAGGCCTGATCCGTGGAGCCGGGCAGGGAGATGGTGCCGCCGGGCATTGTCCAGGTGCCGGCCAGGTCGATGCGGCCGGACTGGGCGAGCGCGGCCGGCGCGGCAAGGAGCACAGCGAACAGTAGATTACGTATGGCCATAGTCATTGACATTGATTCTATATGCGCTCCGGGCAGCGGCGGTGCCGTACCGCCCGGCCTCTCCTCACCGCCGCTCCGTCTGTTTCACCATCCACGCCGCCAGCCCGCGCGAGGCCTGCCACGCCGCCAGCGACAGGGCCATCACGCGGTCGTCCGGCGCCGCGCCGCCACGTTCGCCCACCCGCAACCATTCTTCTTCCAGCCGGTCCAGTTCGCCCAGCTTGCCCGGCACCCGCACCACGCCGCGCTCCACCAGCAGGCGCAGGTTATCGAGCAGATCCCGCCGCGACACCTGAGTGCCGCCAAAGCCGTCCGCGCGGGGCTCGCCCGTGCCGGTAATCGTAATCGGCCTCAGGCTGGCGTTGAGCCCGGCGGCGCGCAGCGTCTCGGTCACCGGAGCGCCCACGCCGCTGGCGTCCACTACCAGCGTCTGATGCGGCCGCAGCGTGTGCCCGGGCGCCAGCTCGTACCCGCCCAGCCGCCGCGGCTCGTTCAGCAGCCGCGCCACCCTTCGCACCACTTCCAGATACGCCAGCCCCTGCTCGAACGTCTCCATCAGCCGCACCACCAGGTGCAGCCGCCATACCGGCTCATACGTCGCCGCGTCGCGCCCTCCCGTCGCTTCGTGCGTCCGCTCCAGGCACGCCAGCACCGTGCGGCTCCGCCGCCGCCCCAGATCCAGCCCGAAATAGAGATGAGGTTCCAGACGCGTCATTGTCTAGCTCCCAAACAGCGGCCCCTGGGCGTCCCAGGCCTCGTATTCGTCCGTGTAGGTGGACCGTATCATCTCCAGCGTGAACTTCTGCCCGTCGCCGGGCACGAATTCGCACAGGTACTCGCGCCGGAATTCGGTCTCGCCCAATTTCAGCCGCTGTTCGGCTAGAAATTCCGGCGAAATGCGCGCGCATTCCGTCGCCGGCACACGAAAACGCGCAATCGAGTCGTCCTGCCGGTGCCAGTCGTCGTAGAAGAAGCCATACTGCGAGCCGGGCGTCGACATCAGCCACAGTCCGCCGCGCGACACGGCCAGCA
>CAYZIX010000065.1:0-24687 GCA_964478395.1 uncultured Candidatus Solibacter sp.
TCCGGCGCCCAGGCGTTGCGCGCGCCTTCCAGCGGGATATCGATCATCTGCTGCGCGTCCCACGCGACAAGGTCGCGCGAGCTGGCGTGGCCGATGGTCAGGCGTTTCGTCTTGCCGTCGCGCGTCCAGCCGGTGGTCCACAGCATGTGCCAGACGCGGTCCGGCCCCTGCACGAGGAACGGGTCGCGCATCAACATGCCTTCAAACTGCGGCGGCACAACGGGCTGGTTGTTGCGCACGGCCGTCCAGCGGTAGCCATCGTTGGAGATCGCAAAGAAGACGCCGGTCTCGCCATTCGAGCGAAACGACGTGAACAGGTAAGCGTCGGCGCCCCACAGGGAGGCTGTCACCAGGAGGAGAATTGCGCTGCGCCACATTGTCTTTAGAAGATATCCAAGATGGCTCTTGCAGTGTGCACCCTGGAACAATACGAGCGCGACTACGCCGCGCGCCACCTCCTCCACCACGTTGTGGACCATTGGGCCGCGCTCAAGCCGGACGCGCCGGCCGTCATCAATGCCACGCGCGGCAGTGTCATCACGTGGGCGCACCTGCAGCGGATTTCGTCGATGCTTGCGGGCGAACTGGTGCGGCGCGGTTTCCGCAAGGGCGACTTTCTGGCTACCAGCCTGCCGCTCAGCGACGAACACATTCTGCTCGAATACGCCTGCTTCCGCGCAGGCGTCATTCATACGCCGCTCGACATGCGCTTATCCCCTGACGAACTGCAACGCAGCCTTTCCATCATCAACGCAAAAGGCTACGCCACCGCGTTGGCGCACCGGCCGGATGTTGAGCATGTCTGGGATAGTGACGCACTGCATCGCCTGATTGCCGATGCTCGTGGAACCGGCGTGGAGATGCCGCGCATTCAGCCCACCGATGGCGCGCAGGTGATCTTCACCACAGGCAGCACGGGCCGGTCCAAGGCCGCACTGCTAACGCACCGCTCCATCACGGCGCAGAACCTCTGCCTGGGAACGGCGTTTGAATTCGCCAGTTCACGCGTATTGGTGAATCTGCCACCGTCGCATGTCGGCTGTCAGGCCGAGGTGCTGATGACCACGCTGTTTCACGGCGGCACGGCCATCACCGTGGAGATGTTCGACCCTGGCAAGAGCCTGGAGGCGATGGAGCGGTACGGCGTGCGCATCATCGGCCAGATCCCGGCCATGTTCCTGATGGAGTGGCGCCATTCGGAATATGCAAAGCGCGCGCTGAAAAGTCTGGAAATCGCCGTTTACGGCGGCCAGGCTGTGCCCCGCCCGTTTCTGGAGCAGTTGGGACGCATGGCGCCGCGCATCGGCACGGGCCTGGGCCTCACGGAAGCCTCTGGCTTCTGCACCTACACCGAGCCCACATCGAATATCGACGCCATCGCCACTTCCATCGGCCACTCCATGGCGCTTTATCCAATGTCGATCCGCGAGCCTCTCGCCACGGACGGCCGCGCCGGCGCGGAGTTGCCCGATGGCGAGGTCGGGCACGTCTGTTTCTGCGGCCCACAGAACTTCGCCGGTTACGTCGGCGACGAAGAGGCCACGCGCCAGGCGCTTTCCGCCGATGGTGTTTTGTACACGGGAGACATGGGCTGGCGTGACGCCGCGGGCCTGCACTTTTCAGGACGCGCCAAGTGGGTGATCAAGCCCGCCGGTTTCCAGGTGTTTCCAGGCGACGTCGAAAATCACATTTGCGCGCTCAGCGATAAGGTGGCCAGTTGCGGCGTTGTCGGCGTGGATCATCCGCTTTGGGTGGAAGCCATTGTGGCGTTCGTCGAGAAACGCCCGGGCGTGGATCTTGCCGAAGCCGAACTGCGCCGCCACGCGCGCAAACTCACATCGTACATGCGCCCGTGGCGCTATGTGATTCTCGATGCCGGCGCCATGCCGCTGAACCGTGTCGCCAAAGTGGACACCTTGCGTCTGAAGCAGATGGCCGAGGCCCTGCCGCGCTGACATCGCGCGCATTATATGATTGCAGGGAGTTCGCCATGCATGAATCGCGCCGCAACTTTTTAGCCATGGCCGCCGCGGCCGCCATGCCGCGCCCGGCTTCTGAAATCCAGGTGCCGAAGATCAAATTCGGTAATGCCGAAATCAGCCGCCTGATCATCGGCTGCAATCCGTTTTACGGCTACTCGCACTTCAACCGCACCTATTCCACGGTGATGCGCGAATACTATTCCGCCGAGCGTGTCTGCGACGTGCTCCACCAGGCCAACCGGTTTGGCATCAACGCCCACAACATGTTCCCCGGTGGCCGCGGCATCGACGACTACGAACGCTTCGTCGCCGAAGGCGGCAAGATGCACCTGATCATGCAGGGCGTCGGCGAGCTGACCGATTTCATCAAAAGGCACAAGCCCCTGTCGGTGTACCACCACGGCGGCCAAACGGACACGGCGTTCCAGAACGGCCAGCCGGAAAAGGTTCGCGACTGGACCAAGAAGATGCGCGACTTGGGAATCATGGTCGGCGTCGGCTCGCACCGTCCGGAAGTGATCGAGCGCATTGAGTCCGAAGCGTGGGACATCGATTTTTACGCCTGCTGTGTCTACAACGTCTCCCGCACCGAGGACGAATGGCGCAAACTGCTGGGCGGCGAGCTGATGGAGATGCCGCGCGATTGCTATGTTCAGAGCGATCCGCCACGCATGTTCAAAACCATCCGCTCAGTCGCAAAGCCATGCTTTGCATTTAAGATCCTCGCCGCCGGCCGTGCCACCGGCGACGTGGAGGAGCGTTTCCGCCGCGCCTTTGCCAGCATCAAACCTACCGACGGCATCTTCGTCGGCATGTTCCCGCGCGCCACTGACGAAGTCCGCGAGAACGCTGAAATCGCACATCGTGTGTTGACGGGAAAGTAAAACCCATGCACCATCTCGTGAAACGAAGAGCCTTTCTAGGCGCGACTCTGGGTGTCGCTGCCTGCGGAGGGCGGCGGACCGCATCAGGCTTCCGCTATTTCACCGCCGCGGAGGCCCGCACCGTCGAAGCCATCACCGCACAACTGATTCCCGCAGACCAGGACGCCGGAGCGCGCGAAGCCGGCGTCGTCCATTACATCGACCTGCAACTGGTCAAGCGCTTCAGGCGCCATCGCCCCGCATATACCCAGGGTCTCGCCAAGCTGGATCAAATTGCGCGCACTAGGTTCGAGCACGAGTTCGCCGCTTTGAACGACGCCCAACAGGTGGATGCCCTCAAGACGCTGGAGAAAGACGCTCCTGAGTTCTTCGGCCTGATTCTCGGCCACACGCGCCAAGGCTTTTATGGCGATCCACGCCACGGCGGCAATCGCGGCCGCGTCAGTTGGAAGATGGTGGGGCTCCCGTTCCCGCAGGTGCGTGGCCGTGAACATTACGAGGTGGGCTAGAAGATGGCGCTCAAACATGTAAATGCCGTAGTTGTCGGCGCGGGCGCCGGTGGTGGAGTGGTGGCCAAGCAGTTGGCCACAGCAGGACTCAGCGTGGTGCTGCTGGAGCGTGGCCAGTGGCACACCGCCGCCGAGTGCCGCAAGGACGATCTTTCAAACCAGCGCACGTCCGTACTCGGCGCAAAATTCGGACCAGACGACGAACGCAACCCGCGCGTTTACGTCGACCTCAACAACCGTGAAACCGTGGTCTATCCGAGCGACGGCGCCTACAACAACAACGCCGCCTGCGTCGGCGGAGGCACGTTCAGTTACGGCGCCATGGCGTGGCGTTTCATGGAAAAAGACTTTCGGATGCGCTCCACCTATGGCGAGGTGGCAGGCTCGACGCTGTCCGACTGGCCCATCAGCTACGACGATCTGGAGCCTTACTACGAGCGTGCCGAATGGGAACTCGGCGTCTCTGGCGACCAGAGTAACGATCCCTTCAAAGCCCCGCGCCGCCGACCGCTGCCCATGCCGCCGCTTCCGCCGGGCCGCGAGCACCAGTTCTTGGAGCCCGCCGCGCGCCGGCTGGGTCTGCATCCCTTCCACATTCCCATGCTGCGCAACTCGGTGCCCTACAACGGGCGCCGCGCCTGCATGCGCTGCCGCTGGTGCGTTGGCTTCGCCTGCGAGCTGAACGCGCGCACCGGCACGCATAACACGGTGATTCCCGCCGCGCTGGCCACGGGCAATTGCGAGCTGCGTACCGGTGCGATGACGAAAGAGATTCTGCTCGACGATCGCGGCCGCGCTACCGGCGTCGCCTACTTCGACGCCAACGATCATCTGCTCGAACAGCCCGCTGATCTCGTCATCGTCTGCGGCGGCGCCATCGAATCGGCACGCCTGCTACTGAACACGCGTCACCGCCTGCACCCCAACGGCCTCGGCAATCGGCACGACTGGGTGGGCCGCAATCTCCACGGCCACACCTACACCGGCGCCACCGGCCTGTTCGCCGAAGAAACTTACGACGACGTCGGTCCCGGCGCCACCGTCGCCGTCTGCGACTACAACCATGGCAATCCAGGCCTGGCCGGAGGCGCCATGCTCGCCAACGAGTTCATTCGCCTCCCCATTCATTTCCTCGGCCAGGTGCCGCCCGATATTCCACGCTGGGGCCGCGCGCACAAGGACTTCATGCGCCACGCTTACAAACGCACCATCGTCGTGATGGGGCCGGTGCAGGACATACCAGTGTTCGACGCGCGCATCACGCTCGACACCAAGGTGAAGGACCACTGGGGCCTGCCAGTGGCGCGGCTTTCGGGCGGCAAGCACCCACACACGCTCGAAATCGCGCGCTTCGCAGCCAGCAAGGCCGAAGCCTGGTTGAAGGAAGCCGGCGCGGAACGCATCTGGCAGCGCGTGCCCGGCAATGGCCTTGGCGCCGGCCAGCATCAGGCCGGTACCTGCCGCATGGGCAACGATCCGAAAACATCGGTGGTGGACCGCGACTGCCGCATTCACGACGTCGACAACGTCTACGTCATCGACGCCAGCGTGCATGTCACCAACGGTGCTTTTAATCCGGTGTTGACCATTCTCGCCAACGCCTTCCGTGCGTCGGACAAACTATTGAAGGACTGGAAAGGCACGAAGGTGCGGACATGAGAAAAGCACTTCTGATTTCCGCACTGATCGCCGTGGCGGGTATTCTGATGATCCCTGCCACCACGCTCTATTTCGAATCCGGTCAAGGCACGCGCTGTACCAGTTGCCATGAGATGCGCACGCCGTACGCGCTGTGGAACAGCTCTAGCCATCGCGGCGTCGGATGTGAGAAATGCCACGGCGGCGCGCTCACGCTGAACGTCGCTTTTCACCAGAACAACATGCGCCGCGCCGTCGAGCATATGCGCGACAATCTGCCGGAGCGCATCGGCTTCGGCAACGAACACGTGCAGAACATCAACGCGCAGTGCCAAACCTGCCATCGCCAGGAATACGCCACTTGGGCGGCCGGACCGCACTCGGCCACCTACGCGCGCATCTTCCTCGACAAAAAACATAACAGCCAGAACATGTTGATGGACGATTGCCTGCGCTGCCACGGCGCCAACTTCGATGGCGCCATCGTCAATCTGGTCACACCCATCGATCGTAAGGGCCCATGGCGCCTGTTGCCGGCCAATCTAGTCGATCGTCCCACCATGCCGTGCGTCACCTGTCACCAGATGCACCGTGAGGGGCCGCAGATGATGAAAACCGGAGTCGAAGGCCGCATCACCGGGCCGCAGCAGGAATACGTGCGTCCATCGCTCGCCTTCTTTGACCGGCGTACGGAGGATTACATCTCCGTCGCCGAGCTGCCCATCCCCGCCATGCTCGATGGCGCACGCGCCGTGCGCATGAGTCCGGATCGCCGTCAGGCCCTTTGCTACCAGTGCCACGCGCCCACCGCCACGCGCCAAGTGGGCAGCGGCGACGACCGTACCGTGATGGGCGTCCACGAAGGCCTCAGTTGTCTGGCCTGCCATGTCCAACACGGCCAGAAGACGCGCGCTTCCTGCGCCAACTGCCATCCGAAAATGTCTAACTGCGGCCTGGATGTCGAAAAAATGGATACGACGTTCGCCAGCGAGACATCGAAGCACAACATCCATTGGGTGAAGTGCGCCGATTGTCACACCAAGGGTGTACCGCCGCGGCGCGCCCGAGCGTTCTAATGGTTGTGACGACATGAGTGATTCAAGCATCCCGCGCCGGGCGTTCCTCGCCTCGGCATTGCCGTTCTCATTGTGGGCGCAATCCGGCAAACCCACTGCGTTCACCTGGAAGTCCCGTCTGCAAGGCGCCGTTCGCGGCCCCGCCGCGCCGCTCGCGCTCTGGTACAGGCAGCCCGCGCGCACCTGGGTGGAGGCCCTCCCCTTGGGCAACGGACGCCTCGGCGCCATGTGCTTTGGCGGCGTGGAATCTGAGCGCATCCAGTTGAACGAGGAGTCCATCTGGCAGGGCTCGCGCCGCGATTCCAACAACCATGAGGCCGCGCGCTATCTGCCCGAAGTGCGCCGCCTGCTGTTCGCCGGCAAGGAACTGGAAGCCACTGAACTTGCCAGCAAGACCATGATGGGGCAGCCGATGCTCATCGGCTCCTATCAGCCGCTCGGCGACCTTTGGATCGAGATGCCGGGCGTGGACGAGGCCACTGACTACTCGCGTTGGCTGGATCTGGATTCGGCCGAAAGCGTCACAACATTTCGCGTCAAGGGTGTTTCATACACACGCACCACTTTTGTTTCAGCCGTCGATCAGCTCGTTGCCGTGCGCGTTGCCGCTGACAAACCCGGCGCCGTCTCGTTGCGCGTTCGTTTGACACGTGAGAAAGACGCCGTCAGCACCGCCGATCCGGCTAACCCGCGCGCGCTCACTTTGAGCGGCCAGGTGGACGGCAATGGCGTCCACTTTGTCGCCCGCCTGGAAATCGAGCCCAAGGGTGGTAAAACCAGCGTCGGCGACTCCACATTGATCGTCGAAAACGCCGACCAGGTGGTACTGCGTCTGGTGGCGTCTACGGACTATCGCGAAAAGTCGCCCGAGGCCGCCAACACACGCGCGCTCCGTCAGGCCGCCGCCATCCACTGGAACGAGTTGGAACAACGCCACACGGCCGATCATCGCGTCTATTTCCGCCGTGTCGCGCTGGAGTTGCCCGCCAACACGGAGCTTGCCGCGTTGCCCACGGACCAGCGTCTGGCGCGGATCAAGAACGGCGAAAAGGACGAGTCCATCGCCGCGCTCTACTTCCAGTACGGCCGCTATCTCCTGCTGGGCAGTTCGCGCCCCGGCACGCTGCCGGCCAACCTGCAAGGCGTTTGGAACGAGCATCTGAAAGCGCCCTGGAACTCCGACTATCACACCAACATCAACCTGCAGATGAACTATTGGCTGGCCGATGCCACCAACATCGGCGAGTGCAACGCGGCGCTGTTCGACTACATGGACGCGCTGGCCGAGGCCGGCGCCAAGACTGCGAAGTATCACTACGCCGCGCGCGGCTGGGTGGTCCATCACCTGTCCGATATCTTCGGCTTCACCGCGCCCGCCGACGGCATCTGGGGAGTCTGGCCAATGGGCGGCGCCTGGCTGGCGCAGCACCCCTGGCAGCACTATCTGTTCACCGGCGACCGTGAGTTTCTCGCGCGCCGCGGCTACCCGCTGATGAAGGGCGCGGCCGAATTCATCCTCGATTTTCTAGTCGAGGCGCCGGCCGGAACACCCGTGGCAGGCAAGCTGGTCACCGCGCCGTCGCACTCGCCCGAGAACCGCTTCCGCAAGGCCGACGGCACTGTGGCGCAGTTCACCTACGCGGCCACCATGGATATCGAAATCTGCCGCGACCTGCTGGCCAACTGCATCGCAGCCACGCGCGCGCTCGGCACAGACAGTGAATTCCGCTCACGCTGCGAACAGGCGCTTGCGCGCCTGCCGGAGCTGCGCATCAGCCCACGCACCGGCCGCCTGATGGAATGGATCGAGGATTACGACGAGCCGGAGCCGCAGCACCGCCACATCTCGCACATGTTCGGCCTGCACCCATCGGACCAGATCGACATCTTCGGGACGCCCGCCCTGGCCGCCGCCGCGCGCAAGACACTGGAAGTTCGCGGCGACAAGAGCACCGGCTGGTCCACGGCCTGGAAGATGAACTTCTGGGCGCGGCTTCAGGAGCCCGAGCGCGCCTACCGCCTGTGGACACTGCTGATCCAAAACTGCACGCTGCCAAATCTGTTCGACACGCACCCGCCCTTCCAGATCGACGGCAACTTCGGCGCCACGTCCGGCATCGCCGAAATGCTTCTGCAAAGCCAGCGCGACGAAATCCGCCTGCTACCCGCGCTGCCGGCGGCCTGGCACACCGGCAAGGTCAGCGGCCTGAAGGCGCGTGGTGCATTTGAGGTGTCGCTGGAATGGCAAGCCGGAAAATTGACGCGCGCCACGCTGCTCAGCCGCCGCGGCAATCTGGTCCGGTTACGTTTCAAACAAAACGTCGCCATTACGTGCAACGGCCGCAAGATCAAAACGGCGCCGCGCAACGGCGTGCTGGAGTTCTCCACCGGCGTCAACAAGACGTACGAGATCCGTCCGGCCTGACGCTACGCCAATTCGTCGATCGACCGCGGCCAATCCGTGCCGAGCAGCCGCGACAGCGAACGGTCTGCCAGCACGCGCCCGCCGGTCTGGCACTGTGCGCAATAATTCGTTTCGTTCGCCGCGTAGCGGATCCGCTGCACCGGCTTGCCGCACACCGGGCACGGCTGCTTGAAACGGCCGTGCACGGCCATCTCCGGCCGGAAGGCCGTCACCTTTTCGGGAAACCGGCCCGCCGCTTGTGCCCGTAGCAGGTCGGTCCATTCCTTGAGCACGGCTCGTGTCGCCTCAAACAGCCGCGCCGTTTCTTCCGCGTTGAGTGACCGTGTCAGCGCCACTGGCGACAGCCGCGCCCGATGCAGGATCTCATCTGAATACGCGTTCCCGATCCCGCTAAACAGGCGCGGATCGGTCAGCGCTCGCTTTAACGTATGGCTTTCGCTGGTGAGCACCGCCGCAAACTGCTCCAGCACGCAGTCGAGCACCTCAACACCGCCAGGATCAAGCACGTTCGGATCACGCGTCATTGTGAGCGACGCGCGATGCTGGCTGCCCGCCTCCGTCAGATACAACGTGCCGCTCGAAAAGACGAACGCCGCCTGAGCCTTGCCGCCCGCTTTCTGCCAGTGCAACCGCCCGGCAATCATCAGGTGCAGCACCATCCACACGCCATTGTCGAAACCGATGGCAATGCGCTTGCCCACGCGCCGCAACTCGGCAACCGTCGCGCCGTAAGCCACTTCCAGCGGCGGGTCGACACTGCGCAGCAGAAACGGTGATTTCAACTCCACGCGCTCCAGCCGCGCGCCGCCAATCCGCCCTTCGAGCGCCTCGATGTACACCGTGATGTCCGGCAGTTCCGGCATACGGCATTAGTTTACGACTGAAAACCTTGCTTCCACACCATAAGCCGGGCAAACTGTATGGGCGCATCCCATTCTCAAAGGACGACACCACGATGAAACTCTTCGCATTCGCTGTCTTCGCCGCCGCCGGCTTGTGGGCCCAGGCGCAGCCGCCAACGGTCGCTAAGATTTACGATGGTCAGCTCAGCACCATCGAACGTGAACTGGTGCCGCTAGTCGAAGCGCTGCCTGCCGACAAGATGACCTTCGCGCCCACCGGGGGCGAGTTCAAAGGCGTACGCACCTTCGCGCAACAGGCCACGCATACGGCGGCCGTCATTTACGCTGTCAGCGCCGCTGTGCTCGAAGAAAAGAACCCCACCGACATGGGCCCAGCTGAAAACGGCCCTGCCTCGCTGAAGACGAAAGAAGACGTCGTGCAGTATGTGAAAGACGCCTTCGCCTACGCTCACAAGGCCATGCAGAAGCTGACAGCGGAGAACTTCACCGGGCTGGTTCCGTCGCCGTTCGGCTCCGGCAAGATGTCCCGCGCCTCGGCCGCGTCCATCGCCATCTGGCACAGTTTTGATCACTATGGTCAGATGGTGGTTTACGCTCGCATGAACGGCGTCATTCCGCCGGCGAGCCGCCGCTAGCTATGGAAACAAAACTGCGTTGGGGTGTTTTGGGCGCCGCCAATATCGCGCTCAAGAAAGTGATCCCGGGAATACAGCGCTCGGAGTTGAACGTGGTGGCGGCCATCGCCTCGCGTGATGCGGACAAGGCCGCCACGGCCGCCTCCGGACTTGGCATTGCGCGCTCGTACGGCAGCTACGAGGCGCTGCTGGCCGATCCGGCCATCGACGTCATCTACAACCCACTGCCCAATCATCTGCACGTGCCGTGGTCCATCCGTGCGCTGGAAGCCGGTAAACACGTGCTGTGTGAAAAGCCGCTCGGGCTCTCGTCAGATGAGATCCGGCAGTTGATTGACGCGCGCAATCGCACGGGCCTCAAAGTGGGCGAGGCTTTCATGGTGCGCCTGCACCCGCAGTGGTTGCGCGTGAAGGAGTTGGTCGGCGGTGGCACGCTCGGTACCCTGCGCCTGATTCAAGCCTGGTTCAGTTACGACAATCGCAATCCGCAGAACGTCCGCAACATCGCCGAATATGGCGGCGGCGGGCTGATGGACATCGGCTGCTACCCCATCTTCATTTCGCGCTTTCTCTTTGGCGGCGAACCACAGCGTATCTCCGGCAGCGTGGAATACGATCCCGTCTTCAAGACGGACCGCCTGTCCTCGGGCGTTCTCGAGTTCCCCACGGGCCAATGCGTCTTCTCCTGCTCCACGCAACTGGTGCCCGCGCAGCGCGTCGTCGTCTTCTGCGAGCGCGGCCGCATCGAGGTCGAAATCCCGTTCAACGCGCCGCCGGACCGCGAAACGCGCATCTGGGTGAACGATGCCGAAGAGCACTTCCCCATTTGCGACCAGTACGCACTCCAGGCCGACGCCTTCGCCCGCGCCGTGCGCGGTGAAGGCGCCGTACCCGTTCCCCCTGAAGACTCGCTCCGCACCATGGCCGTGATCGAAGCGCTGAAGCGCTTGGGTTGACAATCTACCTGACGCGCGCGCATACTCGGGTTGAATGTCGACCCAGGCTGGCAAAGACAACATGGCCCTGCTCCAGGGCACGCTCGATCTGCTCATTCTGCGCACGTTGCTGTTCGGCCCGGCGCACGGCCAGGGCATTGCGCGCGCCATCCAGCAGCAGTCCGGTGACGAACTACTGGTGGATCATGGCTCGCTCTACCCCGCCTTGCAGCGGCTGGAAGAGCGCGGCTGGATCAGCGCCGCATGGGGAACCAGCGAAAACAATCGCCGCGCGCGATTCTACAAGCTGACCGCTGTGGGCCGCCGCCAGCTTGCTCATGAAACCAGCCAGTGGCAGCGCCTGGTGAATGCCATGGCCCGCGTCTTGAGCCACGATCCGGCGAAGGGCTGACCGCAATGCGCAGCGACGAAGATTTCGCGGAAGAGATCCGCTCGCACATCGAACTGGAGGCCGCGCGGCTCGAAAAGGAACAGGGGCTCAACCGGGACAATGCTTTGGCCGCGGCCCGCCGGGCATTCGGCAATCGCACGCGCACGCTGGAACGGTTTCACGAAAACCACCACTGGCGCTGGCTGGAGCGGATCAAACAGGATGTGCGCTTTGCGTTCCGGCAGTGGCGTAAGCGTCCAGGCTGGGCGGCGACGGCGCTGTTAACTCTCGCGCTGGGCACGGGCGTCAACATCGCGCTATTTCGCGTCATCTGGAGCGTGCTGCTGGCGCCGCTGCCATACCCGCACGCTGCGCGGCTGGTGGAGGTGGCGTCGCAGGACAATCCACTGGTCCGCAACCAGGTGATCGACCGTTTGCAGCTGGGGCTGAAGAGTTTCGAAGCGCTTGGCGAGTACGATCCGTGGCGCGTCACGGTGGAAAGCGGTGGCGACCCCGAACCGGCACGCGCCATCATGGCCGCCCCGGAGTGGTTCAAGGTGCTCGGCGCGGCGCCCGCGCGCGGCCGGCTGTTCACCGGCGCCGAAATGGGTGAAGGCCGTGACGGCGTGGTCGTGCTGGCCGACTCCTATTGGCGCCGGCGTTTCCAGGCCGACTCCGGCATCGTGGGCAAGATCATTCGCATCGGCGGCGAGTCCTACCAGGTGCTGGGCATACTGCCGGCGGGCTTTGACGCTACAGCCTTTTTCGAGGGTCAGACACCTGAGCTGTTCTTCCCCTCCACGAACCACCAGCGAGGCGGTTTCGGCCGCACGTCCAGCTATGTCATCGCGCGGCTGCGAGAGGGTGTCACGCCCGCCGCAGCCAAGGCGGAACTGGAAGCGGCCGCGGCGACGGTCCCTGACAACAGGAAGCGGGTCTACCGCGTTTCCGGCTTGCAGCAGCGCGTCGGCGCCCGCTACCGTTCGCCGCTGCTCGCCCTGTTCTGCGCCACCTTCTGCACACTACTGCTGGCCGTGTTGAACGTCGCCGGCCTACTGCTGGCGCAGGCCGCCACACGCCAACACGAACTGGCAGTGCGCGCCGCGCTGGGCGCCGGGCGATGGCGACTGATCACGCAGATGCTCACTGAAGCCGCGCTGCTCGCCATCATCGGCGGACTGCTCGGCGGCCTGACGGGCACCGTGCTCTCGCGCGTCTTCCTGGCACTTTATCCCGAGACGTTGCCGCTGATGGATAGCGGCCCGGCCTGGCTACCCATGCTGCTGTTTGCGATCGGGCTTGCGTTGATCTGCGCCCTGCTCTGCGGTCTGATCCCGGCGTTACAGGCGGGCGGGGTGGGGCTTCGCGCGGGCCGCTCGGTGACCGGGCCTTCGACGTGGGCGTGGCGTCACGCGCTGGTGGCGGCGCAGGTGAGCGTGGCGTGCGTGCTACTGGTGGCCTCCGGCCTGCTCGTCAAGAGCTTCGTCCGTTTGCGTTCCATCGATCCGGGCTTCGCGCGTGAGCATGTCTGGATGGCGCAGGTGATGTTGCCAGACAAGAGCTACCCGAACGACGGGGCCCGCGCGCAGGCAGCGCTTCGCCTAAACGAGCGCCTGCGCGCGATTCCAGGTGTGCGCAATGCCTCCATCATCAACACCTCGCCGTTCGCCTACAGGTTCTTGATGACCGTGCGCGCCGGCATTTCCGGACACGCCGACGAGGTCGAGGGCGCAGGCCGTGCCGTGGCCGGCGACTATTTTGACGCGCTCGGCCTGCGCATGGCCGAGGGCCGCCCGCTAACCCGCGCCGACGATTCACGCAAGGACGTGATTGTCATCAACGAGGCCTTCGCGCGCCGTTATTATCCGCGCGGCGGCGCCATCGGCAACACGCTCGAGTTCGGCGACAAGGCCAAGACCATCGTTGGCGTGGTGCGCGACCTGCGCAATGTATCGTTGCGCGACGCGGCGCAGCCCGAGATCTATTTCCCCTTCCCCACGCTGCCGGGGCCGATGCTCGATTTAGTCATCCGTGCCTACGGCGACCCGGCCACACTCACCCCAGCCGTGCGCGCCGAACTGCGCGCCATGGACGGATCGCTCGCGGTCGAAGAGGTCACCAGCATGGAAGCCGCCATCGGCCAGGAGGTGGCCGCTCCTCGTTTTCAGTCCACACTGGTCGGCCTGTTCGGCGCGCTGGGCCTCGGTCTCGCCATGCTCGGCATCTACGGCGTCATCGCGCACATCGTGCGTGCGCGCTCGGCCGAGTTCGGCGTGCGCATGGCGCTGGGCGCCGGGCCGCGTGACATCCTCCGTCTGGTGCTGCGGCGCGGCCTCGTCATGCCGCTCATCGGCCTGTGTGCCGGACTCGCACTGTCAGCCGGCGCCGCGCGCGCCATCCAGTCATTCCTCTATGGTGTCGAGCCGCGCGACTCCGGCGTCTTCATCGCCGTGGCTCTGCTGCTGTTCGCAGCCTGCGTGGCCGCCTGTCTGGCGCCGGCGCGCCGCGCCGCCATGTTGGACCCGGCCCGCACGCTGCGCACCGAATAGCTCAGCGTCCGTAATTGGACGTCAGCCGCACGCTCTCCTTCGGCGCCAGCGTCTTTTCCGGCGACCACAGCAGCAGCGTCGCCAGTGGCCGCGACTTCGCCGACCACGTCACCACCGCGCGGTCCACACCGTCAAACGTGTTCGCCACGCCCGCCGGCTCCACCCGCCACTCGCCCGCCGGGCGCTTGGCGCCGTCGTACGTCTCGCGTCCGTTCGGTATCTCGCCCGGTGCAATGAATCGCCGTTCAACATTTTCGCTGGAAATGTTTTTGAACTGGACGCGCGCCGCGTCGATGTCCACCGGCTCCAGATCGGCCCGCACCTGCAACGCCACCGGTTGCGCCTCCGCGCCCGTGTTGAGCGCTTCGGTCTCCACGCTCAGTCCATTCGCGGTCAACCGGTACGTGCAGCGGAAATCGAGGCCCTTCGCCGTCGCGCGCAGCCGCGCTTCCGTCGCAGTCGCTGTTTCCACACTCCAGTCCAGGCTCACGGATTTGCCATGCTGATCCGGGTACAGACTCGCGAAAATCCCGCCCGTATTCGGGTAGCCGCCATCACCCGGTGGCACCGCGCGCAGCACTTCGCGCCGCCCGCGCTTGTCGTACAACTCCACCACGCGCGCGTTCAGCGCCGGCACAATCGACGCGCGCCACGCGTCGTTTTCCAGCTTCACCACGCGTTCCGCCTTCAGCTCCTTGTAATAAGCCTCGTCAGCCTCCAAGCCCTGGTGCTCGTGCAAGCGCGTGATACCGTGCGCGCGCACGCGCTGCAAAAACGCCGCCGCGTGTGTTTGCAGCGTATTCAAGTCCTTTGGCTGATACATGCCGTCGCGGACCGCATATTCGCGCTCCTTCAGCAGCGTCAGATACTCCAGCGACAGCCGTTCTTTGTCGATCAGCTTGCGCGCCGCGTCGTTCGTCGCCAGCCGCGCCGCCTCGTCAAACAACTTCAAGCCCTGCGGAATCAAACTATCGGAATAGTCTGGCACGTTGAAGATCCACAGGTGCCGCGTACCGGTCTCGGAGTGCAACAGATCGAAGTACTTCTTCATCGGCCCCGCCGCCGGACCGTAGACACCCTGCATGAACTCATCGATCACGGCCTTCACATCCACGGCCGGATTCCACAACTGCCGCGCCAGCACGTAGGATCGCAGCCAGGCATTCTCCCCGCCGCCACCGGCGGCCGAGTCGCCCTGCATAAACAGCCCCACCACGCCGTTCTTCTTGTACAGCGGAATATCGGCCGCCAATTCGTCGAAATCCGGGAATGGCAGCAGGTAGTGCGAAAAGTCCGTGTTGTAGTGCCAGACGTAGAGCTGGTTCGTAATCTTCGCCCACGCCTGCAAATTGCGGTACATGTAGGCGCTGCGCGGGCACGACGCAAAGCTGTGCGCCACACAGATGCCGATGGGGCACAGCCGTATGCGCACGTTGGGCAGCGGGCGCACGTGCGCCGGAGGATCTTCCGTGTACCAGTAGGCCAGCGTATCAATCAATTTATCGGGATTTGTTTTGGCGATCTCCGCCGCCACCGAGTTCACAAACCGCAGCAGCGGGCCGGAATGCACGCCGCCTTCTTCCATCTCCGCGCGGCGGCAGCGGTCGCATTCGCACCAGCCCTCCCAATCATTCTGCGATACCGAAAAGATGGTGGCCTCGGGGTGTTCCTTCGTCCATTCGCGCACGCGCTGCACCACCAACCGTTGCACGTCGGGGTTGGTCAGGCAAAGCTGCGAACGTTCGCGCCGGCGCTTGCCGTCGATCAGCGAGTAATACTCCGGGTGCTCGGCGAAATACTTGTCCGGAGGCAGCAACTCGTTGAATGAATGCACAAACGGCTGATAGATCAGCTTCCCACCGGTGGATTCGTCCAACTGGGAGTGCATCCCGTTCGTGCGGTTGCGCGCCGCCCAGTCTTTATCGAAAGCCTCGGCAAAGAACGGCTCACGATACTCAAACGCCGGCTTGTCCATCACATCGAGCGAGCCCAGCTTGATGGTTGGCAGCTTCGGAATGCGGCTGATCTCCGTAGTGAACCAGCGGCAGCCCAGCCTCTCCAGAAACGCCGTCACGCCATACATCGTGCCGCGCTGGCCGCCGCCGGCAATCACCAGGTGCATGCCGTGCGTCTGGATGATGAAACCTTCCGGCCCGAGCGCGGCCGGCACCTCCACGCCCAACTGGCGCGGGATCGCGGCGCGGCCGATGAAGACGCGCGGGCTCATCAGACTGTCCACGCGGTGCGCAATCGGCAGCCGCGCACCGCTCATCTCCTGGACAAAGCGTTGCAGCTCTTGCGCCGCCCTCTGCTCGGCTGGCGCGGCGCTTTCGGCCACCACAATCGTGTAATTGCTCTTGCCCTGCTCGACCAGTGAAACCGCGAACAAGGGGCAGGCGAGTGCGAAAAGGATCAGACCGTTCTTCATGTCGTTGCTCAGATGTGGAACTCCAGCTTATCGCTGTCTTCCGCCCGCCGCGCGTCCCGGGTTCGCCCGCCGCCCAATTCGGCCAGTTGAGGCCCATTTTGCGGCCCGGATGCGCGAAGCGTGCGGACGCAGCCTCTCCGTTTTGCCGGAAGCCGAGTTTTGTGTGCAGACACATCGCCACCGTCAAAAGAATGAGCAGCGGCTAGGCGAGCCAGACGCCCAGCGAGTGCAAGCCGTTGAAACCGCAGAAAATTTAACTGAATATTCGGCGCGACTCGCTGAAGCCGGACCAGCCCCGCCCAGTTGCGGATTCCACCGGTGCAGGCGGCGGCGTGTTAGCGCTAAGCTGCCGCCTCAGTACGCAGGCTTGTGAGGATGCCGATGAGTTGATCAGTTTGCGGGCCAGGGAATAGCCCCTCTGGACCTTGTGCGTGTATATCGGTGAATGGTGATTCGTAAAGACGTGCGGGATCAATGGGGCCGGATTCGGCCAGGTGGTCAATGATTAGATTGATGAATTCAAGTTGTTTGGCGGAAAGCGTCCGGCCGTCGGTGAACTGGGCGAACCGCTGTTTGGCGGCTTCGCGATTGAGACCGGCCAACGAGCGCAGAAAAGGAATGAAGCCTTCCGACCTATCTTTGGCGCGATGGAGATCCTCCGCCGTCGCCACATCCGCACCCAGCAGTATCTGCTCCAAGCGCTCCAGGTCCGCCTGCGACAGCCGCTCGTTGTAGCGCAACCGGTGGATTGACGGCTCCTCCTCGTGCTCACGCAAGAACGCCCGCGCCTTTTCCCGGAAGCGCTCGAAATGCGCCTCCGAAACTCCCGGCAGTTCAATTTCCGATTCGCGGCCAATCTCGTCCTCGAAGTCCGTGTAGACCGGCGGACGCTTCGCGGCTTCAATCAGCTTGACCAAAGCGCGCAGGCGCTTCCGCACGGATTCCGACAGCGGCGCGGTGACGCCTTCCCACCATGTTTCGGTCACCAGGTCCAGAATCAGCTCCATCCGCTCGTGGACCATCGGAATCGATTCCTTCTCGCACAGCGCGCTGGCAATCTCCTGCACTGTCTGCTTCAAACGCGCGTACGCAGGCTCCGCGTTCAGCAGCGCCAGTTGCAGCCGCAGCATCAGCAGGTCGAACCGCTTGGCATCAATGTCCGAGTCCTGAATTCCCGTGGGCAAGCCTGCGACGTGCGCCGCCAGGTCGGCGTGCGCCTCCACGTTCAACTCCTGCCACGCCTCGGCCTTCGCGTAAGTTTCCACGAAGCGCCGCTGCGGCCGCACTATGAAGTTGTCCAGCGGCATCGCCGCCACTTCCTGCCGCAGCAACTCGGCCGTCTCCTCCCGCAGCCCCGTCTCGTCATTGCGGCCCTGCGCGCAATTCCCGTCCCGCTTCCGCTTGTCGAGCGCGGAAATCAGTTCCAGACGCGCGGTAAACAGCCGTTTGGACAGCGATTCGGCGCTGCTGCCTTCAGAGACTTCCGGATCCTGGGAGAAGAACTCCAGGTTCTGGCAATAATCGAACAGGTAAAAGAACTCCTTGTGCTTGCCTGGACCGAACAGGTCGGGGCGCAGCCTCGTTCCCCGCCCCAGCATCTGCCAGAACTTGGTCTTCGACCGCACCAGCTTGAAGAACACCAGGTTCACCACGTCCGGCACGTCGATTCCCGTGTCCAGCATGTCCACGGAGATCGCGATCTGCGGGAATTTGTTCGGGCTGGAGAAGTCGTCAATCAGGCTCTGCGCATATTCGGTCTTGAAGGTGATGACGCGCGCCAGCGCGCCCGCCCAATGCGGGTAGTTGATGTCGAAGCGCTGCTGGATAAACTCGGCGTGATCCTGGTTCTTCGCAAAGATGATCGTCTTGCCCGGAATTTCGCCACCGTTCACCATCTGCCCGTGCGTCATCAGGTGCTCCAGCACCTTGTCCACCGTGTCCGCATTAAACAGCCAGCGGTTCACCGCCTCGGCTTCCACCCGGTCCGGCGTTTGCCCGTCTTCGTCCCATTCAACGGCGTCCCACTGGTCCTTCTCCTCTTCCGTCAGGTCGGCGTAGCGGATCCCCTCCCGCTGGAATCGCAACGGCACTGAAACCGACCGCGGCGGCACCAGAAAGCCGTCCTTCACCGCCTCCTCCAACCCGTACACGTCCGTTGGCACGCCCGTCTCCAGGTGGAACAGCCGGTACGTGTTGTGGTCGACCTCGTCCTTGGGCGTGGCCGTCAGCCCTACCAGGAACGAATCAAAGTAATCGAAGATCGCCCCATAGCGCTGGTACACCGAGCGGTGCGCTTCGTCGATGATCACCACGTCGAAGTGGCCGGGGCCAAATCGCCGCTGCCCGTTGCTCGCCTCGTCTATCAGGTTCATCATCGTCGGGTAGGTGGCGATGTACACCCGCCCCTGCGCCGTTTTCTCCGTGCACAGGTTCACCGGCGCCGACGCGGGCAGATGTTTCTTGAAGGCCCCCACCGCCTGGTTCACCAGCGCCACCCGGTCCGCCAGGAACAGAATCCGCTTCGCCCAGTTGCACCGCATCAGCAGGTCGCACAGCGCAATCACCGTGCGCGTCTTCCCGGAGCCCGTCGCCATCACCAGCAGCGCGCGCCGCTGGTGGTCCTGTTCAAAGCTCTCGGCAATCCGGCGGATGGCGCGCGTCTGGTAGTGCCGCCCGGCAATCTCCAGGTCGATCCCCGTTTCACCCAACCGCATCCGCGTCTGGCGCCGCTGCACCGCCAGTTCCAGCTCGTCGCGCTTGAGAAAACCTTGAATCGGGCGTGGCGGATAAAAGCTGTCGTCCCAAATCCAATGCTCGTAGCCGTTCGAGTAGAAGATCACCGGGCGCTGCCCGTACGCCGCTTCCAGGCAATCGGCGTACAGCTTGGCTTGGTGTTGACCCTCCACCGGGTCGCGCTTTGTCCGCTTCGCCTCCACCAGCCCCAGCGGCTTGCCGTCGTTGCCCCACAGCACGTAATCCACATAACCCGTGCCGGACTCGTTCGGCATCCCCCGCACCTCAACTTCACGGTCCCGCGGCTCGTCCAGCGCCCAGCCCGCCTCCTTCAGCAGCAGGTCGATGAAGTAGTCCCGCGTCTCGGCTTCCGAGTAGTCGTGCGTATCGGCTTCCGCCGCGTTGCGCGCCTTCGCCGCCGCCACCTCCGCGCGCAGCCGTTCCAACTCTTCCGTCAGCACCGCCTGCGCCGACCCCATCTCCACCAGCTTCGCGTCCCGTTCCGCCAGTTCCTCGGCCAGCTTTTGCAGTTGAGCCGCGGTCTGCGGCGGCACCGGCGACGTTGCCGGTAAATTCGCCGCCTGGAACGTCGCGCCCGCCTCCGGCCGCCCCGCCGGCGTCCGCGCATAGGTCCGCGCCAGCCAGTAGCACAGGTGGAAGAGTTCGCGGACCGCGGTGAGCGAATCCAGGGGACTCACCGTCTTCTGCGAGTGCACCGCCAGGTTGCCCAGGTCTTTGATCAGCTTCGTTTTCGCGTGCAGCGCCGGACCCAGCAGCGCCTGAAACGTCGGTTCGTAAATCAGCGCGCTCAGGTGGTCGTGGTAAGGCAGATGGAGTGTCCCATCGTTCCGGTACAACCAGTCCACCGCCAGTTCCAGCGTCCGGCGTGCGTAAAAACAGGCGGTCCGGGGGTCCGGGTGGACCAGCGATTCGGCTTTCAATGCCGCTTCGAACAGCGCGGGCCATTCAGATTGGAGAAAGCCGAAGTGGGACACTTTATAGTTCTCCCTGGAACGCGCGGTGCTGGAGGGAGGCGAAGAGGGAGTCGAGTTGTCTTCCTGACCGCTCCCACAACAGCACATTGCGAGTCACAGCCTGCACTCCTTGCGAAAATTCGCGCTGCAGCTCTAGTGGCGGGACTGGAATCTCAAGTCCTTTCAGCCGCCCCATGCTGATCCGGAGTCGCGTCTGACCCAGGATGAGGTCTTGGGCCTTACGTTCTATCGACGGAATGTTCAGCAACGCACAAAGGTAATGTGCGTCAGCCTTCGACACATCAGGGCGGATTTGAACGCAATCAGCCTTGTTTAACGCTCTCTGCATGGTCGGCGGAAGAAGACATGCCCGTAAGTTTGGCTCGCCGAGTGTCCCAACGAGTATGTCACCAGGAAGGCACTCGTGACGCTTCAGAGAATTGAAGTGGCCTTCGGATATAAAGGCGCGATCATGGTCGAGAAATGCGCCAACTCCGATGTTTTGAAGTCGGACCACGCGAACACCGCGCTCAGTGTAATGACAAGATTTCAGATTCGATCCAAACGGACCATCGGAGAATTTGCTGGCGACGCTGTAGAGTGGCCTCTCTTCCCAGTGTCGAGTGTTCGTAGCAGGATCCCCGAACATCTCAAGAAAAATGGACCGGGCAAGCGAATCGAGCTTGGCGAGCGAGGCGCGCCGCTTGGCGCGGAGGGCGTCAGCGTGGTCCAGTATCGCGGCAATGCGCCGCTGCTCAGGGAGCGGCGGCAGGGGGATCTCAAGATTCTCCAGATCGTCTCTCTTGATCTGTTTGAATGTACTTCCCGTAGCTCTGCCTTCCAGCTCGTTTCTTGCGTTGTCGAGCACCCACCAGAGATACGGTGAGTGCAAGGCTGGCTTTGTCCGGATCGCAACCACGCCCCGACCGACGTAGTACTCTTGATCGGCCCAATTGAGATCGCCAATACTCGCTCGGATCGAGAGGATGATATCTCCGAGTTTGGCTCGTTTGGCCCCGTCAGAACTAAATTGTATAGGCGTCGGATACTTTTCACCCAACTGGCCCGATCCGGTAATAAGCGGCAAACCGATTCGGTCGAGATTATAGTGCTGGCCGTCCGGAGATTGGCCCATTATTATCTCAGCAACTTCTCCAAGGCGAGAGTTGGCCGTTTTCTTCATCCCAGCATCCCCTTCAGCTCCCGCAGCCCCTTCTGAATCTCCTCCTCCAGTTGGGCCAGTTCGGCGACAATCTGCTTCGGCGGTACGTGCTCCACCTCTTCGTGCACCACCTCCTTGTACCGGTTGAGGCTCAGATCGTAATTCGCGGCGGCAATCTCGGACTTCTTGACGCAGAAGGACTGCTCCGTGCGCGCCCGCTTCGCCTCCGCCGTCGCGCGCCGGCGCCACCGGGCAATCACATCCGGTAGATTGTTCTTCGCGTGCTCCTCGGCGCTCAGTTTCTCCGCCGGGACGGGTCCCAGCTTTTCGTCCGGCAGCAGCGGTTGCCGCTTGTCGTCCAATGACCAGCCGTCCGCCTGCATGTCGTAAAACCACACATCGCCCGTGCCGCCCGAATTCGTTTTTGTGAACACCAGGATGGCGGTGGAAACGCCGGCATACGGCTTGAACGCCCCGGCGGGCAGCGAGATGATGGCGTCCAGCTTGTGCTCCTCCACCAGCGTCTGCCGCAGCGCCCGGTGCGCTTTCGATGAGCCGAACAGCACCCCGTCCGGCACAATCACCGCCGCGCGCCCGCCCGGCTTCAGCAGTCGCAGGAACAGCGCCACAAACAGCAACTCCGTCTTTTTCGTTTTGACAATCTGCAGCAGGTCCTTGGCGCAGTTCTCATAATCGAGCGACCCGGCAAACGGCGGATTGGTCAGAATCAGCGTGTAGCGGTCCGCTTCGGCCGAGTGGTCCTGCGAAAGCGAATCCTGGTAGCGGACGTCCGGATCTTCCACGCCGTGCAGCAGCATGTTCATGCTGCCGATCCTCAGCATCACGTTGTCGAAGTCGAACCCGTGAAACAGCTCGTGGTGGAAATGTTCGCGCAGCTTCTTGTCGCTGAAAATCTCCTTGTGGCGCTCCCGCAGGTACTCGCCCGCGGCCACCAGGAAGCCGCAGGTGCCCGACGCCGGGTCGCACAGAATGTCGTTCGGCTTCGGCGCGGTCAACTCCACCATCAGCCGGATAATGTGGCGCGGCGTGCGGAACTGCCCGTTCTGCCCGGCTGTGGCGATCTTGCCCAGCATGTACTCGTAGAGGTCGCCCTTCGTGTCGCGGTCCTCCATTGGTACATGGTCAATCAGGTCCACCACTTTGGCCAGCAGCGCCGGCGTCGGAATCGTGAACCGCGCGTCCTTCATGTGATGGGAGTAGGTGGAGCCGTTGCCGCCCAGCCCGCGCAGGAACGGGAAGACGTGCTCGGCAACCACCGTGTACATCTCGCGCGCCTCGAAGTGCTTGAAGCGCGACCAGCGCAGGTCCTCGAAGCTCCGTCCGCGCCCGTCCTTGCCCTTGGGGAACACGCGGTGCTCCATCGGACGGTTGAACTTGGCCGCCTTTTTCTCTTCCAGCGTGTGGTTCTCGTCCAGGCGCCGCAGAAACAGCAGATACGTGATCTGCTCAATCACTTCCAGCGGATTGGAGATGCCGCCCGTCCAGAAGGCGTTCCAGATGGTGTCAATTTGAGAGCGTAGTTCGCCGGTGAGCATGAGTTCAGTTATACAGGCACAGCCGCAAAAGCGGGATTTAACGTATCCATCCTACGCCCCGGAGGCGGGCTTTGCAGACAGTAGGCAGGCGGTGACAGCAATTTCGAAAGAATATCCGCTGTTTATTCAGGCCATTCCAGAAACCCACCGTCCAGTGGCCCTGCCCGGTGAGCGGGAATAACGTGCGGAGGACTATTTGTCGTGACTGGCGCCATTTCCACCGGCTCACCCGGCAGCGGAAAAAACACAAAACCGCAGGTTCGCCTGTGGCGCACTGATTCTAAATCGCTTAAGACCATTTTGAGCCTCTGGAACAAACCTGAAGCAACCCGCAACTGGTTGATTTCATTCAGGCGTCAGCCAGGTTCGATTCGCGGAATCGCTCCAAACCGGACCCAATCGCCCCGAAAAGGCCTCGCACCAGGGACAATGGAGGTATGAGGATGGAACATTGAGCGGGAACGGCAAGCTGCGCGCCGGGGAGATTCGAGGCGTCATATTCGACTATGGTCAAGTGCTGTGCCGGAGGCCAGTACCGGCCCATTGGGACCGCATGGCGCAGGCGTTGGGCATCGGCCATGATTCATTTCTGCCCCGCTGGGGCGCGCCGCGCGACCTTTACGACCGCGGTGACCTGACGCCTGCTGATTATTGGCGGAAAGTGGCCGAAGCTCCGGTGAGCGCAGCACTGCTGGACGAGTTGCGGCGCTGGGATGTGGAGATGTGGTCGGATCTGGACGCGGAGATGGTGGCTTGGTGCGACCGTCTGCGCGAGGCGGGCCTGAAAACCGGCCTGCTGTCGAACATGAACTTCGACATGGCCGGCTACGTCCGCGCCGAATTCGACTGGCTCCACCGGATGAACGCCCATGTGCTTTCCTGCGACCTGCACCTGGTGAAGCCGGAGCGGGCCATATACGAAAAGACGCTCGCCTCGCTCGGCCTGAAGCCCGCCGAGGCGCTGTTCATTGACGATCGCGAGCCCAACATCCAGGGCGCGCTCGAAGCCGGCATGCAGGGTCTGGTATTTCAGGGCATTGAGCCGCTGCGGCGCGAACTGGCCGCCGCCGGATTCGCACCGCTGCCCTAGCGCGTTACGCGCCAACGAGCCGCGCGCGTCAGCAAGCGGTGGCATGATCTACCCGCCCGCTTCGAACCGCAGCGCTTCAATCGGGTCAATCGCCGCCGCGCGGTTGGCCGGATAGAGCGCCGCCAGGAACGCCACCAGCCCGAGCAGGCCTGTGGTGGCCGCGCCCACCTGCCAGGTGGCCCATAGCCCGGCAAAGTAGTCGGGCATCGGCAACTGGTTCACGAAGTGGCAGACCGTGTGAGCGATGGCCATGCCGATGGCGCCGCTCACAAAGACGATCAGAAATGTTTCGAGGAAGAACATGGCCAGAATCTGGCGCCGCGTGGCGCCAACGGCCATGCGCAGCCCGATTTCGCGCGTCCGCTCGCGGACGGCTACCAGCATCACGTTCATGGTGCCGATGCCGCCCAGCAGCAACGTCACCACGCCCATGGCCCCCAGGAAGTACTTCATGCCGTCGGCCATGGTGGCGAAGGCGCGCGACTCCTTGACGGTGTCCCAGATGCTGGCGGCTTCTTTGTCGGCGGGGTCGAAATGATGCAGCCGTCCAAGCTCGCGCCGCACCTCGGCCACGCAGGCCTCGTGCCGGTCGAGCGTCCAGGCCTTGACGATCATCTGGTCCATCGTGCCGGGCGGATAGGGCTCCGGCTGGGGCAGGTCGCGGATCATCGCCCCGTAAGGAATGAAGATCTTGTTCACGTCGCGGCCGTCGTAGCTGGAGTCCTGCTCCTTGGTTTCGAGCACACCGATGACGCGGTAGGGCAGCCCGGCAACGGTGATGGACTGGTCCAGCGCCTGACGCCCGGAGAAGAGTTGCTTTCTGACGTCGGAGCCGAGGAAGGCCACGCGCCGCGCCG
>CAYZIX010000066.1:0-24347 GCA_964478395.1 uncultured Candidatus Solibacter sp.
CGGCCGGGGCCGCGGTCTCAAGAGTGGTTTCTTTCACAACGGGAGTATGGACAGTGGGAACCGAAGCGTGCGATGCAGCGGACAGAGCGGCGGACGCAGAACTGCCAGCGGAATGCGATTCGGCATACCGCTCGTCAGAGCCTTCCGGCTCGGCGCCGCCGGTCTCGGGCTCGTGATGGAGCAGCGGACCGCGGTCGCCAGTCAGGCGTTCTTTGATCGCCAGTGCGACATCTTCGTCAATGGAGCTCGAATGGGTCTTCTTCTCCGTGACGCCGAAGACCGTCAGCAGCTCCAGGATGGCGCCCGGTTTGACTTCCAGTTCGCGAGCCAGCTCGTTTATGCGAATCTTCTTCATACCGATGGACAGTCCACGCGCGCGCAGGGATCTTCCGCTATCACTTCTTGGTCCGCACGCCTCGCGAGAAGTGTCCGGATTACCCTTCTCCAGGAAGACCCGTGGTCTTCATCGTATCAGATTCATCCGCTTGCGGTTCGGCGCTAGGGGCGGAATCATCCGCCGGAGCCGGAACAGTTTCGACCGGTTCTGTTTCAGCCGGCGCCGGAGCCGGAGCCGAAGAGCTGTCCAGATGGGCGTAATAGGCATTGACGCAAGCCCCGATGCGTTGCACGGTTTCCGCGTCGATACCCGGAATAATCTCCAGTTCCTCGGGCGTCATCGCGCCGAGTTTCTCCACCGTGCCGACATCGGCACTCAGCAGAGCCTCCAGCACCATCTCTTCAAAACCGTGGTCCAGCAGCACGCTAAGCGGCGTGCCAGCGGCGAGCGACGCCATGGCCGCCTCGACCTCCTGGCGCTTCTCTTCCTCGGTCTTGATATCGACGCGCCAGCCAAGCAACTTGGCGGCCAGCCGCACGTTCTGGCCCTTCTTGCCAATTGCCAAGGAGAGCTGCGAGTCCTCGACGATGACTTCCATGTACTTCTCGGTGGAGTCCGTCACGGCAACGCGCGAAATTTTAGCCGGGCTAAGCGAGTGCGTGGCAAAAACCACAGGATCGTCGCTGAACTCGATAATGTCGATCTTTTCGCCGCGCAGTTCGCGGATGATGGACTGCACGCGCATGCCCTTCATCCCGACGCAGGCGCCGACGCAATCAACGTCGCGGTCGCGGCTCAGAACGGCGATCTTGGTGCGCTCGCCCGCTTCCCGGGCGCAGCCGCGGATCACCACCGTGCCATCATAGATTTCCGGCACTTCCTGCTCAAAGAGGCGGCGCACCAGCTCCGGCGCGGCGCGCGAGACAATCACGCCCGCATTCTTGCCAGTCTTGTCGACGCTCTTGATGATGCAGCGCACGCGCTCTCCCACCGAGAAGTTCTCCAGCCGTGACTGTTCCTTCTTCGGCAGGCGCGCTTCGGTCTTGCCAAGATCCACCACCAGATCCGGCCCTTCCAGGCGCTTGACCATGCAGTTTACCAGTTCACCGACGCGGCCCGAGTACTCCGCAAAGATGTTCTCGCGCTCGGCCTCGCGCACCTTCTGCAGAATCACCTGCTTGGCGGTCTGGGCCGAGATGCGGCCCAGCGCCTCGGTCGGCTTGGCAATCTTGATGGTGGAACCAACAACAGCTTCGCGATCGTAGCGCTGAGCGTCGGCAATACTCATCTCGCGCGTCGCGTCGGCGACCGGATCGGCCACGACATAGACGGCATAGATGGTGATGTTGCCACTCCGCTCGTCCAGTTCCGCGACCAGTTCCTCGTTCCCTTTGAACTGCTTGCGCGCAGCAACCAGCATCGCGTCGCGGACCGCGTCGAGCACGATCTGCGGGTCGATGCCTTTCTCCTTGCTGAGGATTTCGATGGACTGGTAAATGGATGCCAAGCGATTAGCTCCTCTACACTTGCGTTGAACTACTTCCACGTTGGGCGACCGCCGCCGGATGCTAGCCGGCCGTCACCACTCAAATTTCAGATTGGCCTTGTCGATGTTGTCCAACCGGATTTGGAGAGCCTCTCCGGCGGAATTTTCCAATGTGACCGTTGAGGCTGCGCAGCCCCGCACGATACCTTCCCAGCGCCGCTGCCCGGCAACGGGCTCGCGGAGCTGAATACGGGCCTTGCAGCCGACCGAACGTTCAAAGTGATCGGCGCGAACGAGCTTGCGCTCCAGCCCCGGGGAACTCACTTCCAGATGATACGACGAGCCCGGAATGACATCCTCGACATCAAGAACCGTGCCCACCTGGTTCGAGACCAGCTCGCAGTCGGCATGCGTGACGCCGCCCGGCTTATCGATGAAAATCCGGACGATGCGCGCGCGGCCCGAGCCGGCAAGTTCGACGTCCCACACGTCCAGCCCCTCGCGCTTAGCGGCGCGACGGGCGATCTCGGTGACGCGATCGAGCAGCGTCTCTCGGGCGGTGCCAGGCATTATTCGTAAGTCCGGATCTTTAGTACCGGGAGCAACAAAAAAGTGGGCTTTCGCCCACTTCATTGGCTCGTACTCCTTAGTATACAACAGGCCGCAAGCAGCCGCGCCTCCGGCATATTCACTGCAATTTCATTGGACAGAGAACGCGTTCTGCCCCTATACTGAGGCCAGATCCCCTACCGCTCCTGCCGACGCCGCCCTTCGGCGTGTCTGGGTCAGTTTGGCCCCGGCAAATTCCGCTCAACTCTTTAGAAAACAGGTCGCTATCCATGTCATTACGAAGATTCGCTTGGGCGGCTGCCGTTCTCGCGGCGGCTGTGGCACCCGTTTCCGCCGCCAGTGCGGCATATACGTTTACCGGCATAACCGCCGATGGAAAGACGCTGACGTTTCAATACACCGCCGCGGCGCCCATATCGGCGTCGACGGTAATTAGCGGTACACAGGCGACGTGCGCGCCGGCCTGCGACGACATCGCGGTATTCCCGAATTCACAGCTGAAATACGATCTGCTGGTCTTTGACGTCAAGACCAGCGGCACGCCATCGACGACGGTGTTCTATCTGCCCCAGGGCGCCTTTGCCGCGCCGGGCGTCTACACCACGATTGAAAATGGCGCTTCCACGTCTGGCACGTTGACCGTCACACAGCCATCAGTACCCGGCATCAGCGCGCCGACATGGCTGGCCAACGGCGTGCTGGGCTCATCCTATGCGCAGACGCTTTCGTCCTCCGGAGGGACGGCACCCTACACCTACGCGCTCGATTCGGGCACGTTGCCGCCCGGCCTGGCGCTAGGAGCAAGCGGCTCGCTCACCGGAACGCCCACATCCGCCGGCAGCTACACGTTTGCCGTCAAGGTGACCGATAGCGTGTCGGCCAGCTCGACGCGGTCGTTCACGGTGACCATTGGCACGGGCCTTGTCGTCGCAACGACAAAGCTGGCCGCGGGTGTGACTAACGTGGTTTACAGCCAGACGCTGACGCCGCTTGGCGGCTCCCCGTCGTATACGTGGTCCCTCGTCTCCGGCACGCTGCCGAATGGACTTTCGCTGTCCGCGGGCGGCGTGATCCTGGGCTCGCCGACCTCCGGCGGGGTGTATTCCTTTACGGTGCGCGTCACAGATTCGACCAGCGCCACGGCCACGCAAACGCTCTCGATAGCCGTCAGTTCAGTGCTGACGGTGACGACGGCCGCGCTGCCAAACGGCTCGGCATTAAACCTTTACTCAACCTCGCTGGCCGCGGTAGGTGGCACGGGGGCTTACACCTGGTCGCTCGCGTCCGGGTCGATGCCCAGCGGGCTGAGCCTCAGCTCGGCCGGCGCCATCACCGGCATGCCAATGACCAGTGGCAGCTATCTGGTTAGCTTAAGAGTCACAGACAGCGCCGCCAATACGGCCACACAGACGCTGGTATTGAACGTCGGCTCCGGCGTGACAATGACCTCGTCCACGCTACCGAATGGCGTGATCAACAATGGCTACTCCTATAGTTTTGGCGCTACAGGCGGCACCAGCCCATACACATGGACGGTGATGGCGGGCCTGCTCCCGCCGGGCCTTTCACTTTCGACATCCGGCGTGCTGAGCGGGATCCCCACATCGATCGGATCCTACACATTCCAGGTCAGAGTCACCGATTCGGGATTGGCTACGCTGTCGTCTGTCTGGACACTGTCGCTGCAAATCACATCGCAGCCGACGGTGGCGACATCGGCTACGCTTCCCTCGGCCCAGCAGGGCACCGCTTATTCGCAGGCGTTGGTGGCCACCGGCGGCTCCGGCTCCTACTCGTGGTACATTGCCGCCGGCTCGCTTCCGCCCGGATTGACATTCTCGACATCAGGCACGATTTCGGGCACACCCACTTCGGGCGGCGTATACAATTTCGTCGCGCGCGTTTCGGACAGCTCCACCGGCTCGGCGTTGCAGTCGTTCACGTTGTCGGTCAGCTCGGCGCTGGCCATCAGCACCTCGACGCTACCCGGAGCCAGCGTGGGCGTTCCATACACGCAGACATTGTCGGCGTCGGGCGGCGTGACACCGTACACATGGACGCTCGCATCCGGCACCGTTCCGCCCGGACTGTCGCTGTCCACGAACGGCATCCTGAGCGGCACACCCACGACGGGCGGCACATACAGCTTCACGGTGCGCGCCACTGATAGCCTTTCATCGGTCGCGACGCAGCCACTCAGCATCGTCGTCGCGTCGGCCTTGGCCATCACCACATCCTCAACGCTGCCGGGCGGCGTTCCGAGCGTCACCTATTCGACAACCCTGGCCGCCATTGGCGGAACGGCTCCCTATGTCTGGGCACTGACCAGCGGCACCTTGCCGCCGGGCTTGAGCCTGTCCAACGGGGGAACCATCAGTGGCACGCCGCTTTCGCTCGGCAACTACACGTTTGGCATCACCGTCACCGACAGCGCCTCGTCGAGCGTGGCGCAGGCCTTCACCCTCACCATCAGCAATAGCCTGATCATTTCCACCAGCTCGCCGCTTACCAACGGCAGCGTCGGCTCGCCTTACTCGCTCGCGTTCTCCGCTGCGGGCGGAACCGCTCCGTATACCTGGACCATTTCCGGCGGCACGGTACCGCCTGGACTGTCGTTGACCACGGCCGGCGTGCTGAACGGCACGCCCACCACCAGCGGCTCGTTCATCTTCGACGTGCGCGCCACCGACGCGGTGAGCGCCACGTATACAAAGTCGTTCACGCTGACGATTTCCGCCAGTCTGAGTATCACCAGCCCGCTGACGCTGCCAAGCGGCAACGTCGGAGCCGCTTACTCACAGACGCTCACGGCAACCGGCGGCGCGACGCCGTATATCTGGAGCCTGAACGCCGGCAGCCTGCCGGCCGGACTGTCGCTGTCCAACGGAGGCGCGATTTCGGGTACACCGACCACGCCCGGCAGCTACAGCTTCGGCGTGCGCGTCACCGACGCCTCCAGCGCCACAACGACGGCCACCTTCAGCCTGATCATTGGCAGCGGCGTAGTGATCTCCACTTCCAGCCTGCCCAATGGCACGGTGAACACTGCATACTCACAGACCCTGGTAGCGTCCGGCGGCACTTCGCCCTACACCTGGAGTCTCTTCTCCGGCTCAATGCCGCCCGGCCTGGCATTGTCCAACGCCGGCGTCATCGCCGGCACTCCGACCACGGCGGGAAGCTATACGTTCAGCATCCGGGCCACCGATTCGACCAGTGCGACGGCGACCCAGAGCTTCACGCTAGTGGTGAACGGTGGAATTACCATCACCAGCACCTCTCCGCTGACGGCCGGCGCGGTGAACACAGCCTACTCGTTCACGTTCAGCGCTGCCGGCGGCACGGCCCCTTATACATGGACCATCGCATCCGGCACGTTGCCGCCCGGACTGACTCTTGGCTCCCTGGGCTTGCTGAGCGGGACGCCGACCATGGGCGGCACTTACAGCATTGGGGTGCGCGTGACCGACGCGGCTAGCGCCTCCGCGCTGCAGACGTTCACGCTGGTGATCTCCTCCGGCATCACCATCACCACCGCCTCGCCGCTGCCTGACGCAACAGTGGGCAGCAGCTACTTCCTGACCTTCGGCGCATCGGGCGGCACCGGGCCCTACAACTGGTCGCTATACTCCGGTACCCTGCCCACGGGCCTCAGCCTGTCGTCAAGCGGCACACTGAGCGGCACCCCGTCGGTGAACGGCACGTTCAACTTCACGGTCCGGCTGGTGGACTCCGCGTCCACTTCCACGTCGGCCAGCTACGCGCTCACTGTCAGTTCCGGCAGTATGGCGGCGCGCGCCGGAGTGATCTCGCAGATCGCCACCGGCGGCAGTTGGAAGACGACGTTGGTGATTGTCAATCCCAGCGACGCGTCCACGGCTGCGGTGCGGGTGAACTTCTACGCCGAGGACGGCACGCTGATGACACTGCCAATGACGGTTACCGCCGGCGGCTCCTCCATCAGCACGGCGGCCGGAGCTGTGGAACGCACCCTGGCGCCCAACGCGACGATGATCATCGAAACCGACTCTTCATCTTCGGCCACCACGGTGGGATGGGCCGATGTGCGCAGCGCATCAACGGTTTCCGGCTACGCCATCTTCCGCCAGAAGCACGGCGACAACACCGAATCGGAGGGAACGTCAATTCTTGACAGCCGCACGGCGTCAACCCTGCTGCTGCCCTTCGACAACCTGAACACCTACTCGACCGGCGTGGCGCTGGTGAATCTGGCGTCCGATACCGCCTTGGTGACGGCGATCTATCGTGACGATACGGGCGCCGAGATCACCCGCGACATCATCTCCGTGGTTGCGAACGGCCACACGTCGTTCTCGATCCCAACACGGCTGGCCGCGCTCACCGGAAGACGCGGCGTGGTCGAGTTCGTCAGTAATCAGACCTCGGGCATCGTCGCCCTGGGCCTGCGCTTCAACCCGACGTTGAACTTCACCAATGTGCCCGTGAGCCTGCGGCCCTAGGGCTGCGGGTCAAGAGTCAACGTCAAGGCCCCCGGCGGAAACGCCGGGGGCTTTTTCCTGTCTAGAGCAGTTTCTTGATTGCGGCCTCAACCTCAGCCATCTTCAGCTCGCCGAAAAAGCTGCGAACCTTGTGGCCCTGGCGGTCGTAAAGGAACGACGCCGGCAGGGCGCCCTTCCAGGCCGGATCAATCGTGGTGGGAAAACGGTCTTCGTTGCGCGTTTTACGCAGGTAGGCGGGAGCTGGAACGTGCGTGCGGTCGAGGAACGCGGCCGCGTCGGCGGCCTGTTCAGCCTCGTCGGCGCTGACGGTGATCAACGTAAAGCCGTTTGCCTTCAGCCGGCCGGCCAGCGCCACCAGTTGCGGCATCTCTTTACGGCAGGGCGCACAATAGGTGGCCCAGAAGTTCACCAGCACCACCTTCCCCTTGGCTGCGGCTACAACAGAGCGGTAGGAATTCTCGTCGACGGGCTTCAAGTCCGCGGCGAACGACGGCAACAGGGCCGCCGCCAGGACAATCGCGAAGCGTTTCATTGCTCTTTCTCAGCCGGCTTATTGGGGTCCGCCAGACGCAGGTCCACAATCGCGTCCAGGCGGGTGTCAAAGGTGCTGACCTTGCGCTTCGGGCTGGCCAGATTCTTGTACGTGGCGACGAACTCGAAATCGACGCGCGTCGACAGGTTATGAAACTGGAAGCGGCCTTCGCGCTGGGTGATGAAGGAGCGCACTTCCAACGTCTTCAGATTCTTCATCTGAACCACGGCGCCGTTGGCCGGCTCACCGTCGGGCAGGAACACCTGGCCCTGGACGTTGCGGAAGTTGGGGTCGCGGCCCTTGTCTTTCTTCTTACCGGTGAACTGAAAGGCGGCCAGCGTAAAGGCCGTCGCGAGAAGGATTAGAACGATTTTGCGGAGCATGATGACTGGTATACGATCCTCGCTTAACGTGGCTTCGGTTTCAGGGTAAAGTACAGGTCCAGACGCTCCGCGCCGCCCTGCACAACGGCGGGCTTGCGCTCCGGCTCATAGCCTGGAGCGGTAGCCTCAACCACATATTCGGCGCGTACAGGAGGCACGTAGAAGGCGAACTCCCCGCGCGCATCGCTAAAGAGTTTCTTCTTCTTCGGCGCCTTGACGCCAGCCGGAGGCGTGGTGACGCTCAATGTAACTTCAGCGCCCGGCAGGGCGAAACCGGGGTCGCGGAACACAGTGCCGGCGATTACGGCCGGCTCCGGAGCGCTCCACCCCCCGACAGAGGACACGGCGGCCAATAGCAGGAAGATCAGCAGGAGACGCCTAATGCCAGTCGTCCTCTTCCTCCTTGTCCTCGTCCTTGTCGTCGTCCTCATCGTCTTCTTCGTCGTCTTCTTCGTCGAAGTCGTCATCGAACTCGTCGTCTTCGTCGAGGTCGTCGTCTTCTTCCAGTTCAAGCGGATCCACGGAGGAGACGACGAAATTCCGTCCGCACTCCTCACAGAGTATCGATTCGCCTTCGTCGAGCTCGTCTTCTTCAACGTCGATTTCGGCGCCGCATTCGGGGCATTCGATCATGGCTTTATCACCTCGGTGCAAGACATGCGGTTGAACACGTGTCAGAGTGAATTGTCGCCAATGCTGCGGTCAAGATGCAATCGCATCTTAGGCCGGAACGGCGGGAAAGCGCAAGCCTCCCGGCGCAGCAGCACCGTCTTCGGCCTGAAGCGCCAGGCTAAGGCGGTCGAGCTCGGCCGGTGAGACCACCACCATCTTTCTCTCCATGTCGCGCCACTCCTCGATAAGGCCGCGCAAATGCAGCGCCGCCAGGCGCATACACCAGGCATCGGAAACCGAGCGGCCGCGCGCGCGGGCCACCCGTTCCAGGTCGGCCAGCGGCAAGGCGATGGCGAACTCGCGACGCTCTTCGCCACAGCTCAGATAGTATTTGCAGTCCACGGCGTCGCCATGGCGGATGGAGATGGCATTCTGGTGCCAGCGGAACTCCACCTGCCACACGCGCCCGAACAGGTCAACGGCTTCAAAGCGGCGCAGGTTCTCAGGCATGCAATTTCATCCTAACGCGGAGTGGCGGACGTGACTGAGGAACTCGTCACGCGTCTCACGGTGCTGGCGGAAAACACCCAGCATGGCCGACGACGTCGTCGAGCTGCACTGCTTCTGGACGCCGCGCATCATCATGCAGAAGTGGCGCGCCTCGGTGATAACGGCCACGCCGGCCGGATCCAACACCTCTTGCAGGCATTGGGCAATCTGCTGCGTCATGCGCTCCTGCACCTGCAAGCGGCGGGCGAAGACGTCCACCAGGCGCGGAATTTTGCTCAGGCCGATAATCTTGTTCTTCGGGATGTAGGCTACGTGGGCGCGTCCTTCGAACGGCAGCAGGTGGTGCTCGCACAGCGAGAAGAACTCAATGTCCTTGACCACCACCATCTCGTCACACTTCTCCTCGAAAATGGCGCCGTTGACAATGCGTTTGATGTCGGCCGTGTAGCCGGAGGTGAGGAAGCGCAACGCCTTTTCCGACCGCATTGGCGTCGAGCGCAACCCCTCGCGCGAGGGATCTTCACCCAAGGCCGTGAGAATCTCGCGCATGTGCGAGGCCACCACGCCCGTTTCCGGTTGCGGCGCCATCACCTTGACTATTGCTTTCGAAGATTTCAGGCCCATACACGCTCCTTTGGCGCAGACACTTCAAAGATGTTCCTACCCGTCTCCCAGACGCGTAGTTTTTCGAACCGACCCGTCCAACTCCGCGGCCAGCGCGCCGCCAAACGCGCGGCCAGCACCACGGCCAAATTTTCAGTTGTAGGCACAAGCCCGCCAAATTCAGCAACTTCCACGTTCAGATCGCGATGATCGAAAGGCTCGGTAATTACTTCCCGCGCCAGCGCGTCCAGCGCCGCGACGTCCACCACCCGGCCCGTGGCCGGCTCCGTCTCGCCCTGAACGCTCAGCTCCACCGTGTAGTTGTGGCCGTGGCCGAACGGGTTATTGCACTTACCGTAGACAGCACGGTTGGTGGCATCGTCCAGTGCGGGCGTGTGCAGGCGGTGGGCGGCGGAAAAATGATAACAACGCGTGAGGCGGAGCTGCGGCATGGCGCTTTAATCCCCCTCGTAATCGACCCACAGATCGGCAGTCTCGTACAGCCGGATGGCGCGCAACCGAGCCGGGGCCTGGAAACACGGCTTCAGGCGGCGCCAGATCTCCACAGCCAGGTTTTCGGGCGTCGGCACAACGCGGTTGAACGGCTCCACCTCGTGATTGAGATGGCGGTGGTCGAACGGAGCGATAATTTCGCGTTCCAGCACAGCTTTGACGTCTTTCAGATCCACTACCATGCCGGTAACGGGGTCCGGATCGCCCTCCAAGGTGACATCGACAACAAAATTATGGCCATGCGTGCGCGCCTCCGCCCCGTGCGCGGCTGCATCCAAACAGGCGTGCGAAGCGGAGAACTCAATTCTGCGGGTTAGCAACATCGGCGGGCGTCCTACTCGACGAGATGCGCAGGCTGTACCTGTAGATACAATTATAGAGACCCTCTGTATGAAGAGCCAAAAACTGGTGGTTTCCATCTACGCGGCCGCGGCGCTCCTGGTGGTGGCGCTTTCGCTGGTGCTCGCCAACGGCCTCACTGAGCGTGTAGTGACGGTGGGCGACCGCGCTCCATCCTTCACTCTGCGCACCGACCATGGCCGCGAGATTTCGACAAAAGAGTTCGGCGGGAAGATCCTGGTTGTAAACTTCTGGGCGACATGGTGCCCACCGTGCGTCGAAGAGATGCCGTCACTGAACGAGATGTCCGCCCGCTTGGCCGCGAAGGGCGTGGTGGTGGTGGGCGTCAGCGTGGACCGGAACGAGACCAGCTACCGGCGCTTTATCGAGCAGGCCGGCATCCGCTTCGAGACTGCGCGCGATCCGGCGGCCAACATCAGCGCGGACTACGGCACGTTCAAGTACCCTGAAACTTACGTGATTGACGCGCAGGGCCGCGTGCGCCAGAAGCACATTGGACCGCGCAACTGGATGGATCCGGAGATTCTGCAAAGCATCGAAGCGCTTCTATGAGCTGGCGTGAGGAGTTGCGGCGGTTGCTAGGCCCGGGCGGATGCCTGGACGCACCGGAGGATTTGCGGCTCTACGAATATGACGGCGGCGTCGACAAGGCGCGCGCCGATGTAGTGGTTTTCCCGCGTTCGACGGCCGAGGTGAGCGCCATTGTGAAACTGGCGCGGCGCCACGGCGTGCCCATTGTCGGCCGCGGAGCAGGCACAGGACTGAGCGGCGGCGCCATTCCGGTGCGCGGCGGCATTATGGTGGCGTTCTCGCGCATGAAGCGGATTCTTGAATTGGATCCGGCCAACGAGCGCGCTGTGGTGGAGCCGGGCGTCGTCAACTACGACCTGACGTTGGCCGCCGATCCGCACGGCTACTTCTTCGCACCCGACCCGTCCAGCCAGCGCGCCTCCACGATCGGCGGCAACGTGGCGGAAAACGCCGGCGGGCCGCACACGTTGGCCTATGGCGTCACCGCCAATCACGTGCTGGGCATGGAAGTAGTGCTGCCCGATGGAGAGATTGTCGAGTTGGGCGGGCGCTGGCCTGACGCGCCGGGCTACGATCTGACAGGCCTGCTGACCGGTAGTGAAGGTACGCTCGGCCTGGTGACGCGCATTACCGTGCGGCTGATGCGTAAGCCCGAAGCGGTGAAAACACTGCTCGCCATCTTCGACACGGTGGACGACTGCGCGGCCACGGTGAGTGAAATCACGGCGCGCGCCATCACGCCGGCGGCGCTGGAGATGCTGGACGGCTCGCTGCTCCAGATGGTGGAAGAGGCCGTGCACGCCGGCTATCCGCTGGACGCGGCCGGTGTGCTGCTGATTGAACTGGAGGGCGTGCGCGAGGCCGTCGAAGAGCAGACTGAAAAAGTGCGTCAGGTGTGCGAGACGACGCACGCGCGCCAGGTGCGCGTGGCGCAGAGCGAGGCCGAACGCGCGCTGCTATGGAAAGGCCGCAAGAACGCGTTCGGCGCCATCGGGCGCGTCAACCCGTTTTTCTATGTGCACGACGGCGTGGTGCCGCGCACTGAAATCGCGCCCACGCTACGGCGCATTGGTGAAATTGGCGCGCGCAGTGGTCTGCAAACCGGCAACATCTTTCACGCCGGCGACGGCAATCTCCACCCGATTATTCTGTTCGACGCGCGCCGCGCGGGAGAACTGGAGAAAGCGCAACGGGCCGGATTTGAAATCCTGGAGCACTGCATCGCGGTGGGCGGCTCCATCACGGGCGAACACGGCATCGGCATGGAGAAAGTCGGCCTGATGGAGAAGCAGTTCAGCGCCGCTTCGCTCTCCATGATGCACCGCATCCGCGAGCTGTTTGATTCGGCCGGGCTGTTCAATCCCGGCAAGCTGCTGCCCGGCCGCAAGGCCTGTGGCGAGCTTCGCCAGCCGCCTGTCATCCCAGGCGATAAACTCATTTAGAAGATGCTCAATCGCCGCGAATTCCTGATGAGTGCCGGCGCGGGCTTTGCCCGCCACTCAAAGCCCAAGACCGCGCGCGTGACGCCGCGCGAGCGCGTGGACCGCGTCCTGGCTGGACGCACGCCGGACCGCGTGCCATTCACCTTCTGGCATCACTTCCATGACGAGACGCAGCCGGGCGTGAAGCACGCCGCGTCGACGCTCGAATTCGCGCGCCGCTTCCGGCTGGATATCGCCAAGGTGATGAGCGATTATCCGTACCCGAAGCCGCCGGCCGCCTGGTGGGAGCCGAAGCTCGAACAAAACCCGTTCCCCGAACAGGTGCACGCGCTGGAACTCATTCGCGACGGGCTGGCCGGTCAAAAACATTTTGTTGAGACCTTGTTCAACCCGTGGAACCAGGCCACCAAGATCAGCTCGAAGGACGCGGTGGTGGCTCTGATGCACGAAAAGCCGCAGGCCTTGCTCGATGCTCTGGAAGTGATCGCCAAATCAGAGGCCAATCACGTCAAGCTGGCACTGGAAGCCGGCGCGTCGGGCATTTTCCTGGCCATCGACAACGCGCTGGAGGGCGTGCTGACGCGCGCTGAATATCGCAAGTTCAGCGAGCCGTTCGACCGCATGGTTCTCAACGCCGCCGCCGGCGCGCCACTGAATGTGCTGCACCTGCACGGCGCCAAAGTCCACCTGGATCTGTTCTGGAAGGGTTGGACGAACGCCACGGTGATCAACTATTCCGCGCACGAGAATATTCCGCTGGCCGAGGCTCGTAAAAAAACTTCGCTGGTATTGATGGGCGGGCTGGACCACCGCTCCGTAGTGACCGCGTCGGCCGCAAGCGTCAAACACATGCTGGCCGAGGCGCGCGCCGCAGCGCCGCGCTGGATTTGTGCACCGGGCTGCTCAGTGCCGGACGACAGCAAGAGTACCGATCTGGCGAAGCTGGCGCGCGAATTGGGCGCGCACATCGCTCACCGCAAATAGTCTTCCAGGCGCAGCTTCGAATCGGTCTTTTCGTCGCGGTATTTGACGATCACAGGCGTGTAGAGTGAGATGCCCCACTCGCGTCCCTGGCCGCGCGTGACGGCGCGCGAGCCCGCAACAACCACGGCGTTTTCCGGCACCACCAGCGGCGCATCGTCCGTGGCGGCGTGAATAGCGCCGGTCACCAGATCGTAGATCGGTGTCGAGCGGTTCATCACCACACCGGTTGCAATCACGGCGCGGCGCTTGACGATGGCGCCTTCATAAACGCCCGTGTTACCGCCCAGCAGCACGTCGTCTTCAATGATCACCGGCAACGCGCCAACCGGCTCCAGCACGCCTCCGATTTGCGCCGCGGCCGAGATGTGGCAACGCTTGCCCACCTGCGCGCACGACCCGATGAGCGCGTGCGAGTCCACCATCGTGCCGTCATCGACCCACGCGCCGACGTTGATATAGGCCGGCGGCATGCAGGTGACGCCACGGCCCAGATAGCAGCCGTCGCGAATGGACGTCCCCCCCGGCACCACGCGCACACCGGAGTCGACGGCCAGTTGACGCACCGGGTACGTTGATTTGTCGAACCACGGCTGGCGCTCGCGGTCGATGCTCATGTCGACCATCTCGCCCATGCGGAAGCCAACCAGAATGCCCATCTTGACCCACGCATTCACTCGCCAGCCGGTTGGCGAGGCCGCATCCGGCTCCGCCGCGCGCACACGGCCCGTGTTCAACGCGGCCTTGAACCCGGCGAATAACTGCCGGTGTTCCAGCGTGTACTCGGCGGGCGGATTCTGGAAGAGCGCTTCGATGGATGCCTGCATCAGATCAGCTCCAGCTCACTAAGCACGGCTTCAATGCGCGTTTGCGACGCGGCCTGCGGCGCCACCATGGGCAAACGCCAGACAGGCTCAATCAGGCCCATGCGGGCCAGTGCAGCCTTCACCGGGATGGGATTCGACTCGATAAAATTCACTTCCATTAGCGCCAGCAGGCGCTTCTGGATGCGGCGCGCGCCAACAAAATCGCCGGCCAGCGCCAGGTTGCAGAGCTCGGCCATTTCGGCGGGCGCTTCGTTCGCCGCCACCGAAATAACACCCTTGCCGCCGAGGCCGAACAACGCCAGTGCAATCGCATCGTCGCCGCTCAAGATGGCGAAGTCCTCTGGCAATGTGGCGCATAGATGCGCCATCTGCGCAACGTTGCCGCTGGCCTCCTTTACGCCGGCGATGTTCGGCACATCGGCCAGGCGCAGTTGCGTAGCAGGCTCGATATTGACGCCCGTACGGCCCTGTACGTTGTAGAGGAGGATGGGCAGCCGCGTAGACGCCGCAATCACTTTGAAGTGCTGATAGAGCCCTTCCTGCGTCGGCTTGTTATAGTAGGGCGCGACGGAGAGCAGTCCGTCCACGCCGAGCTTTTCCAGTTGCTCAGCCAGCTCAACTACCTCGGCCGTGTTGTAGCCGCCGGCGCCGGCCACCACCGGACACTGTCCGCGCGTCTCCTCCAGCGTGATTTCCACCACGCGCAGGTGCTCGGCGCGCGTCAACGTGGGGTTTTCGCCCGTGGTGCCACAGGGCACCAGAAAGTGCACGCCAGCTTCCACCTGGCGCCGCACCAGCCGCCGCAGCGCGGGCTCATCCACGCTGCCGTCACGCTGGAAGGGCGTCACCAGGGCGGTGCCGCATCCGATGAATGAAGTCATTCGTCAGCCCCTCTTACTTGAACAGGATCTCACTGAATTCGTGACAACCGCGGCCGCCTTCAGCCAGCCAGCGCGCCGCGTACAGAGCGCCGCGCGCAAAGCCCTCGCGGCTACGCGCTGTATGGCGCAACGTGATGGTGTCGGCCGCCGAGTCGAACCCAATCTCGTGCGTGCCGGGAATGCGGCCCGCGCGGTTGCTGGACGTGTCGACAGGCAGAGTGTAGCCCGCCGCGCGCATATCGTCCACCAGCTTCAACAGCGTGCCCGAAGGCGCATCTTTCTTGGCGCTGTGGTGAATTTCCCAGGCCCAGGCTTCATACTCCGGACGCGTTGCCAACAGCCGTGCAGCCTCTGCCACCACGCGCGAGAAGACGTTCACGCCGATGGAGAAATTCGGTCCATAGACAAAACCTGCGCCGTTCGCTTCAAACGCGGCGCGCACTTCCGGAAGATGTTCGTACCAACCCGTGGTGCCGCACACAGCCGGCACGCGCGCCGCAGCCAGTTCCAGCAGGTTCGCGCGCGCCGCCCCCGGCGCCGTGAATTCAATAGCTACGTCGATACCGCGATAATCCGCGCGATCACCCACATCTACAGTGAGCGCCACTTCAAGACCGTACTCCGGAGCGAGGCTCGCAATCAGCCGCCCCATCTTGCCGTAGCCTACCAGCGCGAGTTTCATATTCCCTCTCCCTCAGCCATGAAGACGTCGGGGTCAAGCGCGGAGAAAAACTCAGCGTGCAAGGCGGCGACAGCGTGCTCAAGATCCGCGCCGTCGACAACGAAGCTGACGTTATTGAACGACGCGCCCTGGCTGATCATGCGTACATTGACGTCACGCAGCGCACCGAAGATGCGCGCGCCAAGTCCCGGCGTTTCGCGCAGTGCATCGCCCACAACGCAGACCACAGCCTGATTCTGCACGATACTGACCTCTGCGATGCGTGAAAGCTCGGCCTCAATATCGGCCAGCGCGCCGCAGTGATCGATGGTCAGCGCAACGCACACCTCTGACGTAGTGACCATGTCGACACTGGTGCGGTAGCGGTCGAATACCTCGAAAATGCGCCGCAAAAAGCCGTGCGCCATCAGCATCCGCAGACTGCGCACCTCCACCACCGTGATGGCGCGTTTACAGGCAATAGACTTCAGAGGCACCGTGGAATGCACGGTTTCATTGACAATCAGCGTGCCGGGCGACTCCGGCCGGCGCGAATTGAGAATGCGCACAGGAATGTTCTTTTCAATGGCCGGCTGCACCGTGGCCGGGTGCAGCACCTTGGCGCCGAAGTAGGCCAGCTCAGCCGCTTCGGAGAAGCTGATGCGCTTCACCAGATGTCCGCCCGGCAGTACACGCGGATCGCACGTCAACATGCCGTCAACGTCGGTCCAGATCTGAATCTCTTCGGCGCTGATGCCGGCGCCGGCCAGCGCGGCTGAATAGTCGCTGCCACCACGGCCAAGCGTTGTCGTGATGCCCTCGGGCGTCGAACCGATGAAGCCCCCCATCACCACCACGCGATCGCCGGCATACTTCGCCACACGGTCTTCGAAGCGCCGGTAGGTGCGCCCGTAGAGCGGTTGCGCCTGTGTGTGACGGCCATCGGTGATCAGCACAGTGCGCGAGTCCACGTGCACGGACGGGATGCCGGTGGCATTGAACGCCATGGCAACAATGGCCGAGCTGAGGCGCTCGCCGTAGCTGGACACCTCATCCCACAGCAGATCGGTCACCTGGCCCGCGGCGGCGATCTTCTCAAGCGTCGTGTCGAGCTCGTCAAAATGCTCTTCCAGCAGTGTGTCAACCGATGGCCGCTCGCCGGCCGGCACCAGCGCATAGGCTTCCGTACGATGAGCAGCCCGCAACGCGTTGGCGTCGCGGCGCGCGTCGTCCAACTGTCCGGCCGCGGCCTTGGCGGCGGACGCCAGCAATTTGTTTGTGGTTTTGCCCATGGCCGAGACCACCACCAGCGGATGGCGGTCCAGCCTTTCCCTGACGAGTTCCGCAACACGGCGGATGGCGGCGGCACTCTCCACCGAAGTGCCGCCGAATTTCATCACGATCATGGCTAGTCCAGAAGTCCTTCCGAGGCCATCAGCTCGGCGTTCAGCACCGCCGCGCCGGCCGCGCCGCGAATGGTGTTGTGGCCCAGGCACACGAACTTGTAGCCGAGCACCGGGCAGGTGCGCAAACGGCCCACAGTGACCGTCATGCCGTTACCACGCGTGGCGTCGCGGCGCGGCTGCGGACGATTGTCCTCATGCAGGTACAGCACGGGCTTGGCCGGCGCGCTGGGCAGATTACGCTGCTGTGGCACCGCCGTGAAATTCTCATACACCGCAATCAGATCCTTGATGGTGGGCTTCACGTGCAGCGCAACGCTGACCGCGACCGTGTGTCCGTCCACCACGGGAACGCGGTTGCAGTGCGCGCTCATCGCGGCCGGCAGCGGCTCAATATGATCACTGGCTACGACACCGAGAATCTTCTGCGTCTCCACCTCCATCTTGGCCTCTTCCCCACCGATGAAGGGGATCACATTGCCCATGATGTCGATGGACGGCACGCCCGGATAACCGGCGCCGGAGATGGCCTGCATGGTGGTGGCGACAATCTTCTCAATACCGAAGGGCTTCAGCGGCGCCAGGCCCATGGTGAGCGCCACAGTGGAGCAGTTCGGATTGGTGGCAATGGCGCCCTTCCAGCCGCGCTTCTTCTGCGCCGCCAGCAACTTCAGGTGATCCGGGTTGATCTCCGGCACCAGCAGCGGCACATCCGGCTCCATGCGATGGTTCTTGGAGTTGGAGACAACCAGGTGGCCCGCTTCGGCAAAGGCGCGTTCTATTTCGGTGGCGACGCTTGCATCCATGGCGGAGAAGACCAGTTTCGGCGCGCGGGTTGAAGGTACACATTCAGACACGGTGAGCGCGGCCACGCGTTCCGGCATCGAACCTTCCAGGCGCCACGAGGTGGCCTCCGCGTAGGGCTTGCCCGCCGAGCGGTCACTCGCGCCCACCCAGGTGAGCTCAAACCACGGATGGCCTTCGAGGAACTTCACGAAGCTCTGGCCCACCATGCCGGTGGCTCCGAGAACCCCGACTTCGATCTTCTTCTTCATGTTCGCTACCTTCTCTCTGGTTATACCGGCCGGAACGAAGTGCCGCCTGGCTCTTCGCCGCCTGCGCCGGTCTGTTCAAGTACCGGCCTCAGGCGGCAGTGAGGCGCTTCACCATAGTGGTGTAGATGGTGACGGCCTCGGCCAGCTGGGCTTTGGAAATGCGTTCTTCGCTGGTGTGGGCCACGTGTATACTACCGGGACCCAGCAGATAAGGTTGACCCCAGGCGCCCTGAAACGCCGGGATGTCGGTGGTGTAAGCCACCACCGTGGTGGGTAGGCCTTCGAGCGCGCCCAGATGCAGCGCGGGCAGCATCAGCACCTCGTGCGCCTCCACTAGATCCGTCGCGGCCCAGCGCACCAGTTGGCGTACCGGGTCCGGATCGCTCACCAGGCGGAACATCAGCGCCGCCTCGGCTTCATCGGAGACAATATTTGGCGCGCGGCCACCGTGAATCTGCCCAATATTCAACGTGCAGGCGCCCAGCACCGGATCAAAGGGCAGATCCATCGAGCGCAGGCGCGCCAGCGACTCCAACAACTTATCGATGGCCGATTCGCCCAGCTCCGGATAAGCGGAATGAGCCATCTTGCCACGGGCCTTAAGTTCGTAACGCAGCGCGCCCTTGCTGCCAAGCGCGAGCTTGTTTTCAGTCGGCTCGCCATTGATCAGGAATTTCGAGCCGCGCGGCGTCGTGGCGGCATGATAGGCGCCGGCGCTGTTCTTCTCCTCGCCAACCACGAAGAGCAGGCCGAAGTTGCGCACACCGGCCGCCAGCAGCCGCTCAGTGGCGCACAACATGGACGCCTGAATACCCTTCGTGTCGCAGGCGCCACGCCCCCAGATGAACTCGTCGTCCTCGCGCGAGGCGTAGAACGGCGGAACGGTGTCAATGTGCGTGGAAAGCGTAACAACCGGCTCGCCAAACGTAGCGAACAGGTTGTAGCGATGGGGCTCAACTTCGAACTTCTCCACTTGGCCGGCGTACGTCCGCGCCAGTTCGCCGAGGATCGAGAAGAGATAATCTCCAACCCGCTCCTCGTTGCCCGTGATGGACTCGATGTCCACCAGTTCGCGCGTGAGTGAGAGTACGTCCATCCGTTGCGGAAAACTTCAGGATATCCAACGCCAGGCGCCTTGGACAAGCCGCATCAGTCGCGCACCACCAGATTGAAGCACTGCCCGCTGGCCGCGAAGCGCGCCTCGTGCACCGCCTCAATGATCTCAAGAAACTCTTCGAACGCCACTTCATCGTTCTGCCGCAACGGTTCCGGATGCCGGAACAGCACCGCCCAGCCGCGGCTCGCGCCGTCCGGCAACGCAAGCAGCAACTGCCTCAATCCGGCCAGTTCCACCGGTGGATCAGCACCCCGCTCCAGCAACGGCGAGAAGGCCGCCAGCAGAGAATTCAAGTCCGTCACTTCAGTGCTTTCATCCAGACAGAACACGCGAAAACCGCTGCCTGCGGCGGCCTGGGGAAGCTGTTCCCAAAACCGTTCCGGCAAACTTGGATCCAGCCACAGCAGTGGCGACTCCGGATCGCCGAGGCGGGACACAATCTGTTCCAAAGATGGACTCATGACCAGTGCGAGCGCCAATTGCGACTACAATGGGCCAGTTGAGTGGAATTGTAGACGAGACAGCGGACGGGCGCTACCGTCGCCTGCCGGCTATCCATAGGGAGCGCGCATGGTGCAGAAGAGGCCGAGAACGGCGCAGGCAATGCTGGGCCGGGACCCGTCGTTCTGGTTCCGGCTGGCCGAAGAGTCGCAAGAGGCGATTGGCGTAATCGATACATCACTGCGCCCGATCTACGCCAACTCGACGCTGGCCAGCCTGCTGCGCATCGATCGCGAGCAGTTCCTGCGTTCGCCCAGCGCGCTGGATTTCATTTTTCCGGAGGATGTGGCGCAAGTCCAAGCGCTGGCCCAGTCGCTGCTGGTTGGCGGCACAAGTGAGCGCGTCTCCCGCTTCCGCCGCTCCGACGGCTCACCCGTCTGGGCACGCGCCAAGGTGATGCCGTTCTATTCCGCCAACGGGACGGTGGCCGGCCTGGTGGGCATGTTTGTCGATGTCACGCTGGAAATGTTGCAGCAGGAACGCATGGAGCGCCTAGTAGAAGAGCGCACGGCCGAGCTGACGAAGCGCTCTGAGCTGCTACAGGCACTGATCGACAATATTCCCGCGATGATTGCCGTTTACGATGCCGAAGGACGTTTCCAGATGGCCAATCCGGCGCTGGAAAGGGCGCTCGGCTGGAAGCTGGACGGCAGGTCGATGCTCGAAGCCTGTTATCCCGATCCGGAGTCCATGGAAAGAGCCCGCGAATTCGCCCTCAAGGGCGGGGACTGGGCCGATTTCCGCATGCGCACCCGGTGGGGCACCGAGATTGAGGCGACTTGGGCCGTTACGCGGCTTTCCGACGGCACCTTCATCTGCATTGGCGTCGATATTTCGTTGCGCAAGCACACTGAGCACGCGCTGCGGGAAAGCGAACGCCTGTTGGCCGAGAGCGGAGCTGAGTTGCGCGCGCTGGCCGAGCGCCTGATCACAACTCAGGAAGAGCATATGCGCACGCTGGGGCGTGAGCTGCATGACGACATCAGCCAACGTCTGGCTGCGCTGGCCATGGAGTTGGATGCGCTGGCTGGCGACGCCGGGCGGAGCGGCCGGAGCCCGAAACAGAAACTCCGGCGGCTGGCTGAAACTACTATGCGGCTGGCCGACGACGTGCATGCGCTGTCGCGGCAGCTCCATCCGTCTACACTCAGTGTGCTGGGCCTGCCCGTTGCGCTGGAGTCTGAGTGCTCGCGGCTGCGCGGCACCGATGGACTGGCAATTGAATTTCAGCAACACAATGTCGCGCCACACATCCCGCCGGACCAGGCGCTGGCGCTGTTTCGCATCGCACAAGAAGCCCTGCGCAACATCGTGCGCCATGCGCGAGCCACTTCAGCGAGTCTGGAATTGACCGGCGCGGACTCTGGGCTGGAGTTGAGCATCACGGATAACGGCGTAGGCTTCGACAGCCGCGCCGTGCGCGGCAAAGGCGGCCTGGGTTTGGTCAGCATGGAGGAACGCGCACGCTTGGCCAGCGGCGAATTGCATCTGCGTTCCGCTCCCGGCCGGGGAACGGCCATCACTGTTCGGATTCCACTGCTACGGACGTCCGAACCTACGCCGACACCAGGCCGTGCTTGACCGCGTAGCGGACCAATTCCGCCGTCGAACGCAGCCCCAGCGCTTGCATGATACCCTTCTTGTGGTACTCCACGGTCTTGGTGCAGACATTCAATTGAGCCGCAATCTGCTTGGCTGAGTGGCCTTCGGCTACCTGCTGCAAGACCTGACGCTGGCGCGGTGTCAACCGCCCGAGCGAACCCGGCAACGGCGCGCCGACATCCAGCGGCTCTCCCAATCCAGCCGAAACATAGGATGAAATGTAGCGCCGGCCACGCAACGCCTCTTCAATTGCATGGATCAGCTCACGTGAAGCGCTGCGCTTCACCACGTAGCCCAACGCGCCGGCCGCGAAGGCCTGCCGCGCAAAAGTGGCGTCCGAGTGCATGGTAACGAAAATGATCCGCGTATCCGGAGCGCGCCTGCGCAGCTCGCGCGCCGCTTCAATGCCGTTCAGCAGAGGCATGGTGATGTCCAGCAACACCACGTCGGGCTTCAGGCGCTCCGCCTCAGCCAGCAAGGCGTAGCCGTCCTCCACCGCGCCAACCACCTCGTAGTTCGCCTCCAGAACACCCCGCAGTCCTTCCAGCACCAGGGCGTGGTCATCGGCCAACAGTATTCTTGCACGACGCGAACTGGCATCCATGGCGGCTGCCATTTAGTTTAGCGCGGAGTAGAGATGCGCAAGAAAAGTGATATTGTCGGCCTGAATGTAGCGCATATCGCCGCCCATCCGTGCAAAACTCTTGCAGAATCGCAGATAATAGGCCGGATTGCTTTTCGGCGGCTCGCCCGCATCCCAATTCCAATTGCCACCGTCCTGCATATCCACGACGTAAATGGAATGCCCGCTCACCACGGGACGGCCGGCGGAAATGCGCAGGTTATTCACCGCGCTCAAGCTTTTCTCAAACACCTGCGGAGCCATGATGGCCGAGCCGATGCTCAGCACCACGCCACCGTCCAGCGTCTCCACCGAATTGCCGAAGCTGCGGCAGTCAATTGTCGCCGCACGGCCCACCACGCCGCCATCGTACATCGGGTGGTTCACAATGATGTCGTATCCGATGCCGGGATGCACCGTCATCGGCACACCGTGGCGATAGGCCTGCGCCAGCACGGAGGCATGCTTCCATTGGTGATGCACGTCGATGCGGCCGGCCTTCAAGCCGTGCACTTCCATGGCGCGCAGCGCGTCGGCACGCGCCGAGGTGAGCGGGTCGGAGGGATCTTCTTTAATGGCCGCGGCCAACTCGCCGGCGCCCGGCAACGTTGCGCCGTCCTCGCAAATGTAGCGGCCCAGCGCTGTGCCGTAGCCTTCGCCGTTCAGCCCGCCGACAATCAGCGCGGTCATGATGTTGCGGCCCGTTTCGTCCCACGAACCGAAGCGCCCCACCGCCACGTTCTTGCGCACGCTTTCGGTGGAGCGGCCCAGCCAGGAGTATTCCCAGTCGTGAATGGTGCCCGCGCCGTTGGTGGCCAGATGCGTCACCCAACCTGCCTGCATCATTCGTCCCAGCGTGGGCGCCGCGCCGTTGCGCAGCAGGTGCGCGCCGTAGATCAGCATCACGCCGGCGCCCTTCTCTCGTGCTTGGCGGATGCGCGCGGCACAGTCGGCCGCGGCCTTCCCGACTTCCGCCGGGCACGGCGGCAACGGCGCGTCCGGATCACGCAGGATCTCTTCGACGCGCGTCATGCTGTCGCGCTCTTCCAGCGGGAACACCCGCAGTTGGCTCCAATCGAGGGACTTCGTTTCCATGACTACCTCTATCGTGCAACAAGGCCGAGCACGTGTTCGGCCGCCCGTACACCGCGCCACTGCGCCTCTTCAAACAACGACAGCGCGCCCAGGTCGCAGTTAGCATACACGAGCGAGCCCTGCGGGCGGGCGCGCCGCCGCCGCTCCTCGTTGAAGATAGCGCCGGGCCGCGGCCGCGGCATGGCGTGGCCAATGCGGAAAATGTCGACGCGGCTCACGCAGCGCCGTATGTCAGGATGGGCGCGTTCCAGATCGGTGAGAATGCGTTCTTTCCAATAGTTCCAGTCGCTCGACAGCAGGATGCGCCGCTGGTCGGCCGCCGCGCCGTCGGCCAACGCCATGTACCACGTCCAGACGGTGCGCGGCTGATATTGAGTGATGTTCTGATGCGTGGCAATCACATAGCCGAGCGAGGGCGAATCGTAAATCACGTTGTCCCACGCATAGTCGAATCCGTTGTTCTTCGGCCAGCCTTCCAGCGTCAGATTCGCCGTCACCCATGGCGCCGACGCAATGGGCCAGACGGGCGGCGCGGGTTGCACCACCCAGTGCGCCAGCCAAGTGGGCGCGGCGAAGATCACCGCCTCCGCCTCGTACAACGTGCTCTCGGTATACACACGCCAGCGCGGCCCAATGCGTTCCACACGCATCACCATCGCGCGCGTCCGCACGTATCGCGACAGGCGCTCCAGCAATCGCCGCACCAGCCAGCCGTTACCCTCGGGCCAGGTGAGCGGGCCCTTCTCCTCGGGCTCGCGCGCGGCGAAATAGTGCAGCCCCACCCAGGCCGAAACGTCGCCCGCGTGCGTGCCGTAGTCGTCGCGCGTTGAATAGTCCAGCAGCCAGTGCAAATACGGCGAGTAAAACCCTTCGCGGCGCAACCACTCGGCCAGCGTGATGCTATCCATCGCGCGGATGGCAGGCGTGGCTTTGTCGAGCCCTTCTTCCATCGGGATGCGGAAGGCGCCCGTCTGGCGCAGTTCGCGGATGCGCTCGTCGAAACGGCGATATTGCGCGGCGTCGTGATCCGTCATGCCCAGCGCCGGCTCGATGCCCTCCTGCCAGCGGCCGTGCAGGAACAGGCGCTCCTGTGGTGCGTGGCACAGCCAGCGTTCGCTCCACACGCCGTCTTTGAAAAGCCCCAAATCTGTGCACAATTCGTGCGTCAACTTCTGGCGCTTGTCCGGAACGGGCAGATAATGAGCCGCCCACGGATACGCGGTAATCTCGTTCTGGCCCCAG
>CAYZIX010000067.1:0-24173 GCA_964478395.1 uncultured Candidatus Solibacter sp.
GCCGCCGCGCGCCGGGCGCAAAGCCGCTTCTCACTGAACAGCATGGCGGATGCCTACCAACAGCTCATTGAGGCAGCTGCCGGAGGCCAGTTCCAGCGCCCCGTTCCCCGGCTTTTCCGCGCGCGCTGGGATACTGAATTGCTCCCGCTGAAGAACCTTCTCCCGAAACCGGTTCGCCGGACGATCAAAGCCGTCTTAATGCGCCGCCCCGCTGGATGACTGGTGGCGCCGGCCTGAAGTTTAGCGTGCCGCCCGGCGGGCCAGTTCTTCGTCGATGGCCTTCTCAAATGCAGCCGCGGGCTGAGCGCCCAAAAGCTGAATCCCGTTTACGAAGAAGGTCGGCGTGCTGGCGACACCCGCCCGCCTGGCGTCAGCCATGTCGGCCTGCACGCTGGCTCTATACCGCCCGCTTGCTACGCAGGCGTCGTATTTCTCCTGATCAAGTCCAACGGTCTTTGCGTGTTGTTTTAGCTCGGCTGAACCCAGCTCCTCCTGGTTCGCATACAGCAGGTCGTGATATTCCCAGAACTTGCCCTGCTCGTTCGCGCACCAGGCGGCTTCGGCTGAAGCCATCGCCTGCGGATGAATCTGCGCCAGCGGAAAATCGTGGAAAGCCAGCCTGACCTTGCCGGGGTACTTCTTGAACAGTCCGCTCAGGGTGCTCTGCACGGCGGCGCAGTAGGAGCACTGAAAGTCTGAAAATTCCACGATCGTCACAGGCGCATCGGCCGGCCCCTTCACCCGCTGGTGGGTGATCGTCATTTCGGCGCGCGGCGGCTCCAGCAGGACGCTCACGGGCGTACCGGCTCGCAGCTTCTCCACAAACACCGCCTTGGCCAGGCTCTCCTTGTACGACTTGAGCGCTTGCTTGATGTAGCCCTTCGCCGCACCCGTTGGAGCGCTGTTCTGTCCGCGCCCGCCCGTCTGTGCAATGTAGAAGGCCTCGATCTCGCCTTCTGTCGGCTCCGTGACCTTGCTCCTGATCTCCGTATCAATCAGAGCGTCCACCGTAACGCCGCGCTTGGCGGCTTCGGTCTCCAGCAGTTTCTTCTCGATCAGGTCGTTCAGAACTGCGAGTTTCGCGTCATACTCTTGCTTCCGAAACTGCATTGTTTGAGCCGACGCGGCCGCGTCGAGTTCAGCCCGGCTGATCGCAACGCTCCCCACCACGGCTGCCGGCGGATCCGCGGCCCATCCAACGGTGAGACACCCGCAGAAAAGGAATCCCAGATTCCTGAACAAGGTCAGTTGTCGCATCATCACTTTTGAGAGGCTCCCCAATTCATGGATGGTGAAGGCTGTGCAAACGGTGCATTCATCCGGCGCTCGGACCGGCCGGAAGACAATTGAGACAAAGAGCTATCAGAGAACTCTAGGCCATATCCGGCTGGAACGGCAAGGTTCCCTTTGGTTAGCTCTCACGAGTCTTCTGAACACTCATCGGGCGGCACACATCGCCTGCCTTGGCGGCCTCGCCGCGCCGGATGGTGCCATGAAGTTGCGGCGCTGGACTGGGATTGACTGGGAATTATGACCGGAAATATGGAACTGTTCTTTGCCGGACTGGAACAGACTCTGGACGAGTGCCGCCAAGCCATACTCGGCACCCGGGAATTGCCGGTTCACGAGAAGCTGAGGGACGATGGCAGAACAGAGGTCGTCACGGCGCTGGACGTTGCCGTCGAGACAGCCATCGTCACCACGCTCTCCCGGCTGTATAAGGGTGTTCCGGTTGTCGCCGAAGAGACGCACAATCACCCAGCGTTGCTCAATGCGGACTATTGCTTCGTTGTGGATCCCATCGACGGCACCCACGAGCTCGTCAACGGCGGAAACGGCTATGCCATCTGCGTTGCGCTGCTGAAGCAGGGGCGGCCCGTGCTGGCCATCGTCGATTTCCCGGCGCGGAACGAGCGTTACCGGGCCGGGCACGGCGCCGGGGCAACAATGAATGGACATCGTCTGGCGGTCGCGCCGCCGCGCGGTGACGGAGAGACTCGCATCCTGGCGAGTCCGCGGCAGGCGTCCAGCCCGCTCTTCGCGGAGGTCAGGCGCCGGCTCCCCGGCGCAGTATTCACCCCGCAGGGCGGACTTGCCTCCAAGCTCGCTGACGTATCATCCGGCAGGTTCGATGCAGCGCTCTTCCTCGACTGGCCGGGCTCCCGCGCGCCTGTCTGGGATTTCGCCGCCGCCGGGCTGGTGCTGCGGGAGGCGGGCGGTGAATTCACATCGCTGGACGGTAATAACTTGCTCGGTCCGGTACCGGCCTTGAATCTTGGCGGCTGGCTGGCCGCCGCGCCCCAAACCCATGCAGCGATTCTCCGGTGCTTGCAGTCTACCGGCCGCTGATTGCTGAAACTGAGACGCTACACGCGGCTACGGCATGGATTCAGCCGCCTTAGAAACTCGAAGGTGGCCTTACCTGCCAGCGCCTGAAGCGCAATCGAACAAACGCCGCGATTGCCCAGAAGCGCCCTGTCGCTGCCAACTGCTCGCAGCAAGTACTTCAGCACATCAAGACGCTTGCCCTGCGCATGCGATTCGAATGCCTCGGCAACGAGATACTTCGCCGCCAACCGTGACGCCCTCCCCGGATCGGGTCCAAAGTGCCTTGTCTGCACCAGGTCCATCATGCGAATTCGGTTCTTCCAAGCGTCAGTTCCCGTCAGGGATGCGGAATGGCGGCGGTAATAGTAGACCGGCTCCGGCAGCCAGCCCATGCGGAAGTGCTTCATGATCCGCAGCCAATAATCGTAGTCTTCAATCCGGAACAGCTCTGAATCGTACTCCCCGGTTGCTTCGTACACCTCCCGCCGGTAGAGAAAGCACGTGATCGCACAACCCTCCCGCAGATGCTCCGGCGGTCCGGCCTCTTTTCGCCGGACCACCTGGCCATCCGCATCCACAATCCAGCAATCGGTGTAAACGAACGGCGTATCCGGATGCTTCTCCAGATAACCGGTCATGCGTTCGACGGCGTCCGGGGCAAAGTAGTTGTCGTCCGACGTCCAGGTCAGAAGCGCCCCAGTGGCAAGCGCAAAACCAGTGTTCAGCGCGGCCGGTAGTTTCTTGTTCGAGCCGTGCCGGATCAATCTGACATTGTTTCTTCCGGCATAAGCTTCAAGGATGCTGGCGCTGCCGTCAGTGGAGCAGTCGTCAACAACAATCAGCTCGATGTCCCTGTGGGTCTGGTTCAGGCAGCTCTCGATCGATTGCCTGAGATACCGCGCCCCGTTATAAGTCGGCAGGATTATGCTGACTTTCGGCATTCCGGGTAAACATCAAGTTCGGTAACACTCTTAGGCTGCTTTGCGGCAAGCCCTCGCTCCCTGGAGATCACGCTCACGCATGCCGGATCGATCTCAACTGAAACAGACCTTTGCAGCAGCTCGATCGAGATCACAATCCGTTCCTGGCTCTTTACGCCGGTTAGAATCCCCTCCAATCCCTTCAACGCCCCGAACTGAACACAAACCCGTTGGCCGACGTTCAGATACGGCCATGGCCTCGGATTCTGCCCCATTTGAACGGCCCTTCGCACCGCGTCCAGTTCTTCCTCTGGAACCGGAATGGGCGTCTTGCCAAAGCCCACAATTCCTACCACGCCCACTGCCTTTTGTATCGGCAGAAACTCTATCGGTTCGGCGCGGCAGAAGACATAACCCGGAAACAGGGGCACCTGCACTTCTTTCATTCGATCCGAGTATTTGCGCCGGTCCCAATACAGCGGGAGATAAGCTTCGTGGTCAGTTGCCTTCAAAAATTCGGTCGTCTTCCATTCGTGGTTCGACCGGACCCGGATTGCGTACCACGACTTCGGCACAGGACACGTGTACGCCGTCATTCTGCTCCTCCAATCCTCAAACCGTCATCCCCATCCCCACGGGGAATCGATTTGCTACAGAGTAGTCGATTTCCGATCTGGAAGCAATGCGCACTCCGTCCCGCCCCTCAGTTCCAGATCAGCAACGCTGTCGCCGGAGCCGTCCGTCCGGACCCTAGTCTACTGCCCTATGAGATGAACGACTTAAGCGCGGTGCCAACAAGCGGGTGCCCCACGGGCCTGCCCGTAAATGGGGCCCAGGTACCAGGACTTCCCTAGATACCCCAGCGTTTAGCTTCGTGCCATAATCTCTGCGAAAGGATCCCGCATGAAAGCCCCCAGTCTCGTCATCACCGTAGTTGCTTTGCTGTTCTTGGGTGTTCCGCTCGGAGCGGCAACGTTCGGCTCTCCAGACAACAACGCCCATCCGTGGGTGGGCACCTTGCTATTCCAGGCCTCGGATGGCTACCTCTATAGCTGTACCGGCACGTTGCTTTCGCCGACCGTGATGGTCACTGCGGCCCACTGCACTATCGACAGCGGCGTCAAGAACCTGCAAACCTGGGTCAAATTCACGCCGCAGATCTCTTTCGCAGATCGAAATGGACAGAACCTCTTCGACTATCTCAACGACCCGGCTCACGGGTGGATCAAAGCCGCTGAGGTGATCCCGCACGGCAGCTACACAGGCAGCTACCCGAACTCTTACGACGTCGGCCTGGTCATTCTGAGCACGCCCGTCAATCTTGCCATGTACGGCGCGCTTCCGCCGCTCAGCTTCCTGGAAACGGTTCCTAAAGGCAACACCGCGTCCAATCTTTTCACGGTTGTGGGCTATGGGATGCAGGGCTACATCAAGCCGTTCTACGGTGATCTCTGGGAGCGCTACGCCAGCAACACGCGTCTGGTCGAGCTCAAGAGCACTTTCAATGGCGCTGAAATGAGCGCGAAGTTCACCAACAATCCGGGCAAGACTTCAGGCGGTTCCTGCTACGGCGATTCCGGCGGCCCGGTATTCTATGGCGCCACCAACCTGGTCACAGCTGTTGTGTCCTGGGGAATCACTCCCTGCATTGGTGTGGACTACAATTTCCGCCTCGACACCCCGGTGGCGCAGGATTTCATCCTGCCGCACTTGAACTAGGAACACGCCGTCTCAGGCCAACGCGAGAGGCCTGCCTGTTCACCGCACAGTTGCCGGTGCAAACGTCACCGCAACCTTGTGCGTCCGGGCGGTATTCATCAACGGGCTCCCATTCGGGAGCCCGTTCCATTTTCATCGCATGTCGAATTCCGCTGGAGGCATTCGTACGCCACAGCGGGATGCTACTTCTTCTTTGCAGGGGCCTTCTTCGCGGGCGTTTTTGCCGCGGCCTTCGCCGGAGCCTTGGGCTTGCATGCCATGGATCTGACCTCCTTTCGGAGGAAATAGTCTCAATGTCCGGCCTCTGAAGTCAACCGCTGCGAGGGTTTTCGCCTGACTCTTTCCGCAGAATCCGTACAATGGAAACGGCGTGATAAAACTCCTGGTCTTCTTGCTCGCAGCCGGCTGCCTTTCTGCGCAACAGCGGCCCGCTGGGCTGTATGCCATCTTCAACACTTCGCGCGGCACGTTCATCGCTCAGCTTTATGAAAAGGATGTACCGGCGACAGTGGAGAACTTTGTCGCCCTCGCCCAAGGTACAAAGGCAACCCGCGACCCGAAAACCGGCAAGTTCGTCAGCCGGCCGCTCTATGACAACATCACCTTTCACCGCGTCGTGCGCGGCGAGATGATTCAATCGGGCGACCCGACCGGCACAGGCTCACACAATTGCGGCGTCACCCTGCGCGACGAGATATTGCCCGGCCTTCGCTTTTCCGCCGCCGGCAAGCTCGCCATGGCCAATTCCGGCCAACTGGATACCGGCGGCTGCCAGTTCTTTATCACCGTCAACGCCATGCGTTCCTGGGACGGCAACTACACCATCTTCGGCTCCGTCGTCGAGGGCCAGAACGTGGTGACGGCCATCAATCACGCTGCAGTGCGTGGCGAGCGGCCCATCGACCCGGTCAAACTCCTCAGCGTCACCATCAGCCGCGTGGGGCCGGAGCCGGTGAAGAAGAAAAAGAAGAAGTAGCCCGCACCATCGCGTCAGCGGACCGGCGCCTGCCACGGCGTCGCGCCTGCCCGTTGGATGTGCCGCATCAACGCCGCCGCCAGTTCGCGATAGATCTTCGGCTCGCTCGCTGCCACGTTGTGTTGCTCTCCCGGATCGTCTCTCAGGTTGTATAACTCGTAAGGTTGAAACGGCGTGTTCTGCAGCAACTTCCAGTCGCCGCGCCGGTAGGCGTAGAACTCGCGCCCCTGATACGCCGCGCCGCCTTCACGCCGCACCCACGCCAAGTCGCGCTCTGCCGGTTGCGTCCGGCGCCCGAGCAATTCAGGCATTAATGATACGCCGTCGATCCCCGCCGGCGGCTCGGCTCCCGCCGCCTCGCACGCCGTCGCGAAAATGTCCATTGTCAGCCCCACGCGTTCCGAACGGCTTCCCGCCTGAATCCGCCCCGGCCACGCCGCGCACATCGGCACGCGGATGCCGCCTTCAAACATCTGCCCCTTGCCGCCGTGCAGCGCGCCCGCCGTTCCACCCGCGTTCAGATCGCCGCCATTATCGCTGACGAATATCATCAGCGTGTTCTCATACTGCCCGTTGGCCTTTAACGCTTCAACCACCCGTCCGACACCCGCGTCCATATGTTCAATCAGCGCCACCATTGCCGCGCGCTTCGCACTCAGCGCCGCGTCGCGCCGCCGCACGCGTTCCAGCCACTCAGCCGGCGGCTGAATCGGCGCGTGTGGCGCGTTGTAGGCCAGATACAGGAAAAACGGCTCGCGCCGCGCCTTGCGCCCGTTCACGTACTCCACAGCCCAATCGGTGAACAGGTCCGTGGCGTGGCCACGCGGATCAATCTCGGCGCCGTTCAGCCGCATGTAGTTGTGGCCCTCGCGGCGGTGCGTCAGGTAATCGTCCATCATGTCGCCGAGAAAGCCGTGGAAGTGGTCGAAGCCGCGCTCGTTCGGCAGTGATGGCGATTCCAGCCCCAGGTGCCACTTACCCACCAGCGCCGTGTCGTAGCCCGCCGTCTTCAACCGCCGCGGCAGCAACTCGGCCGACGGCGCCAACCAGCCCCAACTGTCGTTCGGACGCGTCCGGATCACGCCCGGCACGCCCACACAGTCCGGATAGCGCCCCGTGAGCAGCGCCGCCCGCGTCGGCGAGCACACCGGTGAATTCGCGTAGAAGTTCCCAAACCGCACGCCCGACGCCGCCAGAGCATCGATGTTCGGCGTCCGCACATCGCGCGCGCCCCACGACGACACATCGCCGTAGCCCAGATCGTCGGCCAGAATCAGCACAACGTGGGGCCTGCCTGTGCTCGCGGCAGGCAGCGCCGCCGCGGCCATCAACTCCCGTCGCGTGATGCCGTATGTCGCCGTCATTTCAAATTTGTCCTTTCCGGCGCGGCTGTCCGCAAAGCTCCAGGCGCGTCGCGCAGTCTCATAATAACGGAGGTCCCGTCCGGCCGCGGTTCGATAGAATCAAGCAGTTAATCGTAAGCGCATGCGCAGTCCAACCACGAAAGCCCCCAAGTCCGTTCAACCGGCGCCGCGCCGTCGGGCGTGGCTGCCCATTGTCGCGCTGGCCGCTGTCACCCTCGCCGCCTATTCAAACTCGTTCAACGCCGGTCTCATCTTCGACAATCGCGGCCTCATCTTGCAGGACGCGCGCATTCACAGCACATCGCCCGAAAACATTGCCAGAATCATCGACTACTCCTACTGGTGGCCCTACGGCGAAAGCGGCCTCTACCGTCCGCTCACCACCTTCAGCTACCTTTTCAATTACACGATCCTCGGCAACGGTGAAAACCCGTTCGGCTATCACGCCGTCAACCTCGCGCTCCACTTCCTGAACGTCCTGCTGGTCTTTGCTCTGGCGCGCCGCCTGCTAAAGAGAGATTCGGATCTAGTGCCCGCCCTGGCCGCCGCCCTTTGGGCCGTCCACCCGGTGCTCACTGAGTCGGTAACCAACGTCGTCGGCCGCGCCGATCTGTTGGCAGGCGCCTCTATCCTCGGCGGTCTGCTTTTGTATTTGCGATTCACGGAAACGGGCGCTTGGCGTTGGCTTGCCGCGCTGGCCGTCTCCACCGCCATTGGCGCGTTTTCAAAAGAAAGCGCCGTCTGTGTAGCCGGCGTCATCGTACTCTACGAACTCACCTGGCGCCGCTGCTGGCGCCATCTGCTTTACGGCGTCCTCTCGACCGCGCCTGGCATCGTTTGGATGCTCGCGCAGCGCGCCAAAGTGATGTCGCAGGTGCCAATGGTCGTCTTCCCGCCGTGGGACAATCCACTTGCCGCAGCCGGCTTCTGGACCGCTAAGCTCACGGCCCTCAAACTGGTGGCGAACTACCTCGGTCTGTTGTTTGTGCCCTGGCGCCTCTCGTGCGACTATTCCTATGCGCAGGTTCAGCTCTTCTCGGGCGGCATCGCGGACTGGCTCACACTGTTGTTCGTCATCGCCATCGCGGCCGCCGCGCTGTGGATGTACCGCATCCACCGCCCCGTCTTCTTCCTCGCCGCCTTCGCCGCCATCACATTTCTGCCCACCTCCAACATCCTCTTCCCCATCGGCGCCATCATGGCGGAACGCTTTCTCTACTTGCCCGCCGTCGCCGTCGCAATCACCACTGCCGTCGCGCTCGGCGCGCTTGAACGCCGTCTCGGCAAAGCCAGGCTCGCGCAGAGCGCGCTCGCCGTCCTCATCGTCTTGTTCGCCGCACGCACCTGGGCCCGCAATCTAGATTGGCGCGACGACGTCAGTCTGATGAGCGCCGCCGTCTCCGCATCGCCGAACAGCTTCAAGGCCCACATGGGCCTCGCGCTGGCGTTGTTTGAATCCGATCCCGGCCACACGAACATCAACCGCATCGTTGCTGAAAGTGAACGGGGCCTCGCCATTCTCGACACCTTGCCCGAGGCCCAGCGCTCGCCCTCCGCCTACTTCGAAGCCGGCGGCTACCTGCTCGCCCAAGGCGACGCCCCGCGCGCCATCGCGACATTCGAAAAGTGCCGCCGCATCGCTCTCGCCAATCACGCCGGTCTTGTCGCGCAGGCCGTCCGCGCCGGCCTGCGCGCACCGGATCTCGACAACACCCGCATCGCCGATCTGGAGCGCGGCGTCTCGCAAGCCTCTCTCCAATTGAAGGACTTCGCCGGCGCCGTCTCTGCCGCACGCCGCGCCATTGAAGCCAATCCCGCCAGTTCGGCCTCGTTCGGCCAGCTTGCCGATTCGCTGCACGCCGCCGGCCGCGACGACGCCGCCGCCGTAGCCATGGTCGAAGGGATTCTCATGACGCGCGACATGTCGCTGCGCGCTGAATTACTGGAACGCTACCAGCGCGGTCTCGACCCGCTCGGCTGCGCCGTCGTGGCCGGGCCGAACGGCCCCGCTCTCAATCCGGATTGCCCAACTGTGCGCAGGCACTCCTGCACAGCTCTGGCTGACGCCATGCGGCTGTACATACGAACCAACCGCCGGGATGCCGCCCGGCAGTTGAAGGCCGCGGCTATTCAGGATTCCGGCTGCCCCGCCGCTCCGCTTAACGAGATCCTGCCGTAAAAGAATGCCCGGCATCGGCGAGCCGTCCCCTCACCGCTCAGTGCCGGTAGCTTGCCCCCATCCATCCCACCACGTCCTTGTGCAGCTTCTCACGGCACTTCTTGTCGATGTACATCATGTGCCCGGCCTCGTAATAGGTGAAGCTCAAATTCTTCCGCACCACCGGCTCCAGCATCATGTGCGACACAGTCTGCTCAATCCCGTTAAATGGCGTCGCCAGATCGTAATAACCCGCCAGCACCAGCACTTTCAGATGCGTCTGTTGCGTCATCGCTGAACGCAACGCCTCGGCCGGCTCACCCGGACGCCCCTGATCCCACGGCCGCACGTTCGCCGACACCGTGTAGTAAAGATCCGACATCCATTTCAACTCGCGCCGCACGTGATCCTGGAAGGCCGCCACGTACGCGCCCTCGTAGCTCGCTTCCGACGAATCATATTCGACACTCTCACCCGCCGCGTCGCGGTCCAGCCCCGTGAAGCGCGCGTCCAGCCGCCCCGTCGTCAACCGCTTGCCGCGTTGCAGCTCCTTGAACCAGCGCATCGGGTTCACCCGCAGGTTGCACTGTTCAATGTACTGCGGCGATAACGCCGTGAATCGCGCCAGGTCTTTCACCACCTTCTGGCGCTCGCCCGCGCTCAGCTCATCGCCCTTCTCCAGCGCCTGCGCGTATTCGCCGTGCGCAAACGCGCGCGCCTGCCGCGCCACCTCTTCAATGCTCAGCTTCTGCAGTTCCGGCCCCAGCAGTTTGTGGAACCACGCCGACACCGTGTAGGTCGGCAGGAAATAGATAGTGCGGTCGTCCGCTCCCCAACTGCCAAAGCCCACCGACGACAGCAGCACCACGCCGTTCAGATAAACCTGATGCCGCTGCTGTAGTGTGTTGGCCATCATCGCCGCGCGCGTTGTGCCGTAGCTTTCGCCAATCAGAAACTTCGGCGAGGCCCACCGCTCAGTGCGCGTCAGATATTGATACACAAAATCCGAAAAAATGGTCGCGTCCTGCGACACGCCATAAAACTGTGTTGGATTCTCGCCCGGCGCGGGCCGGCTGTAGCCGGTCGACACGGCGTCAACAAACACCAGGTCGGTCGCATCCAGAAAACTCTCCGCATTGTCTTCGGTCAAATACGGCGCGGGCGCGCCGTGCCCGTCGTCACTCAGCACCGGCTGCTTCGGACCCAGGCCCATGTGCGTGAACAACGACGCCGACCCCGGTCCGCCGTTGTACACAAAAGAGACCGGCCGCTTGGCCGCATCCACTCCATCCTTCGTGTACGCCACGAAGAAAAACGTCGCCTTCACCGCACCGTCTTCGCCCTTGATGTTGTACGTCGCGGCCGTAGCCGTGTAGTCGAACGTTTGCCCGGCGAAAGTCCCCTTGTGATGCGTCACTGAGCTGCGCTCTTCTGGCGGCGCCGCCTTCGGCGTGGTCGCGGCAGGCGCCACCTGCTCGCGTTGCCGCTGCTGCGCGGTCAGACCACAGGCGAATGCCAGACAGATGGTTAAAGCGAATCGGAATCTCATGCGGCTCCTCTGGAAATTCGAGGTGCGCCGCCAGACATCGGCGGCGGAAGCAACGAGTATATCGCCGCCGCCGTGGCAATGAGATAAAGTGTGCACCATGCGCTCGCGCGTGTTGCTCATTGCCTGCGTCTTCACGCTGCTGGCCTCGGCCCAGGCCCCTCCGTCCTACGCCAGCAAGGTCACCGTCTTTGATTTGAAGACCCGCTCGGCGCGTACCGTCTGGTCGTCGGACACCGTTGTCGAGGCGCCCAACTGGTCGCGCGATGGCAAACACCTGCTCATCAACACCGGCGGACGCCTCTACCGCCTCGCCGTCGACGTGGAAGGCGCGCATCCGGAGCCGCTCACCCTGGACCCGCAATACCGCTGTAACAACGATCACGACTACTCGCCCGATGGCCGCCGCATCGCCTTTTCGGCGTCGACGCCCGGCGCGCGCGGCTCGCAGGTCTACATCGCCAATGCTGACGGTTCCAATGTCACGCGCATCGTCGAAAAGTCGCCCAGCTACTTCCACGGCTGGTCGCCCGATGGCCAGTCCGTCGCTATCGTGGCGCAGCGCGACGGCCACTACAATCTCTTCCGCGTGCCGGCCGCGGGCGGCGAGGAGCAACGCCTCACCTCAAAACCCGTCTACGACGACGGCCCCGATTATTCGCCCGACGGCCGCTGGATCTACTTCAACTCGGACCGTTCCGGCAGTTGGGACGTCTGGCGCATGCCGGCCAATGGCGCAGGCGCGGACGACGCGCTCGCCCAGCGTGTCACCGCCGACGAAATGGAAGACTGGTTCCCCCATCCCTCGCCCAACGGCAAACTGCTGCTGATCTTCTCGTTTCCCCATGGCGTCAAGGGACACAACGCCCGCATGCCCGGCGTCGAGTTGCGCCTGATGAAGATGCCCGGCAAAAAACTGAAGCCCGCGCGGCCGGAAACGCTGCTCACATTCTTCGGTGGCCAGGGCACCATCAATGTAAATTCCTGGTCGCCCGATTCCCGGCGTTTCGCCTTCGTCGTCTACGAGCCGCGGCCCGCCGCTGCGCGCTGATTGGCTATCTTGCGAATACGAATTCAGATTAAGAATATTTATGCGGACAAGCGTCCGTTTGCGCTCGGAGACGCGCTAAAAAGTTGATATAGTGCTTGCCGAAGGAGGCGTTTCCTTGTCGAAAACAGAACTGGTTCGTCAGGCCATCACCGCAGGTGAGGGCATTGTCAGAATGGCGCCCTGTTGGGTGCCGCGCTCGTTCCTGATGCCGGGTGGCCGGCTGAAGCTGCATCCCGACGATCTTTATGCGCTCGGTGCCCATCGCGGCGGTATTGATGAGCGGTGGTTCTCCTCTACCACTCATGCCGATAACGGCCCCGGCACGCCGGACGATGAAGGTCTCAGCTACATCGACTTCAACGGCGAGCGCGTGCTGCTGAAAGAGGCGATCGAACTCACCGGTGACGATCTGGTGGGTGCGGACGTGATGCGCCAATACGGCGGCTTCAACATCCTCTGCAAGTTCTTCGACAACCTCGGCCCCATCCCGCATCACATGCACCAGATGGATGAGCACGCCAAAAAGGTTGGCGCCAAGGGCAAGCCGGAAGCCTACTACTTCCCGCCGCAATACAACTTCACCGGCAACAACTTCCCGTACACCTTCATGGGCTTCGAGCCCGGCACCACCAAGGACGACCTGCGCGGCTGCCTGAAGCGCTGGAACGAGGGCGACAATCACATCCTCGATTATTCGAAGGCCTATCGCCTCATCCCGGGCACCGGCTGGTTTGTCGACGCTGGCGTCCTGCACGCCCCCGGCTCGCTGGTCACCTATGAGCCGCAGGTGAACTCCGACGTCTTCGGCATGTTCCAGTCGCTCGTCGAAGGCCGCCCGGTGAGTTGGGACCTGCTGGTCAAGGACGTGCCGAAGGAACTTCATCACGACCTCGACTACATCATCTCGATGCTCGATTGGGACAAGAACGTCGATCCGCAGTTCGGCCAGCACAACAAGATCTTCCCCAAGCCTGTCGCCGAAGAGGCCGCCATGGCCGAGGCCGGCTATCGCGAAGTGTGGGTCACCTACGGCTCCGCGCTCTTCTCAGCCAAGGAACTCACCGTTCTGCCGGGCCGCACCGCCATCATCAAGGACGCGGCCGCCTATGGCGTCATCCTCACCCAGGGCCACGGCAAGATGGGCGTGCACGACGTCGAAACGCCGTCCATGATCCGCTTCGGCCAGATGACCAAGGACGAGGTATTTGTCACCGCCGCCGCCGCCAAGGCCGGCGTCACCATCACCAACCTGAGCGACAAGGAGCCGCTGGTCATGCTGAAGCACTTCGGCCCCGGCAACCCGGACTCGGCTTCGCTGGTGAAGGCCTGACACGGAGGAAGCGTCCATGAAGACGTCAATCGGTTCGTGGGCCTATACCATCGGCCCCTACGCATCGCATCCCGTGCCGTTCGACACCGTCTGCCAGCGCCTGAAGGAGCTCGGCTTCGACGGTGTCGAGCTCGGCGCCTTCCCGCCTCATCCGAATCCGGGCAACCCCAGCGGGCCGGATTCGGAGTGGCCCGGCGCCATGCCCGGCAAGACCGAGCGGGCTGAGCTGAAAGCCAAGCTCGCCGCGCTCGGTCTCGGCCTCAGCGGCATGGCCGCCAATCTCTGGGGCGAAAAGCTGATTAATACCGACGACCAGAGCAAATATATCGCCGAATTCAAGAAGAATTCGGAATTTGCAACTGACGTCGGCATCAAGGGCATCCGCGTCGACTGCGTGCAGCCGCCCACCATTCACCGCGAGATCGACTACCAGACCGCCTTCGACCGCGTGGTGAAAACCTGGAAGACGTGCTGCGACATCGCCGCCGATGCCGGCCAGTACGTCACCTGGGAGTTCGAGCCGGGCTTCGCCTTCAACAAGCCGTCCGACATCGTGCGCATCCACGACGCCGTCGGCAAGCCCAACTTCGGCTTGCAGTACGACACCTGCCACGGCCAGATGGTGGGCGTCAACGGCGCGCGCCAGGAAGGCCAAAAGGAGACGTTTCCCACCCAGCTCGAATTCCTGAAGCTGCTCGATGGCCGCATCAATCACGTGCACGTGATCGACAGCGACAACACCTGTCACAAGGACGCCAATGGCGAGGACGAAACCAGTACGCATCCGCCTTTTGGCGCAGGCGTGCTCGATCTGGACTCCATCTTCCCCGCCCTGCTGAAAGCCGCGCGCCTGCCGTACGGCTGGATCACGATTGACCTGTGCTTCTGGCCCGACGCCTGGGGCGCTACCGAAACGTGCAAGAAGCGCGTCGACGAACTCATTGGGAGGTACGCACAATGAAGGAACTGCGCGTTGGTCTGATTGGCTGTGGCTTCATGGGCCGCACCCATTCAAACGCTCACCGGCGGGTGAACAACTTCTTCCCGCTGGAGCACCAGATGGTGCTCAAGGCCATCTGCGACACCAACGAGGCCAAGGCCACTGAGTTTGCCAAGACCTGGGGCTACGAGCGCGTCGAAACCGACTGGCGCAAGTTGATGACCGCGCCGGACATCGACGTGATCGATATCTGCGTGCCGAACTTCGCGCACAAGGAAATTGCCATCGCCGCAGCCAAGGCTGGCAAGATCATCATCTGCGAGAAGCCGCTGGCGCTGGACGTAGCCGAGGTGGAGGAGATGGTGACCGCCGTCGAAGCCGCCGGCGTGCCGAACCTCGCCAGCTTCAACTACCGCCGCGTGCCGGCCATCGCGCTGGCCAAACAGTTGATTGACGAAGGCCGCATCGGCCGCGTCTTCCACTTCCGCGCCAACTTCCTGCAGGACTGGACCATCTCGGCCGACGTCCCGCAGGGCGGTGACGCGCTCTGGCGCCTGGACGTCAAGGCGGCCGGCAGTGGCGTCACGGGCGACCTGCTGGCGCATAACATCGACACCGCCATGTACCTCAACGGGCCCATCACCCGCGTCGTGGCGCGTACCGAGACGTTCGTGAAAGAGCGCAAGCACGTCGGAACGGGCAAGATGGAGCCGGTGAACATCGACGATGCCTGCCTGTTCATCTGCGAATTCTCGAACGGCAGCCTCGGGCTGTTCGAGGCCACTCGTTACGCGCGCGGGCACAAGGCGCTCAAAACGTTCGAGCTGAACGGCGCCGACGGCTCGCTGGCCTTCAATCTCGAAGAGATGGAGTATCTCGACTACTTCGAGTACAAAGGCACCGAATCGCACGTGCGCGGCTGGCGCAAAATCCATGTCACCAACGGTGAGCATCCGTACATGGACAAGTATTGGGTGCCGGGGCTGGTGATCGGCTACGAGCATTCGTTCGTCAACGCCCTGGCCGACTTCGTGGCCGGGATCGAAAGCGGGAAGCCGGCCGAGCCGACCTTCCGCACGGGCCTCCAGACCCAGAAGGTTTGCGAAGCCGTGCTGAAGAGCGCGAAGACCGGCGCATGGGTGGAAACAGGAGCGACACTATGAGTGACATCACACGGCGCAATGCGCTGGGCGGAATGCTGATTGTCGCGCCGGCGACGGCCTTCGGTTCACAGGCGAACTCGAAGGTGGCCTTCGGCGTGATTGGCACGGGCGGACGCGGCGTCTACGTCGGCACGCACATGGCGAACGACGCCAATGCGCGCCTGGCCGCCATCTGCGACATCTTCCCGGACCGTCTGGACCGCGGTAAGACCAAGCTGCCGGGCGGCGACAAGGTGCCCGGCTACAAGAACTACCACGACCTGCTGGCGCAGAAGGACCTGGACGCCGTGCTCATCACGACGCCCGTCTACCTGCATCCGGAGCACTTCGCGGCGGCCGTGGCGGCCAACAAGAACATCTACTGCGAGAAGCCGGCCGGCGCCAGCGTGGCGGGCGTCAAGCAGTTGCTTGCCGCGGGCCTGAAGGCCAATCCGAAAAAGACCATTCAGTTCGGCTTCCAGCAGCGCTTCAGCCCCGAGTATCTGCGCGCCATGTCGATCTTCAAGGAAGGCAAGATCGGCACCGTGAAGCAGATGATGAGCTACTGGGTGCTGGGCGGTGAGCCGCCCACCCAGCCGCCCACGGTGCAGTATCCGCCCGACGAAGAGAAGGTGCGGCGCTGGGGCAGTTGGCGCGACCGTTCCGGCGGCCCCATCGTCGAACAGGACTGCCACGGCATCGACGTGCTGAACTGGTGGGCCGGCGCGCATCCGACACGGGCCATTGGCACCGGCGGGCTGCGTTATCCGCTCGCTTACGGCGACTGGACCTCGGACCACCACAACATCACCTACTACTACCCGGATGGCGTCGAAGGCTGGCTGATCTCCATCAAGCACACGGCCGGCTACCGCGACGTCAAGGAGCAGATGTACGGCTCCAAGGGCATGCTGGAGCTGGCGCGCACCTACTTCAAGTGGCACGCCAACATCCCGTCCGCGCCGTTGAAGAACGCCGACGACCTGCGTGACCGCAGCCTGGTGGAACGCGGCGACTCCAAGCGCGAAATCACCATCGACGCCGTCGAATGCTTCTTCAAGAGCATCATCGAGGGCAAGCCCTATAACCTGACCGTCCCCGCCGCCGAGAGCACCTTCACAGCCCTGCTGGGCCGCGAGGCGTTCGAGAAGAAGCGCGAAGTCACCTGGGACGAGCTGCTCAAGTCCGCCTGAGCCGGTTCTCACTCCACAAAAGGCCCCGCACCCTCACGGCGCGGGGCCTTTCGCTTTTGTGGCAGCCTGAAGGTAATGATCCAGACCAAAGCGGAAGAGCCTCGCTATCTCACCACCTTCTCGAACGGCACGCACACGGCGCAGTCCGACACCACGGCGGATAAAGGCGGCGCGGGCGCCGGCTTCCGGCCGCACGAACTGCTGGAGGCCGCGCTGGGCGCCTGCACCAACATGACCGTGCGCATGTACGCCGAGCGCCACAACGTCAAGCTCACGCACCTGGAAGTCACCGTGAAACTGGACCGCTCCACGCCCGGCGTGGCCGTCTTCCGCTACCACGTCGATGCCGAAGGCGAAGGCCTCACCCCCGAACTGCGCGCGCGCATGTTGAAAGTAGTGACCGCCTGCCCCGTGCGCAAAACCCTCTCCGGCGAACTGCGCTTTGAGATGGATCAAGCCGTGGGCGTCTAGACGAGCAGCGACCGTAAGGGAGCTGATGCGTTCGTCTTCTCTCCCTTACCCCGCGTACCCCGTCTGCCCCTGCACCACCTCCAAAAACGCCAGCATGTTCTCCGGCGGCACGTCGCCCTGCACGTCGTGCGCCGGCGCGAAGATGTAGCCACCCTGCCGGCCCAACTCCAACAACCGCCGCGTCTCCTGCCGCACGTCATCTACGCTGCCCTTCGGCAGCGTGCGTTGCGTCGACAGCCCGCCGTGAAACGCCAGCCGGCCGCGGTATTGCGGCAGCAGTTGCCAGATATCCATCACCTCCGGCTGGAACGGATTGAAGCAGTTCACGCCCGCGCCGATCAGCTCTTCAAACAGTTCGTCCACATCGCCGCAGGAATGGATCATCACGAACTTGCCCGCGCGCCGCACCTCGCCGTACATCCGCTTGAGCACCGGCAACAGGAACCGCCGCCAGTGCCGCCCGCCCATCTGCAGACCGCGCTGCTGGCCCCAATCGTCGCCGAAGTACACCGCGTCGATCTCATAGTCGAGCGCCCGCCGCACCTGCGCGATGTTGTAATCGGCAATCGAGTTCAGCAGTTCATCGACGAACGCCGGATTCTCGATGAAGTCGAGCATCAGGTTTTCGATCCCGCGCAGCGTCCAGGCCCGTTCATAGAGCGAGAAGCCAATCTGGAAAACGCGAAACCGGTCGCCCCAGGCGCCGAGCTTGGCCGGGATATCGGCAAAGAACCGCTCATCGCAAGGATCTGGCCAATCGAATCCCTTCAGCATGGGCTCCGGCAGCCGGCAGCCCTCGACAACACCGATGTCTTTATCGACGCTGCGATTCCAGACGACGCCGAACACGTCCCGCACACGGTCCGGGCCAATGTCTTCAAAGAAGCCGATGTCGCTGCCGAGCTTGACGATGTGATTCTGGAGCCCCACTTCTAGCCCGCCGCCAAAGTGCGCTTGCAGTTTCTGGAGCGCCGGCTGCGTGAACCCGCACGACCACGGCACATACGGCGGCGTCCCGCCCTCCAGCACAATGCGCACGACTTCCCGTTTGGTCATCGCCATAGATTGTGACACGCCCGCGCATCGCATTTCGAATGTCAAAGAACCAAAGGCCCGCTAGCGCCAGAGCGCGCGGCCACCGTTGAGAGCCTCCAGAGTGTCGTCCCAGAGGGCATCGACCTGCTCCGGCGTGAGGAGGTGATCGGCATCGGCCGGAAATTCGCACATGTACTCGCGTTTGAACGCCGCCTCGCCTAAACGGACGCGCTGGACCTCCAGGAACTCTGGCGGGATGCGTGGGCACTCGGCGGCGGTGACGCGGATACGAGTGACCGATTTGTCCTTACGATGCCAATCCTCATAGAAGAAGCCCTGCTGCGCGTTGGGCGTGGACATCTGCCAGACGGCACCCTGCGAGACGGCGAGGATAGGATTCAAAGCCTCATAGACATCGTTGGGGATGAAGGCCGCCTCGTCGAAGATGAGCAGTGACGCGGCAGAGTACGAACGCACGTTGCGCGCGATACCGGGCAGGCCGACCAAGCGCGATTTGTTCGGCAGACGGAGGCCGACGCCGACTTCCTCGCGGCCGGGGCGGATGTCGAGGCGCTGGAGCAGGACACGGGTCTTTTGAATCCATTCGGCCGTCTGGCGCGTGGTGGGTCCGGCAACGAGGATCAACGAGCCCGGATGAAGCAGCGCAAAGTGCAGCGCCTTGATGGCCGTGATGGTGGACTTGCCGAACTGGCGGGTGCAGCAGAGCATGAGGTCGCGCGCGGGGCTGCGCAGGACCTCGGCCTGGATGGGGTCGGGATGGAAATTGAAGGCTTCGACGGCCCACTCAACAGGGTCCGCGCAGACGCCGGGTTTGGCGGCGGCAGAAGGCCGCGGGCGCGGCAACCCGAGATGGGCGGCACTGGGATCGAAGTGCATCATTTTCAATTAGTTCGCGGGCGTGGGAGGCTCGGGACCCTCCGGCGGCGCAGAACTGGGGTCAAGCGCCTGAGTTTCAATGACTTGCGGCGAATTCTCAGGTGGTTTGCGATGCGCGCGGAGCGCGGCGAGCTCGGCCGAGAATTCGATCTCCGGGTCGATGGTGTCCGTGGGGAGCCGGCACCGGGATTTTGTGCCGTTCCTGCGGGTGTCCTGAAGCAACTTGAGCTGGCGAAGGATGCCGCCGCGACGGGTGACGAGGCGGTTTTCGGTCAACGCCAGATAGGGCAGCAGGGGGCCGTGGCGGAGAAGCGAATCGACGGCGAAGGTGTAGCGGTCCGCGATGAAGGGCTCCTCGTCCTGCGGCAGAGCGGTGGACATGAGGTGAAGATCCTCGTTATGAATGGCGCGGGTTTCTATGATGCCGATACGATTCAGGCGCCAATCGATGGCGGCGAGGAGCTCGACGAGTTGGAGTTCCTCGTCGCCGGCGGGAATGTGGCGCTCTACGAGGGATTCGAAGTAAGCGCGGAAGGCACCGAGGCTTTCGCCGGGCAGCACGGACGTGAACTTGGCATAGCGGCCGTGCTTGAAGGGCGCGATGGTTGAGGCGGTGAGGCCGATTGGCGTTTTGGGTCCCCGGGAGCGGGCGCCATTCAGGCGTGACGCGACGCGCTGGGCCGGGGTTGGATTTCTGGGCATAAAGAGACCTCCACGGAGGAGAGCCTAAGGCACGGGAGGAAGGGATTTCGCGCGGAATGGCGGCAGAGAATTGAAAATGCAGAGAGATAAATAACGGCGAGGGCGGTTACCGGATGGAATGAGACGGGCTTCGCGCAGCCGGCACTATCCCGGTGAGGGCATAAACCGAGATGAGGCTGACAGCGCGGTTTGTCGAGGGAATTCGTGAACTGATCAGCGACGCAAGGGCGCGGGTGGCGCGCGGCGTGGACCTGGTGCAGGTGTACACGAACTTCGAGATTGGGCGGCGGATTGTGGAGGAGGAGATGCGGGGCGAGGACCGGGCCGCGTACGGGAAAGAGGTGCTGAAGACGCTGGCTGGACAACTGACGGGGGATTTCGGCAACGGGTTTTCGCTCTCGAACCTTAAGTCCATGCGGCAGTTCTATTTGCAGAACCAGGAACGAATTGGCCAGACGGCGTCTGGCCAATTCGACAGACGGCTGATTCGTCAGCCGCTGACTAACGAATCGGCGCCACCCGGGCGGCCGTTCCGGCTGAGCTGGTCGCACTACGTGTTCCTGCTGAAGGTGAAGAGCCCGGAGGAGCGGAGCTTCTACGAGATTGAAGCGGCCGAGCAGGACTGGACGGTGCGCGAACTGCGGCGGCAGTTTGATGCCGGGCTGTACGAGCGGCTGGCGTTGAGCCGGGACAAAGAGGGGATCCGGCGACTGGCGCGGGACGGACAGATTGTGGAACAGCCGGCGGACATTCTGAAGGAACCGCTGGTGCTGGAGTTCCTGGGCCTGGGCGAGCGAACGTGCTTCAGGGAAAGCGATCTGGAGGCGGCGATTATCGGGCAGATTGAGCGGTTTCTGCTGGAACTGGGCAAGGGGTTTCTGTTCGAGGCGCGGCAGAAGCGGCTGACGTTCGACGACGAGCACTTCTTCGTCGACCTGGTGTTCTACAACCGGCTGTTGCGGGCTTATGTGCTGCTGGACTTGAAGCTGGGCCGGCTGACGCATCAGGATCTGGGCCAGATGCAGATGTACGTGAACTACTTCGACCGGTTTGTGAAGACCGAAGAGGAGCGGCCAACGATTGGGATGGTGCTGTGCAAGCAGAAGAATCAGGCGTTAGTGGAGATTACGCTGCCGAAGGGCGCCAACATCCATGCGCGGGAGTATTCGCTGTACTTGCCGAGCAAGGAGGAGTTGCAAAGGAAGCTGATGGGGTGGAGGGGAGACGGGAAAAGGCCGGGATGAAGCGATAGAAGCGAGCGCCGCTCAGGCGGGCTGCCGCGCGCGGAACTGGGGCTGATTGGCCAGACAACCGCTAGCCAATTGGCATCGGACAAATTGCAAAAGAATTGCTTTTGAGCCAACTATTGTTTTCGGAAGACCACGCGAACATCGGTTGGGCTTCTTCCCGGGCCGACTCGTATCCACTGAGAACGCTGGTAACCCGCCTTGGCCAGCGGATGATCTGCCGGGATATCGATATCAACGATGTAGCTTACGTTGTCGATGGCCGCAAAACTAACAACACCTAGCGAGTCCGTCAGATCCTTTCGCCAGTAAGGCCGACCTTCCGGGGTGCACGAGACCGAGGCATCCACCAACGGCCTCCCGTTATCCAAAGTGACCACCACTCGAATTGTCCGCGGCGTGCCACGCGGCGGCAAACGAAAGGGCGTTTCCAGACGAATTGTCTGAAACTCCGAAACTCGAATCACGCTGGCGTGGGTCTCCTCCCGAACTCCGGGATACAGGGTTGGCGCGTAGGGCACTCGCGGCGATGGATCATCGAGTCGTTCCGGATTGACACCAAGCCAATAGCCCCCCTTTAGCACGCCTCGAAACCGGAATCGCCCATCGCCGCCGGTTCTTGTTTCTATCGTGTCTCCGAAATCGGCCGTGGTCACCAGTTTCAGAAGGACATCTTTCGCCGGCGAGCCGTCGGCTTCAACCGCCCGGCCTGTGACTTGGCCATCTGGACGCATGGCAAAGAAAGTCTCAGCGCAGCCGCGTGGCGGCACCCCGACCGTGACGGACTCCCTATCGCTGATCCAATTCGGAAGCACAACAGATACGGAGTAACTCCCCGCTTCAGGAACAGCGAACGCGAAACTCCCCTTCTGATCCACCCTGGCCTCCACGGCCCAGCCAGCAGGGCCAGCCACACGGACCACAGCGGCCTCCATGGCCTGATAGTAGCGTTTCCATTCCTGTTGACTACCGCGTGCATTGGGGAAGACGGAGCCGACCACCTCGGATGGCGTGTTCCCTTGCTGCCAAGCCTTCAAATACCGTAATTCCTCGGCCGCCGAAGCTAATTGGCGGGATCCGCTGCAAGCCGTCGTCGAGAGACGACCAGAAACCCAATTGGCAAAGACTAAGTAGTCCTGGCCCACCTGAAAGACGGCGGCGCAACTAGTCTTTGACGCGGTATCGACGTCCTGTACAGCGCCGGGCTGCACACCCTTAAAGGCCAGCCGAACCCGAAATCGGGCCGATGGCGACCGCCAGCCGTCGCCACCGTTGAGAAGCGTTCCCGTGAAAATCACGGCAGATCTAGCCACGTTGGCGCACGGCCGCAAGGTACCACACGAGCAGGCCCAAAGCGCCGGTTCAGCCAATAATAACGCCAGAATCCACAGAATGAATCGCTGCATGAACATCGCTGAGGAAGAAGACACCGGACCGCTTCTGCTGGTGCCGGGGCTAGCGTGACTTTGTGAGCAACAGAGACTCGTCTTCGCCCTCAAAATAAGCGAGTTGACCCGGAAGGCAAGACAGAATGGTCCCCTGTCCCCGACCAATGATCTCATCAAGCGCCTTGTCCAGGCCCAAGATCCACCCATCCAAATCCGTATCGTCAGAAATCACCCAACACGTTTGTCCCGCACCATGTAGCCGCAGTTGGCGAGAAGTATTGGCTCGCCCCTGAGAATACCTATCTGACAGCTTAAGCCTGGGATCGCCTTGCCAGGCTATTGGCGTCACGAATCTCCGGTCAAACCATTTGAAATGCCCCAATTCACGAGTGACTTTCCAGCGTTTGTTGGGGTTGGCCAGGAGCGACAGACTGCGCTCTTGTCTATTGCGCATGACAAAGGCCTCGATCACTGCAACTTCGTGTTGGCGGCGCTGGTCGTCCAGTTCCACGCAATTCGCTGTAGCAGAGGCAAGGACAAGCCGATGGACTCGACTCCAGAAGGAAGACAGTTGGATTGCTGACGTACTGGAGGCGTGCCGGCAGTGGGGGGGTATTTAGCGCCAGGGTGGGCTCCATCCTCAAGCTGGTTTTCGGCGAGCGCCCGGCGCGCTATTGCCCCGTTGCGGCGGCGCGAGGACGGTGATATTGTGCGTCTCACTACGGTACATGGCGAGGTTTCGAATGGACGAGAAACCACAACGAAAGGAAACGGCGCTGTTTGGGTGTGCCGGGGTCGTTGGTGGAATATTTCTTGTCGGGTGGCTTATTACGGCGATATCGCAGACCGGCTCTGCGCCGCCCCGGCCGACCTACGCGGGAGAAATTAGGCGCGTTCAGTCGCTTGCATTTTGCACGGCTGGGGTGTCACGTGACGACGTAGCGGTGCGGGCGATGGCGAACAAGGATATGGACGGGGTAGCCGCGCTCATTCGACAAGGGAGGCTCATCGGACTCGCCAAGGGGACCGAGGTGCGAGTCATCAGGGCGGCAGATGGATGGGCGGCTGTAGACGTGCTGAGCGGTGAGGCTATCGGGAAGACCTGCAATATGCCATCGGCACTCATCGGGATTATAGACCGCCCGCAGAATGATCCGGCGCGCTGATCGGGCACGTGCTACATCTCCGGTAACGCGCTCAGGTAGCTACTTTCCGGTCGCGCCTGCCGCGATCGCGGCTTCGGCGGAACCAGTGGAGGATATATCCCCAGGTCACAGCAATTCCGTTTTTCAGCAGCCTCTTGGCGGAGACATCCACCGAATACGCCGCCGGATTTGCAGAGAAATCGTACCGATCGGCATGCGCGACACCGCTCAGATCGACATAGATGTAAGCTCAGTACTCCCCTAATGGTGGTGATCCCGTTGGAGCGTGCGGCCAGTAACCATTTCGCAAAATTGCTGGAAGACCCCGGGGAGCAAAAGAGCCCGGCTTCATGACATTTGGAAGATGCGTAGCCGCTCGGCTGAAGACGGGCGCAACCGCTTGCTTACGCGCGCGGCTCGTGGCACGCCAAACACACAGGCGACTTCATCGCTTTTGGCCGACACGCAGAGACAGGTGCGCTCCCTGACGGCCGCGTTGGGCGAGACGGGCGTCCGCGCCGTAGCCGGCGCGGCTCGGCTAGAAGTGGAGGAAAAGCGCGACCGAAGGTAGCTTGCGCGCTGACCGCATCGGGTAGCCCTCAGCTTACGCTGAGGGTCAAA
>CAYZIX010000068.1:0-22370 GCA_964478395.1 uncultured Candidatus Solibacter sp.
AACGGGCTTTACACCAAGAGCAACAACGTTTTGCTGGATGGCGCCGACAACAACGAGAGCTATCAGAACCAGTTCGCCATCTCGCCGTCGGTCGACGCGGTGGAGGAGTTCAAGGTGCAGACCGGCCTCTACCCGGCCGAGTATGGCCGTGGTGGCGGCGCAGTGGTCAGTATTGTCACCAAGAGCGGCACCAACCAATTCCACGGCGTGCTGTTCGAATTCCTGCGCAACGACGCTTTCGATGCGCGCAACTTCTTCGCACAGTCGAAGACGCCGCTCCGCCGCAACCAGTTTGGCGGCACGTTGGGTGGCCCGATTCGCAAGAATCAGACCTTCTTCTTTGCCTCTTACGACGGCACACGGCAACGCCGGCGTACGGTGAATAACCTGATTGTGCCCACTGACGCGCAGCGCGGTGGCGATCTGTCGGCCTTCACCACGGCAGTGAAAGATCCTTCAGCTGGCGGCACTCCATTTGCCGGGAACATCATTCCCGCTGCCCGCCTCACATCGGTGGCCAAGAACCTGATGGCCTATTACCCGCTGCCGAACATGCCGGTTACCAGCCGCAACAACTATTACTCCAGCTTTGCGTCCAAGGCGGACCCGGATCTCGGGATGATCAAGATTGATCACCGCTTCTCCGATACGGACTCCATCTACGGACGTTACGCCTACAATCACGGCGAAACCTTTACTCCGGGCACTGTGCCGCTGGCTGGCGGCTCACGCGCCACCGATGGCGCGCACGGCGCCACCTTGAACTGGACGCACCTGTTTTCGCCCACCCGCCTGAACACGGTGGCATTGAGCTACAACCGCTTCATCCAGGACTCGGTCGGGCAAAACAACGGCACGCCGATCGCTGCGAATGCGGGCATCGTCGGTGTCAGCTCGAACCCCCGCGACGTCGGCTTCCCAGAGTCGCTCAGCTTCAGCGCCGGCACCGGTTTCCTGACGCTCGGCGAGGCTTCGGTCCGCCTGCGCCGCATGAATACGTATCAGATCCAGGACACCTTCTCCATCACGCACGGTGCGCACTACATCAAGTTCGGTGGAGAGTTCCGCGCCATTCAGGCCAACGTGGTGCAGACCTCCGGATTGCAGGGCAGCTTCACCTTCAACGGCCAGTACACCGGTGGCAACGGCTATGCCGAATACCTGCTGGGCATTCCTTCCGCCACTCAGGTGTCGCTGAATGCCGGCATGGTTTACCCGCGGCGCAAGGCTTACGCTCTCTTCTTGCAGGACGAGTGGAAGGCCACGCCCACGCTGACAGTCAGCGCCGGTTTGCGCTATGAGCTCAACATGCCGGCCACCGATGCGCGTGGAAAACTATCGGCATTCGACCATTCCACCGGCGAGATTGTCTTTCCGTCCAATGCTGACGTCGGCAACTTTTTCACGACGATACGCCCGGACATGAAGTATCGCCAACTCTCCGGCAAGAGCCTTTACAACATCAGTTCGCGCAACGTCGGCCCGCGCCTGGGCCTGGCCTGGCGTCCGAGCAATTCGAAGACCGTCTTCCGCGCTGGCGGCGGCTTCTTCTTCCTGTCGCCTGAACTGAATTCCGAGCAGAACACCGGCAATTCGCCGCCCTTCCAGTTGCGTCTGGACGCTACCGGCAACACCGGCACGCCGAACCTGAGCTGGAATCTCGGCGGTGACACCAGCTACCTGAAGACGGCCACCTTCGGCATCTTCACGATGAATGCCGACCGCAAGTTCCGCAACGGCCGCGTGATGGAGTGGATGACCGAAGTGCAGCGCGAACTCACGCCTACCTGGATGATGAGGATCGGCTACGTCGGCAACAAGGGCGTCGGCCTGGATACGCACCTGGTGCGCAACCAGTTGCCTCCTGGCGCCGGCACCGCCGCCAGCCGCCGCATCTTCGCGGCCTATGCCCGCATTCGTTCCTATGAAAGCGACGGCTGGTCCACCTATCACGGCCTGCAATCGACTATCGAAAAGCGGCTGAGCCACGGCATCACCGCGATGGGCACATACACGTTCTCGAAGACCATGGATTTCGGTTGGACACAGGACATCTGCTGCCAGCAGGACATCAACAACCTGGCGGCCGAGAAAGCTCTGGCCAGCCAGCACCAGCGTCATCGCGCCACCGCCAACGCCATCTACGAACTGCCATTTGGCAAGGATAAGCGTTTCGGCGCCACCGCCCCTGTCTGGGCTGGCAAGCTGATGGAGGGGTGGCGCGTTGGCACGTCACTCACCTTTGCCAGCGGCATGCCGTCCAATCCATCTGTCTCCGGCAATCCGGATAATGTGCCGGACAACACCGACCGGCCCAATCGCGTTGGCAGTGGGCGTGTTGACAACCCGACCATCGACCGTTGGTGGGACTCCACGGCCTTCGCCAAGCAATCCGCTTACACCTTCGGTAACTCCGGCCGCAACGTTCTCACCGCGCCCGGCGTCGCCACCGCCAACCTGGTAACCAGCAAGAACACGCGGATCGGAGAGACCATGCGTCTTGAGTTCCGCGCCGAGTTCTTCAATTTCACTAACACGCCCAATTTCAGCGCCCCAAGCACGACTGATGTAACCAATCCGAATTTTGGCAAAATCTTCAGTGCTTCCACGCCGCGTGAAATGCAGTTTGGCGTGAAGTTCTATTACTAAGTCAGCGGAGTTGTGATGAGGAAAAGCCGCATTCTACCGGCCCTACGCGCCGGACGCCCGGTGCTCTGCACCAAGATCAATACGGCCGACCCGGTGGTGGTGGACATCATCGGGTTGACCGGATTCGATCTGCTTTGGATCTGCACCGAGCACACAGCCATCGGCGCCGACCGACTGGCACACCTGCTGCGCACCGCGGCCATGAACGACATGGACACCATGGTGCGCGTCTCCAAGGGCTCGTATTCCGATTACATACGGCCCTTGGAGTTGGGGGCTACCGGGTTGATGATCCCGCATTGCAAATCCGGTGAGGAGGCGCGTGAAATCGGCCAGATGACGCGCTTCCACCCCCTTGGCCGGCGGCCTCTCGACGGTGGCAACAGCGACGGCAACTACTGCCTGTTGCCATTGCCGGAGTATCTCCGGCAGGCCAACGAGAATACTTTCATCGTCGTTCAGGTGGAAGACCCTGAAGCGATTGATGAGATCGAGGCCATTGCCGCCGCGCCCGGCGTTGACGCTATCTTCGTCGGCCCGGGCGACCTCTCGCACGGCCTGGGTGTTCCCGGACAGATTGATCACCCGGAGATCCGCCGCACCATTGAACGCGTTGCCGCCGCTTGCGCGGCGAACGGGAAGTACTGGGGCTTGCCGGTCTCACCGGCCACCGCGCCGGGCTACCTGAGCATGGGAGCGCAACTATTGGCCAACGGCGCCGACGTGCTCGGTTTGACAGCCTATTTTCGCCAAGTTCGCACCAACTTCGAGACGCTCGGCCTGAACTTTAAGCCGACGCCATGAATTGGCCCTACCGTTGGAAACTCGCGGCGCTGATCTTCTGCGTCTCGGCGTTGAACTATGGAGACCGGTCTGCCATCACGGCCGTGTTTCCGGCCCTGCGCCACGAGTTTGGACTATCCGACCTTGGTCTGGCCGCCACCGGTTCGGCGTTCCTTTGGAGCTATGGGCTGTGCTCTCCTCTGGCGGGCCTGCTGGCCGACCGCTACTCACGCAGCCGCCTGGTGGTCTGGAGCCTGATTGCCTGGAGCCTCGTCACGCTGGCCACTGCGGCGGCCACTAATATCGAGGTGCTCTTCTCCCTGCGTCTGCTGCTGGGTGTATCCGAGGCGCTTTATCTGCCTGCGGCCATCGCGCTGATCGCCGATCATCACCCGGTGGAATCGCGCGCAAAGGCGATTGGCGTTCACATGGCTGGGCTGAGCACTGGTATGGTGGCCGGCGGCGTGGTCAGTGGGTACCTGGCCACGGCGTACTCCTGGCGGACTCCAGCAATCGCGCTCGGGCTGGCCGGACTGGTGCTGGCCGCCATCTGCCACAAGGGGTTGCACGACGCCGCTTCGCCGGCCGTATCCAATGCTGTTCAGCCGCCGTCGGTGCGCGAGGCGCTAGCGGCTTTGTCGAAGTCGCGGGCGATGCTCGTTTTGTCCGCCGAAATTCTGCTGATGGGCATCGGCACCTGGAGCCTGGTGAACTGGCTGCCGTTGTACTTCCATGAAACCTACACCATGGACATGGGTACGGCGGCGTTGTTTGGAACCGTCTTCTTCCAGGTGGGATCCGTGTTGGGCGTCGTGACGGGCGGCTTCGTCTCCGACTGGGCCACACGCCGTCACTCCGCCGATCGTATGTTGCTGTTCGGCATTTTCTATCTGGTGGCCGCGCCGGCGCTGCTTCTGTTTCTGGCTCCGCCGCAGGCTTACTGCATGGCCGCCGCCGTCTTCCTTTTTGCGCTTTTCCGCTGCATGGGGCAGGTGAACTCCAATCCGCTGGTCTGCGAGGTGCTGCCGCAGCAGGTGCGCTCCGTGGCTCTCGGCATCATGAACGCACTGGCCTGCCTGGCGGGCGCGGCCGGCGTACTCGCCTCAGGGTGGCTAAAAGGGCGGCTGGGGCTGGCGGGCGTGTTTGCTTCCATCACCTGGCTAACGGTAGGTTGCGGTATCGCACTGGTATGGTCTTCGCGGCGGCGCAGTGTGAAGGCGGCTTAGCGCTAGGGCTCCTTCTGAATCCGTATGGCCCGCACATCGGACGCCGCCATAAGGCCCGTGTCCATGATCTCTTCGATCACGGGCGCCAGCGCGTCCAGCTTCTCGGCCGTATCGACAATCGCAATCAGAATCGGCCGGTCACGCCGGGCGGTGTGCAGGTCAGCGCTTTCGCCGTAGCCTTCTGAACCGCGCAATACCGTCGCGCCGGCAATCTTCATCTGGCGGCAGCGCTCGACAATCGCCTCGTACAGCGGCTTGCCCTGGTAGCGGTCACCCTCCGACAGATGGATCCGCAGCAGCCGTGCTTCATACTCCTGCCGCATGGTCTGCCTCCCCGTCGCGCGCGCCGCGCACCAGTCGCACCATCTCGACGTCCGAGACGACAATCAGGCCGTCGGACACCATCTCCTCAATCGCCGTCGCCGCGGCCTCGATCTTCTCTTCGGTGTCGATCACGGTCACCATCACGGGCAGGTCGCGCATGGGGTGAAAGAAGCTCGCCTTGTGCTGGTGGCCCTTCGCGCCGTAGCCCAGGATGCCGCGATAGACCGTGGCGCCCGCGATTTCCAGCATCCGCAACTTTTTGACGATGGCGTCGTAGAGCGGCTCGTCGTGCCAGCGGTCGGCCTCGCCTAAATAGACGCGCAGCAGTTTGGCGTGCGCCCGCCGCGCCGAATGCGGGGACTTCGGTTCTGGCTTCGCCTTGCGTGCGGCCTTCACCACCGTGGTGTCCTGCACCTCGATCAGGCCGTCAGTGACCATTTCATACAGCGCCGGCAGCACTTCGTCCACTTTTTCGGCCGTGTCGATGAACTCAACCCGCATGGGCATGTGCTGCGCCAGGACTTCCAGCTTGGGCGTACGCAACACCTGATTGGAGCCGTAGCCGGCATAGGCGCGCGTGGCGGTGGCGCCGGCCACTCCCTTGTTCATCAGAAACGTCATGATCGAGTCGTGCAGCGCCGCCAGGTGATGCTGCGTGTCCTCGTTCAGGAAAATGGTTACCTTCTTCGCCGGACCCCGGTTAAGCATGGCGCCTCCAGCACCATTATGAGTCTATGCGGCGCCGGTTATGCCGCTTCAGTCCGCCGGTGGCCCATCACCAGGCCGTCAATCGACTGCTGCGGTGGTGGGGCCGTGAAAAGGCTGACGCTATAACCCACGACGAGTGTTGCCGCCAATCCGGCCGGCCCGTGGAAGAAGAAGCTCCAGTTCAACGTGAGCAGGATCGTCATCACGGCGCAGATTCCCGCTACGCCTCCGGCCAACGCGCCTAACGGGGTGGCCCGGCGCGTGGTCATGCCGAGCAGAAACACGCCTAGTAGTGGCCCTGATACTACGCTGCTGAGCCGGTTGTAGGCGATGGCCAGATCGCCCAGTTGACGCGCGTAGAGCGCCAATGCCGTTACCACTACACCCCAGGCCAGTGTTCCCACTCGCCCGACCCTGGCGTAGTGCTCCGACGATTGATTGGGTCGAAACAGGCGCTGGTAGAAGTCTACAGTCATCGCCGTGGTGAGTGCGTTGATCCCCGCCGACATCACGGCCATCGAGGCCGCGAAAATGGCCGCGATGACGAGGCCGGAGATGCCTGCTGGTAGTTCGTGCACGGCGAAAAACGGTAGGATCGCATCGCCGTCGGTCAAGCCACTCAGCCGGCCCTGATTCATGCGGTAAAACACGAACAACATGACGCCCACCAGGTACAGCAGTACGCCTACCTGCGGATTGATGAAGGCCTGCAACATGACGGACTGACGGCAGTCTTTCGTAGAGCGCGTAGTGAACATGCGCTGCAGAACAGCCTGATCCGTGGCCAATGGGGCCAGTGTCAGAAAGCATCCGCCAATCAAGCAGGCCCACAGCGAGGTTAACTCCTCAGGATTCGTGGAGAGATTGATGATGTTCCATTTGCCGGCCTCGGCGGCGACGCTGCGGACTGTGGCAACCCCGCCGGGAATATGACTGATGGCCGTCCAGCAGATCACGGTCAACCCTGTGATCACAGTTCCGAATTGGATTACGTCTGTCCAGATCACCGCCTTCATGCCGCCCAGCGTGGTGTAGAAGGTGGTAAACGCACCCATCAGCAGGATGCACTTCCAGACGGGAATGCCGGTGACGATATTGATGACCAGGGCCGGCCCGTAGATGGCGATGGCAACATGTCCGCAGCGCAGAAGCTGAAACAAGGCGCTGGCCAGCAGGCGGACGCCCAGGCTGAACCTCCGTTCCAGGTACTCGTAAGCCGTATAGAGGTTCAGGCTCGAAAAGAAAGGAACGAAAACCAAGATCGCCACCGGCGCCATCAGCACATAGCCGCACATCATCCAGACCAGTTGCAGATTATGCTTATAGGCCCACCCCGTGGAGCCCATCAGCGTAATTGCGCTCAGGTCGGCAGCCACAATGGAGATGCCTGCCGGTAACCAGGAGAAGGAACGGCCGCCCAGGAAATAGTCGCGTGCCGTACTGTGCCGCTTGTAGAATGAACTACCCAGCGCGGCGATCCCCAACAGGTAGAGGATCACCATTACATAATCGATTGTAGAGAAGGACTTTATCATGATCGGGCTTTCTTCGGGCAGCTAGGCCGGTGCGAGCGTCTTGGCTCAGGTCCATATTGTCTGTTGTCGACGAAAGTTCATTTGTCAATTTCCAGCGATGGCTTACTTGTCCTATTTTTTCAGCATATTGAGAGCCTCTCTTTGACCTCCGTCGACAATTCGGATATCGTGGATTCTGGGAACAGACGCCGTCCCTCACACGAATGAGCTACGCCAAGACCGGAATCTTCACCCCCCTGCGGGCCCGCACGCTGCGCGACAACATCGTCCCCTTGCTGACCGATGCGATCCTCACCAACAAGATCCGGCCTGGTGACCGGCTGAACGAAAGCCAGTTGGCGCGCGAGCTGAATGTCAGCCGCGCTCCCATCCGTGAGGCGTTGCAGCAACTGCAGGAACAGGGACTTGTCCTCAATAATCCGCGCCGCGGCATGTTTGTCGTCAGCCTGGACGATGAGGATGTGCAGAAGATCAACAGCGTTCGCGTAATCCTGGAGGCCGAGGCGCTTCGTTTGGCTCGAAGTAGCGCCGATGTCGCCGGTCTCCGGCGCCTGAGCCAGATCCTCGACCGCATGGACCGCATGGAGCCTGGTCCGGCGTCTCAAACGCTGCAGATCGACCTCGAATTCCATCGCATGATCTGGAGCATGAGCGACAACGAGTATTTGGTGAAGACGCTGGCCAGCCTGACTGCGCCGCTGTTCGCCCATGCCGTTCTGATCAAGACGCGGGCCGAAAAAACCCGCATGGTGCTCGACTCTCACCGCCCGCTGTACGACTACGTCAGGGGCGCGTCGGACGTGCCGGCCGAGGACGTCATCCTCGCGCACGTGCGTCTGCGCTGGAAGGGCCCGGATCGCTTTTCGAGCTTCGCGCCGGCGCGCGAGGCCGAGTCCCAATAGCTTGGCTGGACGCACTGACTGGAACGTCTGCCGTGTCATAGCAACCGGAGCGCCGCGCCGGTCTCCTGTCCCCAAACCTGTCCCGTACGGGCCCGTTCGGCCATTTCTTCGGGACGGCCAAGCCGCCCGGCATAGCGTGCGCCCATGAAGTTGTTGTGGAGGCAGACGCCGTCGGCGCCCTCCCGGTAGCGTGCGAGAAAGCCGCGGTCGTATTCGGAGGGATCGAGCGAGCTGTTGACGTGGGGCTGCGCGTGTAGTTCCTCACCCGGTGTGGGGTCCTCGTCGGCCCGTTCCTTCTGCTGCCACTCCGGATCCAAGTTGCTGGATACCCCCACCTCGAACCGGTTCTGGTCCTGCACTGCGTAATAGGGTGTGCGTGCGCGTTTGGCCCAGGCGAGATAGCGGGAGTGATCCCAGGCCTGCACGCAGACAAAGTCAAGGCAGCCGCTGGCGAGCCAAGCCTCCAGGTCGATGCGTTGCTCGATCAGCGAGAGCTTGGCGTGATAGCCGTCCACCACGGCGGCGCTCAACGCCAGGCGGCGCCGCTTGCTCCGCCCGACCGCATCCAGCTGCTGCCGCGTCTCACGGATGAAGCTAGTGAGCACGTCGAGGCTATGGCGCTTCGGATCAGCGATGGGTGGCCAGCGGGTAAAGTCGAGGCTGATGCCGTCGACATCGTAATTGGTAGCCAGTTCGGTCAAGATGCCCAGAATGTACTGGCGGACCTCGGGGCGAGCGTAGTTAAGTTGGTGGCGGCCCGGATTGCGAAACTCCGGATGCGCGCGCCAGAAGGCGCCGTTGAAGTATTCCGGCAGCGCCTGCCCCAGAGCGCTTTCCGGCGCAAAGAATAGATTCATCCGCAGCCCGGCGTGGCATTCGAGGCCGGCTTGGCGGGCCAAGCGTGAGACGACGCCGATGGACTCCTGGCCGTTGCGGATGGCCCATTGCACGTAGTCGTAGGCCCGCCGGTCACCCAGGCGGCGGCGCTTCCACAGGTCGTCAGTCATGCCGTCGCCGATGAGCGAAGCCGAGTGGCTGGGCCAACTGGCGATGCCGGTGGAAGGAGTCTGGTAGATGAGCATTTTGACGTCGCTGTCACGATAGGCGGCGACGGTGCGCGCATCGATACCCAAGCCCGGTTCACCGGCGTGGAAGTAGTGGCTGAAGCCGTCGTGCGTGATGATGACGCGCTTGGTGGACTGGTCAGAGATGTCGCTCTGGTAGGCGCGCACTTGCGCGTCGCTGAGTTTCACCAGCGCGAGTGCGGACAGTCCGCCGCGTACGAGGCCCCAGGGGTGTGAGATATAAGTGCCGAAGGGAACGCGGATGCGGAGCGTACGGCCGTCGAGACGCGCGCATTTCCAGAAGCACAGGATCTCGACATCCATCGGGCCCATGACGCGACCCCGGCGTGCACCGCGCTCGGCGCCGATCTGCACGAAGCCGTCCTCGCCATCCAACGCCACGTCGACGCCGTCCAGCGTGCTGTTGATACGCGGGCGGAGGTCAAACCGCGGCACGCCGAACCACAGGGCGTACCAGCCCTTCAGCGGGAGTTTAATTTCGAACCCGGGCGGGACGGCAGTGGCTGGCGACTGTGCGCGAAGATAGTTCACCAGCAACAGCCGGCCCTGTTGCCCGCCGGAGAGTTCATAGCGGCGCAACTGCCATTTGCCGCGCTCCGGCGCCTCCGACCATGCGCCCTCGGGCGCAACCTGCGCGAGATCACGAATGAGAATAGTGTCGCCGGCCCGCGCGCGGCGGCCTTCGGCCAGGGAGCGGTACACGCGGCCGGAGCCCGGCCGCGTGTATGGGGTATTGCTACCGGAGCCGAAGGCCAAGCCGGCCAGCAGATTGCGTCTTGAGAGTGGGCTTAGGGGCTGCATCGCAAATTGAAGCTAAAACGTGAGTCCACCCATCTTGACACACGCGGCCGGCCGGTCCATCAGAAGGACCACGCAGCCGGATACCGGTCCATGGCGAAGCCGCCCAGTTCGATGAATGGCAACACGGTAACGTCGGCACCCGCCGGCACGGCGTCGGGCGCCAGCCGGGGCAGTTGTCCAACGGCCTTCATCAGTGCCCACTCCCGCGGCCGGGCGTGGTGCCCGTTCAAGTCCCACACGGAGAAGCCCTGTGCTCCTTCGGCGATCATCTGGCGCGCTTTGGCAAGGTAGTCGTCCGGGTGATACAGCCGCGGCAGCATGTTTACGATCAAGCGGCATCCAGCCTGTTTGCACACGTCGGCCAGGTAGCTTATTTGCGGATCTATCTGTTTGTGCGGTCCGTTCCACACCGATGGGGACACTTCGTCGAGCAGGCGCTCGCGCACCCATTGCTGGACGTCCAGCCCGAAGTTGAGATTCGATTCACGGTCGGCCAGTACGATGGCGGAAAGCTCAATCGGCTTACCCGGCTTCGCCTTCAGCCGCCGCCGCAACTCGCGCATAAAGTTGGCCATGATCTCGCAGCGCAGCGCGACGACATCCGGATGGAACTCTGGTAGCTTGCGCGCGTCTGCGCCGTGGCGCTTGCGGAACTCGGCCAGGAACGGCTCCTCGTACAGCATGTACGGATTCGAACGCGGAAAGATCAGGTTGATGCCTTCAGGGTGATACGCGGCCAGTTCCTCAATGATCTTGTAGATGTGCTCGCGGACTTCCGGAAACGCATAGCTCATGCGTGCGATTTCGCGGCCGTCAAAGTCCCGGCAGCGCCACTCCGGGTGCTCAACGTAGAACTTCGACATGAACATGTGGTCGAACACGGGGGAGTTGGCGAAGGCGCCCATGCGGATGGATAGGTGATACTCAAGGCCGATGGAGCGGGCAATCCGCATTGTGCTGGCCACCGGGTCGATGCCCTGGCGGAGGAAGTTTTTCACGCATTCGGTGTAGTAGCGGTCACCGGTGCGCGGGTAGTCGTCCAGCCCATCGCCGATTAACGTTCCCACCTTGGTCGGATAATTGCACTGGTCGGCCCCGGTAATGCAGAATTGCAGTGCCCGGTAGCCGCTGTTGCGGTAAATCAGAATGTCTTCCCACAACCGGTCCTCAGTGCAAATGCCACGCTCCCACAAATAGGAGAAGCCGTCGTTGAGCGTGATCATGCGAAGCCCGGCGGGCTGCCGGCCGTCCAGCTTGCTCTCCGGAATCCGCACTGCACGGATGTAGGCGACTGCCGCCGCCTTCGTGTCGATCAGGTCGGCGGTCGCGATCTCGATGCGGCGTCCGGTCATGTCGGCTGTGCGGAACCGGCAATCCTGAATGCCGTTTCTAGGCGCGCCCAAATCTATTGCGAGCGGCACGAAGCAGGGATCGTTATCCAGCTTGATACGAATGGCGTTGCGATTGGCGTAGACGATCGAGTTGGGGAGGCCGACGAATATTTCGTGCGGCCCCTCCAGCTTCGGATCGATGATCAGTGTGGGCGCTTTGGCTTCCGGACCTGCGACCAGCACGGTGCCGCCCAGTTTCTGTGCGGAGCCGTTGCGTGCGACGAACGGAATAGTCCGCCAGTGGCCCTTGCGAGGCTCCGGCGACAGGGCCTCGGAGGGCCCCGCCTCCGCCAGATTCACAAATATGCCGTCCAGCGGAGCGGACCTTTCCGCCTTAACCGGCGGTGTACGCTGCCCGGCAGGTCCGGGGGGAAAGGCCTGCGGTGCCAGTCCGAGTCCTGCTACGAAAGAACGTCGCTGCATTTGGTTTCCTTTCCACCCACGGCCCTGTTGGTTCTAGAACACGTACTTGGCGCCGAACTGAATAATGCGGCCGTCGGCGGCGGATGAGATGACCCCCATCGTGCCTTGTGAAGACATGGCGGCTGCCGGATTAGAGAAGTTCGGATGGTTGAGCAGGTTGAAGAATTCGAACCGCAGTTGCAGCTTGCCCAGCCGCTCGCCGATCGGATACTCCTTCTGCGCGTTGAGGTCCACGTTCGCGCTGCCAGGACCGATCAGAACGTTACGGCCGAAATTGCCGAATGTCCCGATGGCGTTGTTCTGGAAAGCGGATTTGTTGAAGTAAGCGCTGAGGCGCTGGGCGCGCGGCCGGTCGTTGCTCAAGCGCGGATCGCCGATCAGATTCGGACGGTCCGCGCCCGTACCGGTGCGTGAATAGTCGACGCCGGACGTCACGTTAAACGGGAAGCCGTCGGCGAGCTTGAATATTGTCCCCAGGTTCCAGTTGTCGATGACGAACGAGGCCGGGTTGTTCTTTCCGAATCCGAAGGCCTTGGTCACCGAAGGCGTTGTATAGACGAAGTTGATCAGCAACCGCTTCCGTTCGTCGAAGTCTGCCAGACCGCGGTTGCCTTTGCGGTCATATGGGTTCTGGGCGACTGGCGTGGCAAGGCCATTGCCCAGCGATATCGATGCCCCATCAATCGCTTTGCCCCACGTGAAAGAACTCAGCAGGTTCAGCCCGTGAGAGAAGCTCTTGCGGACTTCCATCTGGAGCGCGTTGTAGTGGCTGGTCTCTCCGGATTCACCAACTTCTACGGCGGCGTAGTAGTAGGCGGCCCCGGTTGCGGGTGGGTTGCTGAGGTTGAGCACGCGGCGGCTGTTGGTATTGGCCACCGTGGACAGTGCGTTGCCGCTGGCATCGGTCCCCGGAATGTAGACGGCCGGATTCAGCGGATTGTAGTTCAGAAGGTGGATCGATGAGTTGGAAACCCACCCGAGCTGTAGGGCGATCTTGCCCGGCAGTTGCTGCTGAACCGTGAAATTGGCCTGATGGACCATCGGGTTGACGGTGTTCGGCTGCATCCCCTGGATAGTTAACGGCTCGTAGGGCGTGAAGCTCATGTTCTTGGCAATTGGCACCGGGAAAGCCGTTGTCAGGGTGTCTGGAATCGGGTGGACGAAGCTGGGTGTCTGCGCGACGCCAAAGTTGATGAAGAACGGTGCGCTATAGACTGAACTGATGCTCGACATGTCTCCCTGCAACGTGCCGAAAAAGAGCCCGTAGCCGCCCCGGACACTCGTCTTGCCGTTGCCAAAGACATCCCAGGCAAAGCCAAAGCGGGGCCCGAAGTCGTTCTTGTCCTGATTAATGATGGCGCTGGGGACGCCCTCGTCTCCGGGGTAGACAAGGCCGGTCGGCGCGTTCACGAAGACACTCGACTTGTGGCCCGGAATGAAGGTTGCGAACGGTCCCATCTTCGAGCCGTCGGTCAGCGTGGACGTATCGGAAGGTGTCCACGGTGTGGACGTCTGGTACCGGAGACCGAGATTGAGGACCAGGTTTCTGGTGACCTTGAAGTCGTCCTGGATATAACTGGCGAAGAAGGACTGGGATAGCTTGGCGCCAATCGTATTGGAGACAAACATATTCGCAATGCCAAGCGCCATGTCCGAAATCGACGAGCCGCTGGCCAGCGTGTTGCAGAGAAAGGCGCCATAAGAATTGGCGGTGTTCGTCGCGACGTAAGACGTCCGTGTCAACTCCACGCCGGCTTTGATATTGTGACGGCCCTTGACGATATCAACCGTGTCGCTGAACTGTAGATCCTTGCCGCGGTAGATTTGCTCATTACCGCCCAGCAGACTGAAGCGTCCGGAAACGTTCATGCCGCCGATGTCGGTGTAGGGCATGGTGGGGAAACTGCTCCCCATCTGCGCCATCGTTGGACCGCGTCCGTGCAGCGCGCTGGCCCAGTCGGTCTTGACCCACCCCAGGCGGAGCTGGTTGATGATGGTGGAACTGAACATGTGCGTGTAATTGGCAATGGCGTTGCGGCTCTCCTGGTAGCTGGTCTTGGCGCCGTTGCCAGTGAAGTTGACATAGGGGAATGAGATGCGGCCGAAGTCGAGCTGTGATGTGGCGACGGTGGAGTCGTTGTACCAGGAGAGCGTCAGACGGTCCCGCTCACTGTGGTTGTAGTCGCCCTTGATCAGGTACTGGTTGTTGTTGATCGGCTCTGGTGTAGTGCCAAGCCAATAGCCGGCGGACGAATTCGCATACGGCTGGACGTTGAACAACTGCTGTGCCACAGGGTCCAACTGGGTCGAAGGGATGATTTTGTTGGGGAAGGGAACTTTCGTGGTCGGATCGTAGATCGCGACTGAGCCCTCGGAGAAGTTGCCCGCGCGCTCCAGCGCCGTGGCAGGCTTGCCACTGGTTGCACTCTCGCCCTTGCGGATACGAGTCCACTGGGCCGTGCCGAAAATAAAGAGTTTGTCCTTGATTGCCGGGCCGCCCAGCGTGCCGCCGAACTGGTTCTGGTTCAGCGCCGCCACCTTCGGCAGGAAGAAGCTGCGCGCCGCGACGGCGGCGTTCCGGTTGAATTCCCAGAGGCTGCCGTGATACTCGTTGGTCCCGGACTTGGTGACCACGTTCATGACACCACCTGGATTCTTTCCAAACTCCGCGCTGTAGTTGTTGGTGATGAAGCGGAATTCCTGGATGGCGTCTGGATTCGGATAGTTCAGGCCCGTATTCATCCGCTTGCCGCTGAACTCGCCACCGTCCAGGTTGTACTGTGTGGCGTAGATCCGGTTGCCGTTGACAGAGAGATAGGCGGCGCTGCGTTCATCGGCGCCCAGCATGGTGGTGGGAACGTTTGAGGTTGTCACACCATTAATTAGAGTGGCCAACTGGATTGGATTTCGTCCGCTCAATGGCAAGTCCATGATCTGGCGCGATTCAATCAACTGCCCCACTTCGGTTGTCTGCGTGTTGACCAGAGGTGCGCCGGCCGCCACCTCGACCGATTCAGTGACGGCGCCCAGTTGGAGATGCACATCGATGCCGGCCACCTGATTGGTGGCCAGCTTGATGTTGCTGTGCTCGGCCTTTTTGAAGCCAGCGGCTTCGACCACCAAACTATATATGCCGATCGGTAACAGGTTTAGCGTGTATGCGCCCTCGGACGAGGAGACGGCGGTCATGCTGAATTTTGTGCCAGTGTTGGTTGCGGTTATGCGAGCTCCGACAACGGCGGCGCCCGATGGATCAGTTACAGTGCCTCGAATGCTGGCAGTGATCTGTCCGTATGCCTGGGTCCCTGCGAGCGCAAGCACCAGACAAAGGCAGACCATTGGGCTGCCGTGTTTATGAACGGCCATAGACCCTCCCACGCTCAGTTATCTGCAAGATAGTACTTGCAACTGTCGACAGTCTATGGAGAAACTAACACAAGCTAATTTTCTTGTCAACCCGCTTTACTATGCCTCGTATTTTTCATCAGAAGTTTGAGATATCGTACTGTTATCACTATATTTCAGCCGGAGTGGAGCTGTCTGAGTTGACACTGCCATGCGTCTGCTGTAATCTGTCGACAATGGATAAAAAGCTGTGTGGCGTAACAGTCCCCGTCGGCACGCCTCTCGCCGCTGGAGAAGAACTCGATGAACCGGGGCTCCGGCGGTTGGTGCGGCACGTCATTACCAATGGCGTGAGCGGTATCCTGGCCAATGGCTCGATGGGCGGTTTTGCCTGGCTGACCGATGAAGACCGTCTACGCTCAATCCGAATTGTGGTCGAAGAGGCGAACGGCGCAGTCCCCGTTCTCGGTGGACTAGGAGAGACCGGCACCAAGCGCGCCGTTCAGATGGCCAAGCGCATTGCGGCCGAAGGCGTCGATTACCTCTCCGTGTTGGCGCCCTTCTACTTCCTGGCGAATCAGGAGCATCTCTACGCTTATTTCTCGGAGATTGCCGCGGCGGTAGATCTTCCCGTGTTCCTCTATGACAATCCGGTGTTGACGAAGTGCCCGCTGGAGCCGGAAACGGTTGCCCGGCTGCGGCAGAAGATTCCGAATATTGTTGGCATCAAGGAGAGCAACCAGGAATGCGTGAACATGCAGCAGTTGCTCTACTTGATGAAGGATGACCCCGGCTTTTCAATTCTGAGCGGCAGCGAGTTTCTCATCCTCACGCATCTTCAAATGGGCTGTGACGGTTGCGTCGGCGGGTTGCATAACATCTGCCCTCACCTGGCCGTGGGGCTGTACAAGGCGTTTCAGTCCGGCGATCTGGCGCGCGCCCGCCAATTACAGCGTGAGCTGATCGACACCTGGCAACTCTTTCGTCATGGCGCCATCTGGGGCGCGTTTGATGAGGCTCTCCGCTATCTCGGTCTCTGCCAATGCGCCACGGCTGCGCCCTACGTCGTTGAACTTACCGAAGAAGAGCGCGCCAACGTTCACGCGATTGTCGACAAGGCTTACGCCAAGGAGGGTGTGCGGCCATGCGCATAGGCGTTGCCGTTGTCGATTACACTCCACGGCCGGGTCTGCCGCTGATGGGTAACTACCGCAGTGATTATGCGGCGCGCGGCGTGCACGATCCGCTTTGCGCGCGGGCCTTTGTGTTTGAAGACTCTGCCGGTAACCGCGCCGCACTGCTGGCCGTGGACATCTGCATGATGGACCGCGCCAACGTTGCTTTCATCCGTGACACCGTCGCGCGCGCCTGTTCCATCCGGCCCGAACAGCTTCTGGTGGCCTCCACGCACACGCACAGCGGACCCGCTCCGATGGGCCTGGGCGCACTGCCCAAGGCCGACGCCGCCGACATTGAACAGTTCCTGGCGAAGATCGCGCAGGCTGTTGTGTTGGCCGAGGCCGACCTGCGCCCGGCTACACTGCGGGCCGGATCGGTTGAGGAGACGCGCGTCTCTTTCAACCGCCGCCTGCGCTGCAAGGACGGCCAGACGCACATGAATTGGGAGGGACTCGCTCCGGATTTCGTCGAGCGCGTGCTTGGTCCGAACGATCCGCGGCTTACCGCTCTGGCCATTGAATACGCAGGCGTCGCACGTGCCGCAATGGTCAACTTCGCGCTGCACCCCGCGGTGCTGACGGGCGAGAATTGGCTCTACTCGGCCGACTGGCCCGCTTACTTGTACGCCGGGCTCAAACAACTGTACGGCGACGGCTTCATCAGCGCGTTCTTCCAGGGGTGCGCCGGCAACATCAACCAATTGGACTACAGCGACCCGGCCCAAGGCCGCGGGTTCAAGATGAACGAGCGTATTGGTTCGATGCTGGCGCTCGATACGGCGCAGGCGCTCGGCGCATCCACGGCTGTGAATGGCGATTGTGTCGCCATCTCGCGCGAGCGCGTCCCACTGAAGCGAATCCGCATCTCCGAAGACGAGCGCCGCTGGTGCGAAGAGGTCCTTGAACGCCAGAAGAACGCGCCGGACCCCGGTCAGGTAGATGGTCTACCGGACGCCTATTGGGCCTTCACGCGTCTGGGCATGTATGAGAAACAGGCCGCCGACGACGAAGTGGAAGTGATGGTGCTGCGCGTCGGCGATGTCGGCATCGCCGGGCTGCCGGGCGAGATATTCTGCGAGTTCGGCATGGCGATCCGCGACGCCTCGCCGGCGGCGCACACGCTGGTGCTCGAACTCGCCAACGACGCCATCGGCTATATTCCGACGCGCGTTTCATTCGAGCAGGGTGGCTACGAGCCCACCCCGGGCGCCACGTTCTATCAGCCCGGCGCGGGCGAGCGGCTGGCCGCGTCCGCCACGCGCCAGCTACAGGCGCTGTTCAAGGATTGAGTCATGGAAAAGAAAATCATGCGCCGGAGCGCGGCCGACAACACCTACCGCCATCCGGATTTTCACGGCGCGCTCAGCAACGGTATTGAGTACCTGGACCGTACCTACGGCCCTGATGCCGTGCGCGCGTACCTCCGGCAGTTTGCCACATCTTTCTACGCGCCCTTGAAAGAGCAGATAGCGGCGCGCGGTCTGACTCCGCTCGGCGAGTATCTCAACGATCTCTACACTGCTGAAGGTGGACACGTCCAGTTGCATTCCACGGCTGACGTACTCACGGTTGAAGTGGCGGGCTCGCCCGACGTTCTACACATGCGCAAGCAAGGCTACACGGTGGCGCGGCTCTACAAGGAAGTGACGCAGACGGTGAACGAGGCCATCTGCGACGGAACGGCCTTCCGCTACGAATTGCTCGAATACGACGAAGAGACGGGGCGCAGCGTGCAGCGCTTCAGCCGGAGGGCCGCATGATCGCCTGTACCGATTTCATTCCCGCATACAGCGAGCTGTTCAAGTACCTGCACAAGCGTGGCGGCAAGGATGCCGTCATGAATTTCTGGAATTATCTTTCTGACAACTTCCTCGGCAATCTCAAGGAATTGGTAGAGAAGAATGGCATTCTGGGCTGTTGGCTCTACTGGAGCCACACGCTGAACGAAGAGGCCGCCGACTTCACCATGGAATTGGACGAGGACGCTGGCACATTCCGGATTGACATGCACCGCTGTCCTTCAATGACGCGGCTGATTGAGACCAAATACATGGAGCCGTATCCGGACTACTGCCAGCACTGCGACGTGCTGTACCGCCGCGTGCTCGAGCCACTGGGCTATAGCTGCGAGGTGGATCTGACCCGCTGTAAAGAAGCCAGATGCGATCTGGTCGTCATCAAGAAAAGGAAATCATAATGAGTCAACTAGCAGTTCAAGGCGGACCCAAGGCCGTTACCAACAAACTGATCGGCTGGCCCCAGTTCGACGAGAACGCCATCCGGCAAGTGGAACAGGTGCTGCGCACCGGCAAGGTCAGCTACTGGAGCGGCAAACGCGGCATGGAGTTCGAACGTCGCTTCGCCGACTGGCAGGGCAGCAAATACGCGATCAGTGTGGCCACCGGCACGGCGGCTCTGCACGTGGCGCTGACGGCGCTGGGCATCGGTCCTGGCGACGAGGTGATCGTGCCCAGCTACACGTTCATCGCGTCCAGCTTTTCCGTGGTGCAGGCTGGTGCTATTCCGCGCTTTGCGGACGTCAATCTGGAGGACCACTGCATCAGCGTTGAGTCGGCCGAAAAGCTGGTCAACGAGCGGACCCGCGCCATCATGCCGGTGCACCTCTACGGCAACGTCTGTGACATGGACAAGATCAACGCCTTCGCGCGCAAGCACAACCTGTTTGTGATTGAAGACAACGCTGAGGCGTTCGGTGGCGAGTACAAGGGCAAGAAAACCGGCACGCTCGGCAACATCGCCGGTTGCAGCTTCTGCCAGAACAAGACCTTCACCACCGGCGGCGAGGGCGGCATGGTGACCACCGACGACGAGGAGTTGGCCTGGAACGCGCGCAGTTTCCGCGACCACGGCTACGACGTCAAGGCGCGTCTTTCGCTGCTCGAACTGGAACAGAAGCTGCCCTACATCCACAACATGGTGGGCTGGAACTACCGCATGACCGAAATGCAGTCGGCCATCGGTCTGGCTGAGCTCGACCGCATGGACAATTGGAACATGCCTACGCGGCGCCGCAATGCCGGCATCCTGATCGACGCACTGCGCCAGATGCCCGAGGTGAAAATCTTCCCGGTGGATACGCCGGAACGCCGCAACGGCTGGTACGTGACGGCCTTCTCGCTCGACATCGAAAACATGAACTGCGACATCCGCGAGTTCGTTCAAGCCGCGGGCGCCGAGGGTGCGCCGTGCTGGAAGGTCTTCTGGCCGCAGTGCCACACCGAGCGCGCCTTCCGTGAGAAGCGGGCCTTCGGCCGTTCCGGCTTCCCGTTCACGTCAACCGAATACACGACGCCGTCCAGTGCCGATTACTCCAACGTCGAAGTGCCCAACGCGCGCTGGCATGAAGACCACACCTTTACCTGCTTTGCCTACCCGTCTTTCACCGAGGATGACATGCACCAGATTGCCGGCGCCATAGTGAAAGTGATCAAAGCCTACTCCAAGAGGAAATATGCCTGAGCGCGTGAAGTGGGGCGTTATCGGGAGCGGCGGCATTGCCCGCCGCCGCACCATTCCTGAAGGTTTGACGACGGCTGCCAATGCCGAGTTGGTGGCTGTTTACGACATCAATCCGAAGGTCAACCAGGAGGTGGCTCGCCAGTTCGGCGCGGCTGCCGTCGAGAGCGTCGATGCGCTGCTCAGCTCTGGCGTCGACGCCGTCTACATCGCCACGCCGGTGCATCTGCACTGCCAGTTGGCGCTCGCGTGTTTTCGCGCGGGCAAACACGTGCTGTCGGAAAAGCCGCTTGGTATGAATGTGGCTGAAGCGCAAACCATGCTGGACGGCGCCGCCAAGGCCGGCCTGCGCTTCGGCACGGCGTTCATGATGCGTTTTCACGCGCAGCATCAGGCGGCGCTCAAGCTGATTGAAGAGGGTAAGCTCGGCAAGTTGGTTTACGCGCGCGGCCAGCTCTCCTGCTGGTATCCGCGGATGGATGGCGCCTGGCGGCAGCATCTTGAATTAGGCGGCGGCGGTTCGTTGATCGACATGGGGAACCATTGCATCAATTTGCTGGAGATGTTCCTCGGCCCGGTGGAGCGCGTTAGCTGTTTCACCAATCGATCCGTGCAGGATTACGAGAGCGAGGACAGCGCCGTTGCCATGCTGCGCTTCGCCAGCGGCGCGCTGGCCACCGTCGATGCGTTCTTCTGCATCCCCGATGCCAGCAGCCTCAACCGGCTGGAGCTCTATGGTTCGCAGGGCAGCATCGTGGCCGAGAACACGATCGGCCAGGCGGCGCAGGGCGTTATGCGGGCGTTGCTCGAAGGTGGCGGGACGATTGATATTTCGCCGGCGCCTGTGAATACCTACCGCGCCGAAATCGAGGAATTCAGTCAGGCGGTTCTCGACGCGCGCCCCTCTGCATTAAGCGGCGAAGCGGGGTTGCACAGCCAGAAGGTGATGGCCGCATGCTATGAGTCGGCCCGTAGTGGCCAAGCCGTATCGGTCTAACATTGGCCGGAGGACCGGACCTTTCCGGTGCCGCCCAGGCAACACCGCTTGACCATTACCGTCTTGCTTGAGGGCCCAATACAAAGCGGGCCCTCTGCCGGATGTCCGCCGACGAGGCTCCTGCCATTACTGTGAACGCGCCCGGCTCAACTACCCAGTGCATCTCGCGATTGAGGATGCACAGATCGTCTTTGTTTAAAACAAAAACGACGCGGCGTGTTTCGCCCGGTTTCAGCTCCACACGCTCGAAGCCCTTCAGCGACATGACCGGCGTGGTGACGCTGGCCACTGTCTGGCGCAGGTAAAGCTGCACCACTTCGGCGCCGGCGCGCGAGCCGGTATTGGTGATGTCGAGTTCGGTGCGCACGCGCGCATCCGGCTCCACTTTGACGCTCAGCTCACCGTATTTGAAAGTGGTGTAGCTGAGTCCGTGGCCGAAGGCGTAGGCCGGCGTGGCCGGGCCATCGGTGTACGGACGGCGCGCGGTGCTGGGCCCGTTGTAGTGCACCGGCAACTGGCCCACCGAGCGCGGAATGGAGATGGGCAAACGGCCCGAAGGATTCGTGTCGCCGAAGATGATTTCGGCAATGCCCGCGCCGCCCTGCTCGCCCGGATACCAGGCTTCAAGAATGGCCGGGGCCTTTTCAGCTGACCCTTCGAGCGTCATGGGACGACCGTTGATCAACACGAGCACGACGGGTTTGCCGGCGGCCATCACCTGGCGCAGCAGTTCCAGTTGCGCATCCATGGGCTCCAACGTTTGGCGGTCGAAGCCTTCGCCGGCTTCCATGTCGGTCCTGTCCGAAGGGCGCGCGGCGCCGGAATCCTCGAATTCCGTGGAGAAATCGCGCGCGCTGGAGCCGCCCAGCACAACAACGCTCACGTCGGAAGCACGCGCGGCGGCAACCGCTGCGGCGATACCGGTCGTGGAAGGCGTGCGGATGGAACAGCCGCGCGCATAGCGCACAGTGGCCTTGGGGACGATGGCGCGGATGCCGTCGAGCACAGTAACGACTTTGCCCGCCGGTTGCGGCGCGGTGTAGTCGCCAAGCTGGTTGTAGGTGCTGTCGGCGTTAGGTCCGATGACGGCGATGGAGGAGATCTGCTTCGACAACGGCAACACCGCGCCGTCGTTCTTCAACAGCACGACGGACTGGCGCGCCAAATCGAGCGCGATCTCACGATGCTCCTTGGCGTTGTTGACGCGTGCGGCGAGGTCCGGATCGGTGTACGGGTTTTCAAAGAGGCCGAGCTCGAACTTGGCTTTCAATACACGCGCTACGGCCGTGTCCAGGGCTTTCGACGACGGATTAAGGCGCGCGAAGGCATTGCCGCCGAGATCCGAATCGACGCCCGCATTGAGCGCCATGGCGGCGGCTGCGGGAATATCGGCCGCGACGTGATGCGAATGCGCGAGTCCTTCAATGGCGCCAAGATCGGAGACGACGAAGCCCTGAAAACCCCATTCATCGCGGAGCAGGGAGGTGAGCAACCAGCGGTCGCTGGTGGTGGGCACGCCGTCGATTTCGTTGTACGAGGTCATGGC
>CAYZIX010000068.1:22470-24110 GCA_964478395.1 uncultured Candidatus Solibacter sp.
CGCGACCAGCGCGGCTCGCGCGCGATGTCGAGCACGGGGCCATAACAGACGTTGCCGCCGGCCGAGCGCGTCTCGGAGGCAATCGCCTGACCCATGCGATGGATAAGCGCGGGATTCCATGCGCTGGCCTGACCAATGGCGGTGGGGAAGACTGTCGCGCCGATGGCCATGTGGCCGTGCGGGCATTCCTCGGCGAGCAACAGCGGAATGCCAAGGCGCGTCTTCTCGACAGCATATTTCTGAAGAGCATTGGCTGCGACTGCGGCCTGACGCGGCGAAAGGCCGGTTTTCAGCGTGCGCTTGGTCCACGGGTCGGCCCGCTCCACGCCCCAAAGAGCGCCAACGGGGCGAGTACGCATGAGCTGATCGAATTTGCCGCTGATGGTAACGGACGAAGGCTGCTTCGTCCACATCTCCCAGCCAAGCGGCGTAAGCAGTTGGCCGATTTTTTCATCGGGCGTCATGCGGCCGACAAGGTCGGCCACGCGCTGATCGATGGGAGCCTTGGAGTCACGATACAGCGGCGCCTGGGCCAGGACGGGCAGCGCCAGCACGAAGAGCCAGCGTTGCATGAGCTACTCCTCTCCGCGGATAAGGTCTTCGTAAGACTCGCGGCGGCGCACAATGCGCCACACATCGCCTTCCACGAGCACTTCGCAGGGTCGTGGGCGCGCGTTGTAGTTCGAGGCCATGGAAAAGCCGTAGGCGCCGGCAGTGAGCACGGCCAGCGCATCGCCCGGGGCGACGTTGTCGATTTCACGTTGCTTGGCCAGGAAATCGGAACTTTCGCAGACCGGGCCAACCACGTCGGCGCGCACGGTGCCGCGGCCGGACTGGCGCAACGGCACGATTTCGTGATGGGCCTGATAAAGCGCGGGACGCAGCAGTTCAGCCATCGACGCATCGACAATGACGAATTCCTTGCTGCCGGCGCGCTTCCGATTGAGAACGCGTGTTAGGAGTGCACCCGCTGGAGCCACGATGGAGCGTCCGGGCTCGAATCCAAGAAAGAGATCCCGTCCGGCGACCAGTTGCTTCACGCGTGCTAGAAATTCCGCGACATCAGGCTGCTCGTCGGTGGGCCGGTAAGGCACGCCGATGCCGCCGCCAAGGTCGAGTGAACCGATGGCAATGTCACGCGCGCGCAGACGGCCGATGAGCTCCAGCAGCTTCGCAGCGGCCTCTTCCAGCGGCGAGGCGTCGAGCAATTGCGAGCCGATGTGGCAACTGACGCCTTCGAGCGAGAGGCCCGGCAAGTGCGAGGCTCGCGCATAAACCGACTCCACTTCAGCGATGTCGATGCCGAACTTGTGTTCGCGCAGGCCGGTGGATATGTAGGGGTGTGTGACAGCGTCGACGTCCGGGTTGACGCGGACGGCGACCCGCGCCGTCTTGGCCTGACGTACGGCCAGGGAGCTGATCAGCGCCAGCTCGGCTTCACTCTCGCAATTGAAGCTATGAATGCCGGCTTCAAGCGCGTAATCGATCTCTTCACGTGTCTTGCCAACGCCCGAGAAGACGACGCTCGACGCATCGGCGCCGGCTTTCAGCACGCGGTAGAGTTCGCCGCCGGAGACGATGTCGAAGCCCGCGCCGGCCTTGGCGAGCAGGCGCAGCACGGCCAGATTACCGTTGGCCTT
>CAYZIX010000069.1:0-23667 GCA_964478395.1 uncultured Candidatus Solibacter sp.
CGAGATGCCTTCCTCCGCCTTCAGCGCGCGTTCCACCACCATCTGCGTGGCAATGCCGGCGTGGTCCTGCCCGGGCAGCCACAGCGTCTGGTCGCCCTTCATGCGGTGCCAGCGCACCGTGACGTCGATCTCGGAATGCTCCAGCATGTGTCCGATGTGGAGCGAGCCGGTCACGTTCGGCGGCGGAATCACCAGCGAAAACGTGCCCTTCGCCGCATCCGGCTCCGACGGCGCATGGTAGTAGCCGCGATCGATCCAAAGCTGTGCCCAGTGCGGTTCAAACCGCTGGGGCTCATAGACTTTCTCAAGCTGCATGGGTAAACTTCCAGTCTATCAGGCGGCGCGCGTCTATCGGCGTGCTGCTAAGATTGAGTCAGCGATCTATGCCGACCACTCGTCAGCATCGTGTCCCTGCCACCCGGCCACGGGCGCTCCGCGCGACGGTGACCATCCGCATGGTGCCGGTGATTGCCCATGCCGTGGCCGTGTTTGGAGATGAGCACAAAGCCACCCATTGGCTTTCGACGCCACTGGCCGTGCTCGACCACCGTTCACCCGCCGAAACATTCACGCAGCCCCACGGCATCGAGCAGGTGGAGCAGATCCTCACACGGATCGAACACAACATTCCCTCCTGACGGGCCATGATTTTACATGCCTTTCGTGTCTGCCGCGCAAGTCATGCCGTGCTTGACGGCGAAGGCGCCAAACGTGTCGGAGGGCGTTGGAACTCCCCAGGCCGCGCAGCCGTGTACCTTGCGGGAAGCGTGTCCCTGGCGGTTCTGGAGAACCTGGTTCACATGTCTCCGCAGGACTTCCCGAAAGGCTATGTCGTCGTTGAGGTTCGCATTCCCTCTACGGTCACCATCTCTGCCGGTGACGAATTGGCTCGGCGTTTCAGCCGTTTGACAACGCAGCAACTGGGCGATCAGTGGCTGGAACTGGGAGAAACTGCGGTCTTGCGCGTCCGCTCCACCGTCGTTCCGCAAGAGTGCAACTACGTTCTGAATCCTCTACACCGGCAGTTCAAACAAATTGAGACCCTCGCTCCGGTCCTCTTCCAATTCGACGAGCGCCTTTTCCGGGCCTAGCCAGAATCGTTCACTCAGCCCGCATCGAACGCCGCCCTGGCCAACTCCCGCGCATGTTCGCGCACATCCTGGGGCCACGCCGCCGAGTACATCTCAAATCGCTCGCGATCCTTGCTATATAGCGCTCGCAGCGCTTCCTCAAAGCCCGGCTCGTTGCCGGCCATCACCGACATAAACCGATACGCCGACTCCTGCGCCTCGCGCCGGCGGTCCTCCGGCGCCTTCACCCGCCGCGCTTCTTCCACCAACTTGCGCAGCGCCACCGACGCCCCACCCGGCTGTGCGCTTAGCCACTCCCAATGCCGCGGCAGCAGCGTCACTTCGCGCGCCACCACGCCCAGCCGCGGCCGGCCCGGCTTGCGCGGTGCCTCCACCGGCCGCAGCCGCGCGAGCACCTCTTCCTCGGTCCCGCGCAAATCCAGTTCCACTGGGCGGCTGGTTTCCACATCGAAAATGAGCACCGTCCCGCTTGCCCGCTTGGCCTCCAGCGCCACCGCCTCCACCGGCCCACAGGCAATTCGCCGCGCCCCTTCAAACGCAATCACATTCATTGTTTTATCCTGTTTAAATTATATCAACCGGATAAAACAAACGCCATGCAACCATATACGCTAGAAGTCTGGATGTTGAGAAGAACATGGATTCAAACAGCTCTCGCCGGAATGGCGCGGACGCCACTGCTCTCTCCTGAGGACGCTGACTTTTTTCACGATCAGGCCCGCCGCTTAGCCGCGGCCGCGCGTCTCGCTCCCCACCAGGCGCCCAACCAAACGCCCTACGCCATCCGAGTGCCCGGCGGCAACATGGGCTACCCGGCCTTCTGGGTCCGCGACGCCGTCATGATGCTCGGCGCCGAGTTCGTCCCGGCGGATGAACTCGCAGGCTGGATTCGTCTGATTGCATCCACCATCCCCGGTCCTGAAGCGTGGAACGTACGCCCCGGCGCCGTCGTGCCGCCCTACGCCGTGCCAGATCACATCAATTTCGACGGCAAGCCCACCTTCTATCCGGGCACTTATAATTCCGCCAATCAACAGGGCGGTTTTCCATATGGCAAATACCCGCCCATTGACGATTATTACTACTTCCTGCACGGCGTCTTTGAGCACTGGCGGCTGACACACGACCGGACGTTCATCCAGTCACCCGTTAAGACCGCCTGGACGGAGATGCCGCTCACAACGCTCTGCCAGCGCGTTTACGACGCCCCGCCGTCCGAAGACGGCCTTTGCGTCTCGGGCGACATTGCCACGGAGAACGCCAAGGACTTCGGCTTCTGCGACGCCGTCAGCAAGAGCGGGAAACTACTCTTCCCTTCTCTATTGAAATACGTGGCCGCGCGCCAGTTGGCCCAGTTGTTGCCCGGCAAGGCGCGCTTCTACGAAGACGACGCGCGCCGCATCCGCCGCGCCATCGTCTCCACGTTCTTTCACAACGGCTGGCTCCATTCGGCCACCGGCGTTGGCAATCAGCCCGACATTTGGGGCACAGCCTATGCGGTGTGGTGTGGTGCGGTGGATGGCAAGCTGGCGCGTACGCTCGGCCGGTCGCTCGCGCGCGCCTATCGCGACGGCACTGCCGTTCATGAAGGCTGCGTCCGCCACACGTTTGGCAACTGGGAATCGGCTCTATCGAAGCCGGGCGACTATCAGAACGGCGGCTATTGGGGCACGCCCGTGGGCTGGTACCTCACCGCCGTCGCGCGCGCCGATTTCGCGACCGCGCGCGCCATGGCTTCCGATTATGTGAAATTCCTCCGCTCCCACCTGCGCCCCGACGGCACCGCCGAAGCCTGGGAGTGGTTCAACCCCGGCACCGGCCGCCGCGTGAACCCTCTCTATGCCGCCACCGTCGTGCTGCCGTGGGCCAGTTTGCGCTCAGCGGACCCGCCACTCGCATAGCCCTGCCGCATAACCCTTCTGCGCGGTCACTTCCAGCCGCATCGCCGTCGTTGTAATTGCGGGGAATTTCACGGCGTTGTATTTGTCTTTTTCGATACCCGCCGTGCCCTTGATGACCTTCCATTCCGCGCCGTCCTTGTAGAACACCCGCCACGACGCCGGCACGCGCACTTCGCCCTCGCCCGTGTCGTCGAACCAGTACACCGCCGCCTCGCTCACACGCTCCGGCTTCGCGAACGTGTATTCCACCCACTCCGTCGTGCCCTTCTTCGGCCACCAGTCGAACGACGAGCCTTCGTCCACCTCGCCATCGTGCACCGCACGCGGATCCTTCTTGCCCGAGGCTCTCACTGATGCGCGCATCGACGCCATCTCGAACGGCGCCGGCCGCGCCGCCTCGCGCGTCGTCGGCAGCCACACCAGCATCTGCCCGCGCCCGCGATTGGCCCACGTCGCATACGGAATGGCCGTGAACTGCCGCGCCGTCTCCTTCACCGAACCGTCTTCCGTATAGACCAATGATTTCGCGGCTCCGGTGAGCGTCACCACGCCGCCCAGCAGGTCCTTGCGCTCCACCGCCGCCACCGGCGCCTGCGCGTCCACCATCACCGAACGCACGTTGAAGCCCGGATTATCGGGCCATTCGAGCGTATACACAATCGGACCCCGCTCCAGCGCCATGCGCCCACGGTCAGCGCGCACGCGTTCATCGGCCACCACGCGCCGCGGCTCCATCGGCAGCACCAGTTCAATCACGTCGCCGGATTTCCAGCGTTTCTCAACGGCCACGTAGCCCTTGTCAAGCTTCAACTCGACCGCCTTGCCGTTCACGCGCAACGCCACCGCGCCGCGCGGTTCATCCAGGTAACGGTACAACCCGCCCGGAGCCGGCACATTGCGCGCCCAGCCCGGAATCCGCAGCCGCAGCGTCACCGCTGCGTCCGGCGCGGCTTCAATGACTAACTTCACGGCGCCATTCCACGGATAATCTGTCTTTTGTGATAGGTGCAATTCGCCGCCGGACAGTTTAATTTTGGCCGAATTCGCCATATACAGATTCACCCACACCGTGGAGCCCTGCTGCGCGTAGATGTAGCCCGGCACCGACGCCACAAACCGCGTCACGTTGCCCGGGCAGCAGGCGCAGCCAAACCACGGGCTGCGCGCGTGCTGGCCGTTCGACTCCAGCGGATTCGGATAGAAGAACGTCTTGCCGTCCAGCCCCACGCCCGACGCCATGCCGTTGTACAGTGTGCGCTCCACAACATCGATGTACTTCGCGTCCTGGTGCGCTAGAAACAGCCGCAAATTCCAGAATTCCGATCCAATTGCCGCGCATGTTTCGTTATAGGCAGTCATATTCGGCAGTTCATAATCACCGCCGAAGGCCTCGCCGTTCGCTGTCGAGCCGATGCCGCCCGTCAGATAAATCTTTCGGCCGACGACGCTCTCCCAAATGCGGTCCAGCGCCTGCAAATACGTCGCGTCGTGCTTCAGCGCCGCCACATCGGCCATGCCCGCATACATGTATGTGGCGCGCACGGCATGGCCCACGGCCTCCGTCTGCTCCACCACCGGCTTGTGGCTCTGGTTGTACTCGCGTCCAGCCCCGCGCGAATCGAGCAGGAACTTCGCCAAATCCAGATACCGCGCATCGCCGGTGGTCTGATACAGCTTCACCAGGCCCATCTCGACAATCTGGTGACCGGGCCAGATGACGCGCTTGCCGGGGCCGAACGTCTGGTCCAATAAATTCGCACTTTTCAGAGCCACATCTAGCAGCGCGCGCTTGCCCGTGGCCTCGTAGTAAGCCACCGCGGCTTCATAGAGATGCCCCAGGTTGTAGAGTTCGTGGCTGAGGTCGGTCTCCAGCTCCCAACGCTCTTTTCCGGCCCATTTGTGCGGGTGTTCGGGGTCGATGGTGCGCGTGGTGTAGAGGTAGCCGTCGCGTTCCTGCGCGGCGGCCACTTTGTCGATCAATGCGTCGACGTAGGCTTCGAGTTTGACGTCACGCTCGACGGCCAACGCATAGGCCGCGCCCTCGATCACCTTATAGACGTCGGTGTCGTCGAACGGGTAGCCGGGCGGCGCGTGGTCGGCAAACTTCTCGCCGCGCAAGGCCTTGGCGGCGCGCTCGAAGTTATAGACGCGGCCGGTCTCTTCGTCCTTCTGGAAGGCATACGGGATGGTGATGCGGCGATTGGTTTCGATGCGTGGAGCCCAGAAACGGTCGGTCACCTTCACCTGCGTGAAAGGCACGCTGGAGAGCACCAAAACGGCGGCTGTAAGGCCTTGCATGTGTCAATTCTATGCGTTTTTGTGACACCATGAGATCCATGTTGAGTCGCCGCTCATTTCTCATGGCGCTGCCGTCGATCACGTCTTCTCCAGTGCGCTCGTTCCCGCTGGCAAACGTTCGCCTGCTGCCCGGGCGGCTGCTGAAGTCGGCCGAAATCAACCGGCGATACATGCTGGAGTTGCCCGCCGACCGTCTACTGCATATGTTCCGCGTGACGGCCGGGTTGCCATCGAACGCCGAGCCGCTGGGCGGGTGGGAACAGCCGTCGAATGAGTTGCGCGGCCACTTCATGGGCCACTATTTGTCGGCGTGCGCGCAGGGCTACGCGAGCCTGGGCGACGAAGAGATGAAGCGGCGCGGCGATGAGTTGGTCACTGAACTGGCGCGCTGCCAGAAGGCGCTGGGCAATGGATATCTGAGCGCATTTCCGGAAGAGTTCTTCGACCGGCTGCGCGACGGCATGCCAGTTTGGGCGCCGTTCTACACGCTGCACAAGATCATGGCCGGGCTGCTGGACATGCACACGCTCGCAGGCAACACGCAGGCGTTGGACGTGCTGCTGAAGATGACCACGTGGACGCGGCGTTGGGTAGACCCTCTACCGGAAGCACACATGCAGCGCGTGCTGGAGCGCGAGTTCGGCGGCATGAACGAGCTGCTCTACAACCTGCACGCCGTAACGAAAGACGACGCACACTTCCGGCTGGCGCATGCTTTTGACCACGCGCGCTTTTTTGCGCCGCTCGCGGCCGGGCGCGATGAATTGAAGGGCCAGCACGCCAACACGAACATTCCGAAAGTGATTGGAGCCGCGCGGCGCTACGAACTCGCGGGCGAGCGACGCTACCGCGCGATTGCCGAGTATTTCTGGCGCGAGGTGACTGGGCAGCGTTGTTATGTGACGGGCGGCACCAGCGATGGCGAAGGCTGGTCCGGCGAAGCCGGACACCTGGCCGAACACTTGAGCGGCTACACACAGGAGTGCTGCTGCACGTACAACATGCTGAAGCTGACCAAGCACGTGTTCGAGTGGACGCCAACGGCCAGTGTCGCCGACTACTACGAACGCGCCTTCTGGAACGGCATTCTGGGCACGCAGCATCCGGACGACGGCATGACGCTATACTATGTTCCGCTCGAAACAGGATATTGGAAATTGTTTGGGCGGAAGACGGAGGCCTTCTGGTGCTGCACAGGCTCGGGGCTGGAGAGTTTCACGAAGCTGGCCGACGGCGCCTACTTCCACGATGACGCGGGCGTGTGGGTGAACCAGTTCATCGCGTCGGAGCTCACGTGGAAAGAGAAGGGCGTGACGCTGCGGCAGGAGACCGCGTTCCCGGAGAGCGATGCGACGCGGCTGACGGTGCATGTGAAGGCGCCGGCGCGCTTCGCGCTGCGGGTGCGCGTTCCGGGCTGGTGCCAGCAGGGCTCGGCAAAATTGAATGGCAAGCCGGTGGACGGCTTTGCCGCGCCGGGGGGCTACTTCGTGGTGGAGCGCGAATGGCGCGACGGTGAAACACTCGACGTCACGCTGCCGATGAAATTGCGCCAGGAGTCGATGCCGGACGACGACGGGCTGCGCGCGTTTATGCACGGTCCGATTGTGCTGGTAGGCGAGTTGGGCATCGAGGGCCTGAACGAAGAGACACTGCGCGCCGAGCCCACCAAGCCGCGCTCGATTCCGGAGTACAAGCTGAAGCCGGTGGAGGCGCCGAAGCTCACCGGCGCGGTGGAGCCGATTGCGGGCGAGCCACTCCACTACCGCGCCAAGGGCACCAAAAAAGATGTCAAGCTGGTGCCCTTCTATGAGTTGATCGATCAGCGCTACGGCGTCTACTGGCGCTTGTAGGCCGTGGTGTAGCGCGTCTTGCCGGTGGAATCGACAAACGTCGCCGAGAGCGTGCCGGCGGTGATGTCGAAGGCGATGAAGCCTTCGAAGGAATCCAGCGCGAGCGTGCGCGGACCCGCCTTAATGACACGCGCCTTTTGCCCGGCCGAGGGCGCCACCAGCATGTGCAGCGTGCCGTCGGGCTTCAATTCCTGCACGGTGTGTTCGTGGCCCACGAGGTAGAGATCGGCACGTCCCTTGAGCACAGGCATCAACTGGCGCGCGAGTTCGGGCGTGTCGCCGTGCGCGCCGTCGGAGTAGATGGGATGGTGGCCGTAGACCACCTTCCAACGCGCGGTGGAGCGGTCCAGCTCCCGTTGCAGCCAACGCAACTGCGTCTCCGACATGGCCTGCGTCGCGAGCGCGAAAAACTGCACGGGACCGGCGGTGAACGTGTAATAAAGCGCCGGCATGCGCCACGAGGGGCTCTTCTGCGAGTAGAGAATTTCGGCCGCCGGGCTATCGGCCAAGCCCCAGTCGTGATTGCCGGTGACAGCGTAGATGGGGATGTGAAGCAGATCGTAGATATCGCACCAACCGCCCTGCCAGCGCGCATCGCCGGGACCGGTGACGCCCACGGGCGTGACGTTGTCGCCAAGCGTGATGCCGAAATCGAACGGGTGGGCGCGATGATAATCGGCCGCGGCGCGGGCCGAATCCGTCTGGCGCTGGCCGGGTTCACCGAAGTCGCCGAAGGCCAAAACGCGGATGGCCGGTTTTGTTGTAACCGAAAAGACGGCCGGGGGCTGAGCGAGAAAGTCCGGCAGTATCGCGCCCTTGGCATAGGAGGCCCAACGTTGATGCTGGTCCACCAGGACGTTGAGCGCCTTGGCGTCGTTCGAGGCGTGGGCCGAGGCCAGGCGCTTATCAAACAATGTGCCCAACTCACGCGCGCGCAACTGCCGCAGGCGCTCCAGCGCCAGCAGCGCCACGTCCGTGTCGGCATCGGCAGTGGCGCGGCGTTCGAGCAAAGCCGCCACCGGCGCGCTGGAGAGGCGGCCCAGCCGATCGACAATGGCGCGGCGAACAGCCGCGTCGGCGTCATGATCGGCCAAATCAATCATCTCCGCCACCACGGCTGGCTGGTTGAGATGCTTCAGTTTTTCCTTGACGTCGTCGAGGCGCTGGGCAGGCGTCTGGAAAAGCAGAAATAGGGCAAAAACAGTGATTGTCATGGGCAACACTACGATTATCATGAACGGCAGGGGGGCAGTCATGACCTGGTTTCGTCGAACGCCGTTTGTTTTCGTGCTGCTGGCTGGCGCGGCGCTGGCGCAGGACAATCTGAAATATGGCGATCCGGGCTGCACGGGCCCGGCGGAGGAGCATCGCCAGAAACTCGATCACAAATATTACGTGGTGTGCCACAGCGGTGACCTGAAGATCCCGCTATGGGTGGGCTATGAACTGAAGAGTACGGACCTGGATGGGCCGGCCGAACGGCCGTCCGGCTTCAAGGCCGACAAGATGCTGGAACCGGGCTACCGCGCCGTCGACGCCGACTACCGCGGGTCCGGCTACGCGCGTGGGCACATGGCTCCGGCGGAGGATTTTTCGCGCAGCGAAGAGGCCATCAAAGAAACATTCTTCCTGTCAAATGTTGTGCCGCAGAACACGCGCGTCAACAGCGGGCGCTGGGCGCAACTGGAGGCCGCCGTGCGCGAAGCAACGCGCAACGCCGGCCACGCCTACATCTTCACGGGCCCGGTGTTCACGCACAACGACGTGCCGACCATCGGCAGCGGCGTGGGCATCCCGGATGAGACGTTCAAAGTGGTGCTGACGGTGGGGCCGGGCGAGAACGAGATGAAGATGTACGCGGTGATCATGCCGAATTCAGCCGACGCACGCGAGCCGCTGGGTGAATACAAAACCACGGTGAAAGACGTAGAACAAAAAACTGGATTTGTGTTTTTTGCCGCGCTGGACGACGAGGTCGAGCAGACGCTGAAAGCAGCCACCGAACCGCTGAAGGCGCCGTCGCGGGCGAAGAAGCGCAAGCCCGCCATTCAGTAGTCCGGCCGGCGCGCAATCAGCAGCACATGCTCACGGCCGTCCAGGTGGAGCGACGGCGACTGCGCGGTGGAGCGGTAGAGTTCCGAGCGTTCGACTTCGAGACCCGCGTCGCGCGCGGCCCGCGCGAGGATCACATCATCCAGCAGATGCAGTGACGCGGGCATCTGCCCGAGCTTGCGGTGCGATGAAAAGTGGCCGATCTTTTCGACCCACCCGGGCCAGCGCACACCGGCGGCGACGCGCCGTTCGTACTCCGGAATGAACTCGGCAAACGGCGCCTGATAGGGCGTGGCGGCCTGCACGAACAGCTTCCCTTGCGGCGCGAGCCAGCGGGCAATGGTGCGCAGTCCGTAGGCGAGTTGGCGCGGCGTGAGGAAGTGGAAGACGTTGGCGGCGTGCACGGCCGAGAGCGAGGCAGGCTCGAAGTGCAGGTCGCGCGGGAAGCGGCCGGCACGCAAGGTGAGGCGCGGGTGCGGCTCGATCTCAGACAGATCAAGATCGTTGGCAATGACCGTAGCGCCGGCATCGAGAGCGGCGCGCGTGGCCGCGCCGTAGCCCGCGCCGATGTCGAGCACCGGCAAGGCGGGGTTCGCGCGGCAGTGCTCGACGAAGGCGAGGCTCAGCTCACTCAAACGCTCAGAGGACCAGCCCATGCGCGTGCGCGTGAGGCGCGGCTTGGTCATGGGTGGATGGTGTGCTCCTTGGGCAGACGCTGACGCGTGGTGGAGCGCCACTCGGCAATGGGCTTGGCGCCGATGGTGGAGAACGACGAGTCCAACTCACGCTCCAGCGCCGCGCGGCGGTCACGATAGGCGGGGTCGGCGATGAGATTGCGGGTTTCGCCCGGATCGGTCTCCAGGTCGTAGAACTCGGAAGGCCAGCCGTCGGCGCGCTGTACGTACTTGAGATTTTCGGTGCGTAGCGAGCGCACGTAGGCGTATTCGAACAGCAGGCGGTTGGACCAGGAGCGCGGCGGGCGGCCATCGAGCCAGCCGCGATAGGAACGGCCGAGGCGGCGCGGATCGCGCTTGGCTTCGAGGCCGAGATAGTCGAGCAGCGTGGGGAAGAAATCGTAGGACGACACCATGGGCGCGGGCGCAGAGGGGCGCAGGCGCGCCGGATGGTTCCAGATGAGCGGCACGCGGATGGATTCCTCGTACATGTTGAACGGCACGGTGCCGTTGCCCTTGCCCCAGACGCCGTGGTGGCCGGCGTTCCAGCCCTGATCGGCAGTAAAGATGACGAGCGTGTTGTCGCGCAGGCCGAGTTGTTCCAGACGCTGAACGATGCGGCCGACGTTGGCATCAGCGGCAGTGACGAGCGTGGAATAGCCGAGTTTCGAGACGAGCTTGCCGGGCATGTCGGCCATGGCCGGATTGAGCGCGTGGTGGAGCGGAACGTCAGGGTAATCGGGGAACTTGGAGTTGTCGTAGCGGGCGCGGTAGCGATCCGGCAGCACGTCGTAGGGGCGGTGCGGTGCGTAGAACGGCACCATCAGCGCGAAGGGCCGGCCGGGCTTCTGCTGATCGAGAAACTCCAGCGCAAAATCGCCCACGGCGTCGGTTTTGAAACTCTTGACGACGCGTTTGTTGCCGTTGCAGACAAAGGTCTGGTCGCGGTAGGAGCCGCCGCCGCCGGGCACGGTGGCCCAGTGCGTGAAGCCGGGGCGCGGCTGATCGTCGAGCCCCATATGCCACTTGCCGGAGAAGCCGAGGGTGTAGCCGTGCCCGGCCAGCACCGAGGGCCAAGTGGTGAGGCCGGCCAGCCAGTCGCGCGAAGTGGGCCCATAGCTGTCGTCCGCCGCCAGGTAGTCCTGGATGCCGTGGTGCGAGGGCAGGCAGCCGGTGATCCAGGTGGCGCGACTGGGCGAGCAGACGGGCGTGGAGGCAAAGGCGCGCGCGAAGCGCACACCGGTGCGGGCCAGCGCGTCGATGTGCGGAGTTTCAATGCCGCGCGCGCCGTAGGCGCCCACCGACCAGACGCCGTGATCGTCGGTCATGAACATGACGACGTTCGGCGGCGATGGACGCGTCTTGAGAATGGCGGGCGCGGCGGCCAGCAGGGAACGGCGCGAAAGATCGGTCACGCGACCAGACTACACCGTTTCAACGGATTGCGGACGAGATAGAATAATGCGATCCGGTACGTGGAGGAGAAAACTCATGGAACCGCAAGCGGCATTGGGAATTCTGGCAGGCTCGGCGCTGCTGATTCTGTTCTGCATCGTTCTGGGTGTGATTCTGATCATCATTCCCTACTGGAAAATCTTCGGAAAAACCGGTAATTCGCCGGCGTTGTCGCTGCTGCTGTTTGTCCCGCTGGCCAACATTATCGTGATTTACTGGCTGGCGTTCAGTGATTGGCCGGCGTTGCGCGGGCGTGTGACCGCGGCTCCGCCACAGCCCTACATGCCGCCGCCCCCGCCGCAGCCGGCGGGCTTCCACTGTCCGCTGTGCGGGGCGAAGCTGGACGGCGAGCAGGCGTTCTGCACAAGCTGCGGGAGCGCGGTGAAGCGCTAGAAACAGGCACACTACGGCCCTAACGGCGCCTGGAATCTTCAACAACTGATTCGCCCGGGGGCTCCTACTTGCGGGAGGAGCCCCCGTATTTATTTCGAGCTCAGCAGGACTTACATGGGACCGGCACTCTGCCCGGAGCAGCTGCCTGGATTATCAACGGACGCCGAAGCGCCGCGCCGCTCTACTGCTTGGCGATGGGGCGCGCTGGCCAGCGTTTTTGACCCCACGAACAGTCTACGCCGGCGCAAACAGCAATTATCCCTATGTAGTTGAAACCACTCAGGCGATTTCAGGTGAACGTCAGGCGCGCGGGGGCGCGTCGACGCGTCCGGCGAGCGGGCGCACAACGCCTTGGCCACAAACGCCGACGCCAACCTTCTGCAACGCGGCGAGGAGGTTGAACAGCACGCTGTAGAGCACCTTCTCGTTGACCGGCTGGCGGCCGGGCAGATGGAAGTGAGCAGGCAGTTCCTTGGCGATCTGGAGGCGCAGGGCGCGAGGCACGACGCGGCCCTCCGGGTCCTTACGGTTAGCTACGCTGAAGGGCGTTTGCAGCACGCCACCGGTACGCGCGTCGACATAAAACTGGCAACGAGAGAACCAGCCGGTGTTGCCGGGGTCGGCTGCATCGAACAGGAGCAGCGGGGTTTCACGGTCCGGCGCCGAGAGATTCAGAAGCGTGTGGCGCGGACAGTCGTCCACCGTACAGGCATAGCCCAGTTCCTCGGCGCCACGGCGCAGCACGTCGCCGTCGAGTTCGAGCAAGACCATCTGTTGATCACCGGCCTGTAAGAGCTGCATCCGTAACCAGTGTAGCGTTTTGAGGCGGCAGACGGCCCCGGCGGGCGCCCGCTATCATGAATAACGAACAGCCCATGAAAGATCAGGCGGCACTTGTTCTGTTTGACATCGACGGCACACTGCTGCGCCGCGCGGGACCGCACCACCGCCAGGCGCTGGAGGACGCCGTGCGGCGTGTGACCGGACGGGCGGCCACGACCGACGGCATTGCGGTGGCGGGTATGCTGGACGGCCAGATTCTATTGCAGATGATGACGCAAGCCGGTATGACACAGAGCGAGGCGCGGGCGCATCTGCCAGCCATCTTTGAGACGGCGCAGCGTTTATACGCACGGCGCTGTCCGGACCTGCGGGCCAAGGTCTGCCCGGGCGTGCGGCAGACGCTGCGGCGGCTGGAGGCGCGCGGGGCAGTGCTGGGGCTGGTGACCGGCAATCTGTCACGGATCGGATGGAAGAAGATGGAACGCGCCGGACTGCGGGAGCGCTTCCGCTTTGGCTCCTTTGCCGAGGAGGCGACAACGCGCGCCGGGCTGGCCCAGCGGGCGGTGGCCGAAGCGCGGCGGCAGGGCTGGATTGGCCGCGGCGCGACGGTGACGCTGGTGGGCGACCACCCGAACGATATTGCCGCAGCGCGGAAGGCGCGAGTGCGGTCGCTGGCCGTGGGAACCGGCGTTGTGGGGCTGGACGATCTGGCCGCGCACGCGCCGGATCACTTGGTGGAAGACCTGCGCCAGGCCGAGTTGGAGTGGCTGCTGTGCGGTTGAGATGGCTGGCGCTGGCGCTGTGTCTGGCCGGATGCGCCCGCGAGCCGCATCCGGTGATCGCCATCCAGGATGCAACGCTGGTGGACGGCACGGTGCGCCCGCCACGCCGGCACATGACCATTCTGGTGCGGCGCTTTAAGATAGAAGCGATTGCGCCGGATGGTGAACTAACGCCGCCGGCAGACGCGCAGACGGTGAATGCGCACGGGGACCGCGTGTTTCCGCTGAACCCGGAGACGCCGATCGAGGTGGGCGGACCGGGAGACCTGTTGATCACGGCCGCCGATCCGGCGCGGGACGCCGACTATGCCAAGCGCAGTTGGGCGCGGCTACAGGGCGGCATCTGGCTACAGCGGCCGCAGTAAAGAAGCAAGCATGGAAACCCAGTCACTCAGTGTGAAACGCGCGGAGGTGGAGTTTCACAACTTCGCCAGCTTCGGCGAGCCGGAGCGCGCGATTGAGACCTACGAGCAAGAGAACGAGCGGCGCGGCGGCCTGATCATCAAGTACAAGAAGTTCATTGGGCCGATGACCCCGTTTCTGGAGATCGGCTCGGCCGCGGGGCATTCGTCCTACATGCTGGCGAACCAGTTCGGCCAGCAAGGTGTGGCGCTGGACCTTTCGGCCGACGCGCTGCGCTACGGGCAGATGCTGGTGGCGCGCTGGGGACTGGAGCGTGAGCCGGTGCGGATGGCGGGCGACGCGGTGCATCTGCCGTTCGCCGACGGCTCACTACGGATGGTGATGGCGTTCCAGATGCTAAGCCAGTTCCAGGACATCGACGCCGTGTTCAAGGAAGTGGCGCGGGTGCTCCAGCCGGGCGGCATCTTCTTTTTCGCCGAGGAGCCGGTGCGGCGCGAGTTCTCGCTGCGCCTGTTCCGCGCGCCATACGAGGAACAGATGAAGCCCTGGGAGCGGCGGCTGCACCGCTGGGGGCTGCTCGGGTATCTGACCAAGGACGTGATTGGCGCGCACCAGGAAGAGAGCTTCGGCATCCGGCAAAACCACCGCATGCGGTTGCACGATTGGGACCGGCTGATTGCGCGGCACTTCGCCGACCGGCGCATTGACGTCTTCATCCCACGACGCGGCTGGGGCGAACGGCTGGGCGCGGCGCTGGCGCGCAGGATCGACCGCAACCGGTCCGACTGGGTGCCAGCGCGAGTGCTGGGCGGAACAATGGCCGCTTTCTGCCGCAAGGCCGGCGTAAGAGCCGAGCCGGCGGTGGACTACGATCTGACCACGGCGTTGCCGGGCCTTCTGCGCTGCCCGGACTGCGGCGCGGAAATGCGGTACGGCCCCGGACAGGCGCTAAACTGCACGGCGTGCGGTTACGCGGCGCCGCGCGAGGAGGGCGTCTACAATCTGCTGTCGAGCGAGGCCAAACGCGCACTGTACCCACCGCCGGGGCCGGACCGGATCGACTTCAGCCGCGACGCTTGCGAAGCCCAACTGATTGAGGGCTTCCACGAAGTGGAGGGCATTTACGGCAACAAATACCGCTGGATTGGCGCGGACGCCACGCTCCGGCTGGAGCGCGCCGATGAAAAAGCAACGACACTGCGCGTGCGCGGTTATGTGCCGCCAGAGTTGATTGCGAAGGGCCAGCCAGTGCGATTTGAGCTGTCGATCAACGGCGGCGCGGCGCGCACAACGGCGCTGGACCGGCCCGGGCTGTTCGTGGTGGAGACGCCCGTAGAGCCGGCACCGCAATATACGGTGCGAATACACGCCACACCAACGTTCAAGCCCGCCGGCGACGACCGGGAACTTAGCGTGAATTTGAGCTTAATCCAGCTGCTATAGCAACCCTACGCTGATGCCGCTGACGGCTCGCGTGCCGGTGGTGGCGAGGTGCGCGCCCCGGCCACAACTGATCGAAGACGAGTCGCTACTTCTGATAATTCGGATACGCCGGGCGTTTGGGCCGGGCCACTGGATGCGCGGCCAACTCCGCCGCCACAACTTCAATTGCCCGGTCAAGCTGCGGGTCCTTCCCCTCGCGCACAAGGGCCGGATCGAGTTCGACTTCGATATCCGGCGGCACTCCGATGTTCTCGGTGTCCCAGTGCGAGTCGGGCCCCCAGATGCCGGAGGCGGGGGCTGTGACCACGCCGCCATCCATCAACGGCGGCGCACCGGCCATGCCGACCAGCCCGCCCCAGGTGCGCTTGCCGATCAACTTGCCCACGCCGGCGCGGCGGAAGTAGTTCGGCATGGCGTCGCCGCCGGAGCCGGCGTATTCGTTGATCAACATCACCTTCGGCCCGAAGATGGCGCCCTGCGGCTGCACGGAGTCGATGCCGTCACGCGTTGCGGCGGCGCTCAGGCGCTTACGCAGCAGGCGCTCGATGATATCAGTGGCGAGCATGCCGCCGCCGTTAAAGCGCTCGTCGATAATGACCGCGTCCTTATCGACCTGGGCGTAAAAATAGCGGTTGAAACTCGCCAGCCCGCCGAACGCCGTGTCAGGCATGTAGACGTAGGCCACACGGCCCGCAGTGGCCTGATCGACCTTGCGGCGGTTGTCCTCAATCCAGGCGAGATTGCGGAGACGCGATTCGCTCGGCACGGGCACGACCGTCACATCGCGGGCACCGGCGCCATCGGGCTGGGGACCGACTTTGAGCACGGTCTGCTTACCGGCGGTGGCCTCGAAGAAAGCGTAGACGTTATCGGCGGCGGTGAGGTCGCGGCCGTTCACGGCGAGCAGATAGTCGCCGGCCTGCACGCCGACGCCCGGCTCGGTGAGCGGCGCCTTCAAATCCGGATTCCAGTTTTCGCCATCATAGATCCGGGCAAAACGGTAGCGGCCGTTCTCCAATGCGTAATCGCAGCCGAGCAGACCGGTGGCGACGCTCTTCACTTCCGGCAAATCGCCACCGAAAACGCTGAGATGCCCGACCGTCAGTTCGCCCATCATGTCGGCGAAGATGTAGTTCAGATCGCGGCGCGAGGTGACGGCAGCAAGATAGGGCTCGTATTTCTTGCTGAAAGCAGCCGGGTCCACGCCGTGCAAATTGGGATCGTAAAAGAACTCACGCTGAATGCGCCAGGCGTCGTGGAACATTTCAGCCCACTCAGCGCGCGGATCGGAATGGACTTCGAGGGCATCCGTCTTCAAAACACCGCTGGCCGGTGCGGCGGCAGGTGGAGTGGGCGGAGCCGGAGTGGTGGAAAGCGGCTTGAGCGGCTGAATGGACCACCGGCCCGCCTGCGCGGTGAGCGTCTTCTCACCATTGGCCGACAGTTCAAAGAAATTGACGCCGGAGACTACGACATCGGACTTGCGCTGTTTGAGATCGTAACGATGAACGATCAAGCCGGGCGCGCCCTGCGCCGACTCCAGGGCGAGCAAGACACCGGCCTTGCCGGCCTGTAGTTCGACGTAACGGCGCGGCGGCAAGGGCATGGCCAGAATACGTTGTGAGATTTTGTCGAACTCGATTTTTGTTTCAGGACTTTTCTTCTCTTCCGGTTTCTTTTCTTCAGGCTTTTTTTCGTCTGTCTTATTCGCGGCGACTTTCTCTTCGTCACTTTCAGGAGCGAAGGGCGACGCCTCAGCCTTGGCGAGCACGGCGAGGTAAACGCTCGCGGTAGAACGGCTGGCGATGGCGTGCAGGTCCACCTCAAGCGACGGGCCGATGTCGGTGCTGGCGGTGAAGTACAGGTACTTACCGCCCTTGTCGAACACGGCATTGGTGGCGTCGCTCATCCCGTCGGTAAGCGCAGTGGCCTTGGCTGAATCGAGCGCATAGAGCATGACCACGCGCAAGTGGTTCGGCTGTTGCTTGGAAAAGGCCAGCCAACGGCTGTCGGGCGACCAATCGAGCGAACGGCCGCGGGTCTGGAATATATCCTTATCCACCAGCACGGGTACGCCCTTGTCTATGTCCAGCCACCAGATCTGGCAATGCGCATCCTGATAGGCAATCTTCTTGGAATCGGGCGACCACAGAGGCCCCATGTAAAAAGTGGGCTTGGCGGCCAGCTTGAATATGCGCGCCGGCTGGCGGCCCAGCGCGTCGCGCACGTGCAGTTCATATTCGCCTGAGGCGTCGGAGAAATAGGCGATTGACTTGCCATCAGGGGACCAGGCGGGGTCACGTTCCATCACCCCGGGGGTATTCGTGATGTTGTGGGCATCACCTTTTTCAGCAGGCACGGTAAGAATTTCGCCACGGGCTTCAAACACGGCGCGCGCACCTGCCGGTGAGATATGCGCATTGGTCAAGCGGCGCGCAACCTTCACCAACTTCGGCCGCACCTCCAGCATGTCGGCCGAAATGGTGATGGGCACCGTGGTGAGCTTGGCCGACTTCAGATTGTAAAGCAGGAGGCGTCCGAACTCTTCGATGACAATGGCGCCCGGACCGGCCGAGGCGGACTTGAATTCCATGTCCTGGGGAGCGGCAGCCTGAGTCACGGTTTTGGCTTTCAGGTCGTAGCTGAACAGCGCGGTCCGGCCGGCGCGGTCGCTCAGGAAGTAGACGTTATCGCCAACCCACGAAGGGCAGAAATCGTTCGAACCGTCGCGCGGCACCTTTTCTATGCGGCTGTCCTTCAGATCCGCGATCCAGATGGGCGTGGCGCGGCCGCCACGATAGCGCTTCCAGGCTTGAAAGGCGCGCGCCAGCGGCACGTAGGCCAGCCGCTGGCCGTCGGGCGAGTAGGCGGCCTCATAGCCCATCGGCAAGGGCAGGCGCTGCTCCAGGCCTCCATCCAGCGCAACGGTATAGAGCTCGGAGTAACGCGAAAAGGCGTTGCGGCCGGACGTAAAGAGTACGCGCTTCGAGTCCGGCGTCCAGCCAACGGCAGTGTCAGCGGAGGGATGCCACGTCAGCCGCCGGGGTACGCCGCCTTCGGCCGGAATGACGAACACGTCGGTGTTGCCATCGTATTGGCCGGTGAAGGCGATCCATTTGCCATCCGGCGAGAAATACGGATTGGACTCAAGGCCCTCACCAGAGGTCAGCCGGTGAGCAGCCCCGCCGGCACGTGCGACGGTCCAAAGATCGCCGGCATAGACGAAAACAATTTGGGCCGGACCGAGTGTGGGCTGCTGGGCCAGAATGGGCGTATCCGCGCAGGCGACAGCCAGCGAGAACAGAAAAAACACGATTAGCCGGGTCATGGCAAACCTCCGTTGGACGATTGTATCGCTGAACCCGGAATACAAACGTAAACTATTACACTCCAGTGACTTGACAGCCCTTCCTACGGCTGGTAAAACAGATCAACTGTTACTTCAACGGAAACCTTAGGGAGGTTGAATGTTCCGTTTTTCGATGCGAATCGTGTTTGTTGTTCTGCTCTGTTCCAGTCTGCCGTTTCTGGCCCACGCCCAGTCCACTTACGGCAGCATCCTGGGCACTGTCAGCGACCCCACTGGGGCGCGGGTGCCGGGAGCCAAGATCGTCATCACCAATCAGGGTGAAGACATTTCGCGCAGCGTGGTGGCCGACGAATCGGGAAACTACGAAGCGCTTAACCTGAAGGCCGGCTTCTACACAGTGAAGAGTGAGACGTCGGGATTCAAGACGTTCGTGGCCAAAGACCTTGAGCTAATTGCGCGCCAAGCATTGCGCGTCAACATCACCTTGGAAGTGGGCTCGTTGAGTGAGAGTGTTAACGTGGAGGCCATCGCACCGGTAGTCACGACAGACTCTGGCACTATTGCGACCAGTTTTGAGTCGCGCCAAGTGCTGGGATTGCCGTCGAACTATCGCGGTGCGGGCTCGACCAGCCCGATCCGGGTGCTGGCGTTCCAGGCCGGCGTGCAGTCGGACAATAGCTGGGGCTTTTCGGTTCAGGGCGCCACGCCAGCGCAGACCGAAATCTCAGTGGACGGCATCTCCACCGTCGCGGTGTCCAGCAACAAGCCGTTGACTGAGGTATTCCCGTCGGCCGAAGGCATCTCTGAAATGAAAGTGCAGGGCGTCGGCAACAACGCCGAGTACGGCCAGATTGGTGATATCACGACCACGTCGAAGGGCGGATCGAACCAGTTCCACGGCTCCGCGTTTGAGTACCTGCAGAACCGCGCCTTCGACGCCACCGCGTTTGGTGCGACGTCCAAGGCGCAGAAGACGGCCAACACCTTTGGCGGCAGCCTGGGCGGGCCGGTGATCAAGAACAAGACGTTCTTCTTCGGCACGTTCGAAGCGATGCGCTACCGGACGGGCAGTTCACTGTCAGCGACGGTGCCGACGGCGCTGATGCGGTCGGGCGATTTCAGCAACGAAGTAACGACGCTGAAAGATCCGTTCAACAACAGCACACCTTTTGCGGGCAACGCCGTCCCGAGTTCGCGGATCAGTTCTGTGTCCAGCAATGTGCTTGGCTATTACCCGCTGCCGAACTACGGCAGCAATATGACCAAGCAGTCGAGCTCGAACTACCGCATCAACTCGGCGGCGCCGATCAACTCCAACCAGTGGGACGCGCGCGTGGACCACACGCTGAGCCAACGCCAGTCGTTCTTCGCACGATTTAGCTGGAAGAATATGGACACGACATCGCCGCTGGTGCTGCTGCTGCCGAAGGACACCAGCAAGAACAACAGCCGGTCGCTGGCGTTTTCACATGTTTTCGCGTTCACTCCGACGTTGATCAACGAATTCCGGTTCGGCCTGACCAGGAACGACTCGGCGACGAAGTACGGCTTCGACGGCAAAGCCCTGACATCAGCGATGGGGTTGATTTCACCTGCCACGCTGACCTTCAACGGCCTGCCCACGTTCAGCTTCAGCGCCGGCACCACCAGCTTCGGCAAGGGCAAAGAAGGCTTCACCTACAACCGGAGCTATCAATGGAACAACAACACCACCTGGACGCACGGCCGCCACACGGTCAAGTTCGGCGGTGACATGCGTAAGCTCGGCGACTTGGCATCGCTCGGCTTTACGGGCAGCGACAACTACGGTAACTCGGCGTACGACGGCCGCTTCACGGGCCGCGACGTGGCCGACTTCCTGCTGGGCGTGCCTTACGGCACATCGTTCGCCTCTGTGAACCAGGATAACGACGGCAAGAGCTGGCACTACGCCCTGTACGTGCAGGACAGCTTCAAGCTCAACCAGAAGCTGACGCTCGAATACGGCCTGAGGTGGGAATTGCATCCGCCGTTCACCGATTCGGGCGGGAACATCACGAACTTCGACCGCTCGGTGCCCGTCACCGGCCGCGTGATTATTCCGAGTTCGCAACAGGCCACCGACATCACCGCGCCTGGTTTCCTGCTGGCCATCAATGCGTGCCCGGGCACGTCCTATAACGGTATTCCGTGTACGCCGTTCCTGAAGGCGAACGAAGCAGGCTATCCGGAAGGACTGCGCTTCCTGCAAAAAAAGAACATCAACCCGCGCTTCGGCTTCGCCTACCGGCCGTTCAACGACACGAAGACCGTCATCCGCGGTGGCATCGGCCGCTACACGATGACGCTGCTGGGCGGCATCTACTATGGCATGACCGGCGTACACGCGTCGGACGTGCGCGAGTACACCAACTCGTTCACGAACAACGTGCCGGCGATTCAACTGCCCTACCTGGTCACGTCCGGCTCGGGCATCAAGACGCCTACCTACGGCACGGCGTACTTCGGCACGTCCGAGGATCCGAACCTGAAGGACCCCTATATCTATCAGTGGAACTTGAGCGTGGAGCGCGCCATCGGCTGGGAGACCGGCCTACGCGTCAGCTACATCGCCACACGATCTGTGCAACTGCCCTGGGCGCCCGACCTGAACCAGCCGCAGCCGTCCACGACGGCCTACGCCTCGCGCCCGCTGACCGACCGGCCCTTCCCCTACTGGAGCCGGCTCTACGCTTATGACACCGGCGCCACGGCCACTTACAACGCCCTGCAGACGGAAGTCAGCCACCGCTACCGCGGCGGCGTGACATTCAACTCCGCCTGGACCTGGGCGAAGAACCTCAGCGACGGCAACGGCCCGGCCTCCACCGGCTGGGCGGGCGCAACGGGCGGCGGCCGCGTGACCAACTCGCTGAACCGCGCGGCCGACAAGGGCAACACGGCTATGACGCGGCGCCACCGCTTCGTCAACACTATCAGCTACGAGCTACCCTTCGGCAAGGGCCGTGCCTTTGGCGCCAACATGAACCGGCTGATGGACAACATCGCCGGCGGCTGGCACATGAGCACCATCTTCATGATGCAGACCGGCCCGTTCCTGACGCCGACCATGAGCGGCGGCGACCCGTCGGGCACCAACGCGACGGCGCGCGGCACGCAGCGTCCGGACGTCGTGGCCGGCACCAGCGGCAACCTGGGCAGCCCGACGGCCGACATGTGGTTCAACCGGTATGCCTACGTTTGCCCGGGCCGCGTGGCCGGCGCGTCGGATCAGTTCAACTGTAACGTCACGCCGATTGGGCGCTTCGGCAATGCCGGCACCGGCCTGTTGGTCGGCCCCGGCACCGTGAATCTGTCCATGGGCATGGGCAAGGACTTCGTGCTGACCGAACGCATGAAGTTGAAACTGGAAGGCACGTTTACCAACCTGCCCAACCATCCGAACCTGGCCGATCCGAGCACGAACATCACCAGCATCAGCTACGGTGTCATCAGTTCGGCCCGCGGCTCAGACAGCGGCGGCAACCGCGTGGGCCAGATCTCGTTCCGACTCGAGTTCTAGCCTCGCATAACGAAAGAGGCCGGCCCCGAACGGGCCGGCCTTTTTTTGTTTTGCCGGTGCGAAACCGGCCGCTGCGAACGCTCACTGAACCAGCGCGTGGCGCTGGGTACAGCCCGGCTACCGGGCCCGGAGAACTATGATGTTACGGGAGTTCACTGTGCGAACAATTTTGGCAATAATGATTTGGACGATGTCGGCCAGCGCCGCCGTACCGGGCGCCGGGTGGTGGAAGGAAGCACCCCGCGTGTCGGTCGAAAACGAGACCACCGGCATACGCTGGACGCCTCCGGACGGACCGGTCCAAATGGAGTCGCACAGGGACGGAAGCAGTTGGGAGCTGAACTTCACGTCCAAGGCCAAACGCGTAGGCTACACCGTGCGGATTGAGTTTCCAGTGCTGCAACGCGGAATGCGGATCTTCACGCCATCCGAGCGAGGCACGATGGAGGTGGACGCCTACCCCAACTATCGTGGCGTCGAGTACGGGCACATATCGTGGAACGACGGCCGGTCCTGGGTGCTGCCGCTGGTCAGCGTCATGGACCCGAAAACCGACCGGGCACTGACCATCGCTCTCGAACCCGGGGCCAACGTACCGCACCTTGAAATCGGGTGGAGCGATGCGCACCGGCTCGTCTTCGAAATGCGCCACCGCGGGATTGGTGGCGGGACGGATTCGCCGCTGCGGCTGCTGTTTTTCGAACATGCGGCCGATTACCGCGCCGCGCTGGCCTCGTATAGCAAGGCATTCCCGGCCTATTTTGAACCGGTCATCCGGCGCCGCGACGGCGAGGGCGCGTTCTACTACCACCACATCCAGGCTCATCCGGATTTCGATGAAATGCAGGCTCAGCGCGTGCGCATGATCTGGTCAAGCTTCTGGTTTACCCATCTTGGTGAATTTCTGCCTGCGGACAAGGAGTGGGCGCCCTACACCTACGCCAAGCAATGGAAGCTTGGCGAGATGATGAGCGACGAGCGGATTGGCGCCTTCATCAGTGAGATGCAGGCGCACGGCATTGCCACCTACGCCTACTTCAATGTGAACGAGTACGGTGGAGCCGGCGGCAAGGCGGGCGATGCGGAGGCGGCCGCGCGCGTCCTGAAGGAACGCTTTGCCAACGCGCTGATGCACAACGAAAAGGGCGCCAACATTCCGACCTGGGAGGGCGCCATGGCGATGAACCCATCGTCGAAATACGCCCTATGGCCGGTGCTCGAAGAGCAGGTGAAACGCCATCTCGACCGTCTGCCGGGGATCTCTGGTTTCATCATCGACCGTCTGGACTGGGCGAGCCATCAGGACTGGGCGCACCAGGACGGACTCAGCATGGACGGTGCGCGGGGTTTCGAAAACATGGCGCCGCCGGTGGCCGCCGCCGTGCAAAATGTCTGCCGGCTGGCGCATCAGGCCGGAAAGCGCGTCTACGTGAATCAGTTCTACCGAGTCGAAGTGCTCAAAGACACCGACGGTGTCTGCCACGAGAACGACGACCTGCCGGGTATCGCATATCTGGCGCCGCTGAAACCGATTTCAGCCTGGCATCTGCGGGCACGCTACAACGACGACCTGCTGAAGTTTGAAGCGCAGATGAAACGCCGGCTGCACTGGGCTCTGTTCCCGCAGATGATCGCCCACCGCTTCGAGATTTCGCAGCAGAAGCCTAATGAGCACGCCGCCGACATGCTGGAACTCTACGCCCCGTTGTTCGACACGCTTATGGGCAAACG
>CAYZIX010000070.1:0-23623 GCA_964478395.1 uncultured Candidatus Solibacter sp.
AAGCCCATCAGTACGCTGGGGAAGCCCAGGTGGGTCTGGAACAGACCGACAATCGGAATCGACCCGCCGCCGCGGATGTACACCGTCTTCTTGCCGAATACCTCTTCCATCGCCACGGCCGACTCGTGAATGAACTTGTTGTCCGGGTCGGTGAGCGACGGCGCGGCTCCGTGCAGGAACTTGAACTCGACCTTCACGCCCTTGGGCGTCACCTTCTTGATGGCGGCCTTCAGCTGTTCAATGGCCTCTTCCGGCTTCTGATGAGCTACCAGGCGCATGCTGATCTTGGCCACGGCGCGGGCGGGGATCACCGTCTTGGCGCCGTCGCCGACAAAGCCGCCGCGGATGCCGTGCACTTCTAGCGTCGGCCGGGCCCACGTCTTGTCGAACACGGAGAAGCCCGGCTCGCCAGTCAGTTCCGTGCAGCCGATCTCCTTCTCGCGATACTCTTCCTCGTTGAACGGCAGGCTGGCCCAGGCGGCCTTTTCGGCCTCGGCTGGCGGTTCGACGCGGTCGTAGAGCCCGTCGATATGGATGTGGCCGTCGCGGTCCTTCAATGCACAGAGGATTTCGGCGATGGCCATGATCGGATTCGGAGCCACGCCACCATACATGCCGGAGTGCAGATCCTGGCGTGCGGCTTCGACGAAGAGCTCACCGTAAACCATGCCGCGCAAGCCGGTGCAGATGGTGGGCAGACCGGCCGCGAACATCTCGGTGTCACAAATGATGGCCGCATCGGCGGCCAGTTGCGCCGGCTTCTCTTTGACATATTTTTCAATCGCCTCGCCGCCGGTCTCTTCCTCGCCTTCCAGCAGGAATTTGACGTTGATGGGCAGCTTGCCGTCGCGCTTCATCAGGTATTCGACGGCTTTGACGAGGATCCACGTTTGGCCCTTGTCGTCGGTGGCGCCGCGCGCATAGATATTGTTGTTGCGGATCTCGGGCTCGAAGGGCTGTGATTTCCACTCCTCAATGGGGTCGACAGGCTGGACATCGTAGTGCCCGTAGAGCAGCAGCGTCGGCTTGCTCGGGGCGCCAAGCCATTCACCGAAGACGAGCGGATGCAGCGCGCGCGAAATCTGTTCGGTGCGCGTCATGCCGGCGCGGCGTAGTGCAGCCTCAACAAAATCGGCCGCTTTCTGCACGTCCTGTTTGTGTTCAGGAGCCGTGCTGATGCTCGGAATTCTGAGCCACTCGATCAGTTCGTCGAGCGCCTGTTTCTTGAAGCTTTCCAATTCAGGCATGAATCCAACCTTTCGAAGCTAGCATAGCCCTTCCGGCGCTCCCATGGCCACCAATCGCCTGATTCACGAAAAGAGTCCTTATCTCCTGCAACACGCCCACAATCCAGTGGATTGGTACGCGTGGGGCGAGGAGGCGTTTGCCAGGGCGCGCGCCGAGCAGAAGCCCATCTTCCTTTCAATTGGCTACTCGACCTGCCACTGGTGCCACGTGATGGAGCGCGAGTCGTTTGAGAACGAAAAGACGGCGGAGATCCTCAACCGGCATTTCGTGCCCATCAAGTTGGATCGGGAAGAGCGCCCGGATGTGGACCGCGTCTACATGACCTTCGTGCAAGCCACGACGGGCGGTGGCGGCTGGCCGCTGTCGGTGTGGCTGACACCGGAGCTGAAGCCATTCTACGGCGGCACGTACTTTCCGCCGGACGACCGCTATGGCCGCGCCAGTTTCCCTCGCGTGCTGATGCGTCTGGCCGAGGCTTGGCAAGACGAGCGGGCGCGGTTGGAGCAGGCCGCCGCCGGTATTGTCGCGGAGTTGGAGCGGCATACGTCGGTGGAGCAGGGAAGCGGCGGAGTGCGCGAGCAAGCGCCCCAGCGTTGCTTCGAGGCCTTCCGGCATTTGTACGATGCGCGTCACGGCGGCTTCGGCACGGCGCCCAAGTTTCCGCGCCCGGCGGTGCTCCACTTTCTGTTGCGCTATCATCATGCGACCGGTGACACCGAGGCGCGCGAGATGGCGCTCGCGACGCTTGATGCCATGGCGCGCGGCGGCATGCGCGACCAGTTGGGCGGCGGCTTTCACCGTTACTCGGTGGACGAGCGCTGGCGCGTGCCGCACTTCGAGAAGATGCTTTACGACCAGGCGCAGCTGCTCGATGCCTATGTTGAGGCTTTTCAAATCAGCGGTGAACAGCGCTTTGCTGAAGTAGCACGCGAAGTAGCCAATTATGTGGTTCAAGAGTTGGTTGAAGTGGGCGGTGGCTTCCATTCGGCAGAGGATGCTGACAGCGAAGGGCGCGAAGGTGCGTTCTATGTCTGGAGTGAGGACGAGTTGCGAGCGGTGCTGGGACAGGAGCGCGCGGCATGGTTTGCGTCCCGGTTTGGCTGTGAGGAAGGCGTACTTTATCAAACCGGGTCTATCGACTGGCAGGACAAAGAGTTTGTTGAGTGCCGCCGCTTGCTGTTAGAGGCGCGTGGGCGCCGCGCGCGGCCGCATCGTGACGACAAGGTGCTGGCGTCGTGGAACGGGTTGATGATCTCCGCACTCGCGCGAGCCGGTGGCGTGCTGGGCGAACGGCGTTACACGGCGGCTGCCGTGCGCGCGTTCGAATTCATCGAACTTAAGTTGGGCTCGGCTGCCAGCGGAAGCCTGAAGCGGAGCTGGCGCGACGGCGAAGCACGCATTGAGGCAATGCTCGATGATTACGCTGCGATAGCACTGGCTGCGTTAGACTTATACGAATTCACCGGTGACGATACCTTCCGCGCGCAAGGCGTGGCCGCAGTGCGGCAGATGGTAAAGCGGTTTGCCGACCAGGAGCACGGCGGATTCTATTCAGCGCCGCGCGAACACACCGATTTGGTGCTGCGGATGAAGGAAGACTACGACGGCGCCGAGCCGTCCGGTAGCACGCTGGCGATTGAAGCGCTGTTGCGAGCGGGTGAGAGGGAAGCGGCCGTAGGCGCGTTGGCGGCATTCGCTTCGCGGCTGAACACTCAGCCGGAGATGCTGCCGCGCATGATGTCGGCCTATTTGATGAGTATGGGTTCAGAGTCGGTTCTGACGCTCCGGGGCGCCGCTGCGGAGCTGGCCGCCGAGTTTCATAGGCACTTCCAGCCGTTCACGCGGATCGAGTGGCAGCCCGGCGACGGGGCCGTGGCGGAGCTTTGCCGGGGGCATGTTTGTCTGCCTGCGGCCACCAGCGTGACTGAGTTGCGTGAACTGCTAAACTAGCGCTGGGAAGATCCGAGGAGGCCCAAATATCTATGTCCAGAACCGTGACTTTTAAAGGCATGCCGCTGGAACTGGTCGGCGCCGCGCTGAAGGTGGGCGACAAAGCTCCTGAGTTCGATGTGATCGACAAGGGCATGCAGCCGGTGACGCTCGCTTCGACGGGTAGTGGTGTGCGCGTCTTCAGTGTCGTGCCGTCGCTCGACACGCCGGTTTGCGACATGCAGACGAAGAAGTTCAACGACGCCGCAGTAGCGCTGCCCGCGATTGATTTCTACACGGTGAGTGTTGACCTGCCGTTCGCGCAAGGGCGCTGGTGCAACCAGTTTGCCGTCGACAACGTGAAGATGTTGAGCGATCATCGCCTGGCCAGCTTCGGCACGGCCTACGGCACGCTGATCCGCGACTGGCGCATTGAATCGCGCGCCATCTTTGTCGTGGACAAGGACAACACGCTGCGCTACGTCGAGTATGTGCCCGAGGTGGCTGAGCATCCGCACTATGAAGCGGTGCTCGAAACAGCCAAGGCGCTTACGAAGTAGCTGTTGGCGGCGCCATCTGGCGATAGGCGCCACGAAAATAGACCAGCCCTTCACCATCGCGCGTCGAGGCGCGGCGCACCAGACCGATGAAAATCGAATGGTCACCCGCTTCGACGCGTTGATATGTCTCACATTCAATTACGGCCAAAGCTCCCCTCAACACAGGTGCGCCCAGCTCGCCGTGATCCCATTCAATACCTGCGAAACGGTTCGGATGCGACGAGGCGAAGTGCGTCGAAAGCGCTTCCTGATCCGAAGCTAAGATATTGATGGCAAAGACATCAGCCGAGGAGAACGGGCCGTGGGAAGCGGCGCGGCGTGCAACGCAAACAAGCACTAGCGGCGGCTCCAGCGATACCGAAGTGAACGAATTGATAGTGAGGCCGTGGGGCTTGCCGTCGCGTCCCATGACGGTGGCGACAGCCACGCCCGTGGCGAACGCGCCGCAGGCGCGGCGAAGCTCACGGGCCTCAAGATGCAGCCCGAGGAAGCTGGAAGTCTTGTGATGCTCGCTTGACAAGCTTGAAACCCTAATCTTATCATAGGCTTTGCGCTGTGGACGAGTTGGCCGCGGCGGTGCGTGAAGTTGTTCCCCAAAAGAGGAGGCGCTCTTGATCAAACTGGACATCGTGAACGAAGTCGTCAACCGCACCGGCATCACGAAGACCAAGGCGGAGATGGCTGTGGAGACCGTCTTCGAGAGCATGAAGCGGGCTCTGGCTGGGGGCGAGCGGATTGAGCTGCGCGGCTTTGGCATCTTCAACGTGCGCCCGCGTAAGACCGGCATCGGCCGTAATCCGCGTACTGGTGCTGAAGTGGCCATACCGCCCGGCAAGGCGGTGCGCTTCAAGCCGGGCAAAGAGCTGCAGTCGCTGGACTAGGGCGGCTGGCTCTCGGTGGCACCGGATTCGCCTGGCGAATTTGTCGTCCGGCCATGGCGGCCGGAAGCGCCCAGTTTTACATGGCGCCGCAGACTGTGGTTGCACGGTCTGCTCTACCTGCTGACCTTCTTCTCTACGTCCGCGCTCGGTTCGCGCTTAGCCTTCAACTTTGCGCACAATCTGCCGGCCTTTGATCTTGAGCACGATCTGACGGCGCTGGTTGAGGCCTTCCGCTCGCCGGCGCTGCTAATTGACGGTCTGCCTTATTCGCTGACGTTGCTTGCGATATTGACTGCGCACGAACTGGGCCATTGGTTCGCGTGTCTCTACCACGGTATCGACGCCAGTCTGCCTTACTTCCTGCCCGCTCCCACATTCATCGGCACGTTTGGCGCCTTCATCCGGTTCCGTTCGGCGGTGAAAGACCGGCGGGAACTGTTCGATGTGGGCGCGGCCGGTCCGCTGGCGGGTTTTGTCTTTGCTCTGCCGGCGCTGGCCATCGGGTTGGCGCTGTCGAAGGTGGTGCCCGGGCTGGGCGCGCAAAGCGACGTGCAGTTCGGCTCGCCGTTATTGATTCGCGGGCTGGCGGCGTGGCTATTCGATGGCGCTCCGCCTGCCGACATCTACCTGCATCCGATGGCACAGGCGGCGTGGGTGGGGCTGTTTGCCACCTCGCTCAATCTGCTGCCCATTGGGCAGTTGGACGGCGGCCACATTGTTTATGCCTGCTTCGGCGAGCACCATCGCTGGGTGTCGGTCATAGCCATTGCGGCAATGGCGCTGCTGGGATTCATATATTGGCCATGGTGGTTGTGGGCGGTGGTGCTTTACTTCTTCGGACGGAAGCACTTCTTCGTCTTCGACACGGGCCGTCTGGGGCGCGGACGCTGGTTGGTGGCACTGCTGGTGGTAGTGATTTTTGTTGTCTCGTTCATTCCGGCGCCCGTTCTGTACAATAGCGATCAGAGCTGGCTGCCATAGCCGCGGATTGCCATGAAGATCTCGGCCACTATCATCGCCTGCAACGAGGAGCGCAATCTGCCGCGCGCCATCGAAAGCCTGCGCTGCTGCGACGAAATATTGGTGGTGGATTCGGGTTCAACGGACCGCTCGGTGGAACTGGCGCAGAAATTCGGCGCGCGCGTAGTAGAGGCCAACTGGCGCGGCTACGCCGGGCAGAAGAACTACGCGTCGGACGAGGCTGAGCACGACTGGGTGCTGTCGATCGACGCAGACGAGGCCCTCAGCGAAGATCTGGAGGCCGAGATCTGGCAACTGAAGAAGAACGGCCCGGACTTCGACGCGTACACGGTGCCGCGTCTGGCTCAGTATCTTGGCAAGTGGATTTACTATTCGGGCTGGTACCCGGACCGCAAGGTGCGCCTGTTCGACCGGCGCAAGGCGCGCTGGGTGGGCGACTACGTACATGAGTCCGTCATAAGCACTGGCGCGGTGGGCGCGTTGAGCGGCAACTTGCTCCACTACACCTGCGGCTCACTGAGCGAGCATCTGAAGACAATGGACCACTACACGACGCTGGCAGCCGAGGAACTGGCGGCGCGTAAGTACCCGGTCGGCTACCGGCGCCTGTTGTTCGACCCGCCCTGGACGTTCTTCAAGACCTACGTCTTGCAGCGCGGCTTCCAGGACGGCGTTGAAGGTCTGGCCATTGCGCAAATGGCCGCGCTATACACGTTTCTGAAGTACGCCAAGGCGCGCTTCATGAGCTCCGGACGGTGACCCCAAGTGCGCATTCTGCACCTCGACTCTGGCCGCCAGATGCGCGGCGGGCAATTCCAGGTAAAGCATCTTGTTGAGGCACTAGCCGCGCGCGGTGTGGCGCAACGGTTGCTGGCTCCGGCGGGTGCTCCGTTACACGAGGAGGCCCGGCGCGCGGGTGTTGAAACCGGCATTCTCAGTTTCGGCACGCTGCGGCGCGCGGCGCGCGAGTTTGATCTGGTGCATTGTCACGATGCACGCACGCATACGCTGGCCGCCGTGGCGGGCGTGCGTTTCGTGGCCAGCCGCCGCGTGGTGTTTCCGGTGAAACGCGGCCTGCTGTCGCAATGGAAGTACGCTCGCGCGGCGCGGTTTCTGGCCATCAGCAACGCGGTGGAATGCGAACTGCTGAAGGCCGGCATCCCGGCCGGGCGGATCGACATTGTGCCGGACGGCGTCGTGCTGCCACCTCACTTAAGCACTCGCACCGGTCCGGTGGTGGCGGTGGAAAGCGACGATCCGCTAAAAGGCCGGGAACTGATGCGCGCTGCGCACGCGGGCGTGCACTTCACACACGACTTGGCAATCGCGCTTGAGACAGCGCGCGTGTTCGTCTATATCACGGAGAGCGAGGGGCTCGGCTCAGCCGCATTGCTGGCCATGGCGCATGGTGTGCCGGTGGTGGCCAGCCGTGTGGGCGGACTGCCGGAGATTGTGATAAACGGGCATACCGGGCTTACTGTGCGCAACAACCCTGGTGAGATTGGTTTGGCCATCCGGCGCCTGCTGGCTGACGACGAGTTGGCTTTACGGCTGGCCGCCGCGGCGCGCGCGCTGGTGGAGCGGCGGTACACGGTAGAGCATATGGCCACGGCGACGCTGGCCAGCTACGGAAAGGTTCTGGGATGACGGAGACCCTGCTTTTTTCGATATTTGCCGGCCTGTTTGGGCTGATCATCGGCAGCTTCTTGAACGTCTGCATCAGCCGTCTGCCGGAGGACCAGTCCATTACGGCGCCGCGCTCGCAATGCCCGCGTTGTGGCTCAATGATCCACTGGTACGACAACATACCGCTGCTGAGCTTTGCCATCCTCGGTGGGCGTTGCCGCGCCTGCCGGGCGCACATCTCGTGGCGCTACCCATTGGTGGAACTGGTCACGGCGGCGCTGTTTTTTGAGGCTTGGCGGATGACGGGAGGCAGTTGGGCGGGCGTGAAGCTGTGCCTGTTCGCCGCCATCGCGGTGGAATTGGCGCTATCGGATTGGGAGACCCGGATTCTGCCGGACGAGTTTACGTTGTGGGGCACGGCGGCCGGCATCATTTTGGCGCCAGTTGCGCCGCTACCGGTGGGGATTCTTAGTTGGATGGCGGCGCTCTTCGCTCCGGGTGCCTCGCCGGCGCTCACGTCATTGGTGAACGCGGCCGGCGGCGCGGCGCTGCTCTCGGGTGGAATGTGGGCGATGGGCGCGGCCTACGAACGTTTGCGGGGACGGGAAGGGCTTGGCTTCGGCGACGTCAAGATGGTGGCGTTTCTTGGCGCCATGCTGGGTCTGGAAGGCGGGCTGCTGGCGTTGATGTTCGGCTCACTGATCGGCAGCGTCGTGGGGCTCATCTGGATCAAGGTGGGCAAGAAGGATCCGGCGCAGTTCGAGTTGCCGTTCGGAACGTTTTTGGCGGTCGGCGCGCTGGGGGTGGCTTTTGGCGCGATGCGCTAAGATGTGAAGGATTATCCAACGCATGCAGGCTTTACTGGACACGCTCAGGCCAGGCACGCCGGATTACGAGCTGGCGCGCTCGCTCGATCCGGAACGCCTGCCTGCGCACATCGGCATCATCATGGACGGCAATGGGCGCTGGGCGCGCCGCCGCTCGCTGCCGCGCGTGGCCGGGCATAAGGCCGGTGTAGAGCCGGTGCGAATCAGCGTGGAAACGTGCGCGCGGATGGGGATCAGCTCTCTGACGCTCTACGCCTTTTCGGTGGAGAACTGGAAGCGCCCGCAACTTGAGATTGAGGCTCTGTGGCGCCTGCTCACCTACTACCTGGGCCGTGAGGTCGCCAATCTGAAACGGAACAACATCCGGCTGCGCGCCATTGGCCGCCTGGACGAGTTGGACGAAACTGTGCGGCGCGAACTGGACTCGGCCATCGCCGCGACGGCTCATTGCAATGGGCTGGTGCTCAACCTGGCCATTAACTACGGTGGCCGCTGTGAAATTGTGGACGCCGTCAATGCGCTGGTCGACGAGGCCCGCCAGAATGGCTCGCTCGCCAGCCTGCGCGTGGATGAAGATTCGATTGCGCGCCACCTCTACACAGCCGGCCAGCCCGAACTTGATCTGTTGATCCGCACCTCCGGCGAAATGCGGATCTCAAACTTCCTGCTCTGGCAGGTTGCCTACGCCGAACTTTATATTACGGAAACCTGTTGGCCCGATTTCCAACGCACCGCGCTGCTTGAGGCCATAGCGGCCTACCAGAAGCGCGACCGCCGTTTCGGCGGACTTCGCACGCGGCCTCCCGTGGGCGGCGGCGATGAAAAGTGGGTGGAAGCCATCGGCCTGCCCACGCCATGAAGCGCATAGCTACCGCCCTTATTCTCACCCCGTTTTTCTTTTACACCGTCGTCTTCGCGCCGCAGTGGTTCTTCTTACCAGTGCTAGCTGCTGTCGGCCTGTTCTGCTATTACGAGTACCTTGGCCTGGCGGCTGCTCATCTGCCTGATCTGGCCTTCGACCCGCGCCGTAATCCGGCCGGCTACGTGGCGGGCGTCTTCCTGCTGGTGCTGCCGCACAGCGAATGGCTGCTGCTCACGCTGGCGGCGCTGCTGTTCTGGATGCTGGCGTTGCGCGCGCGTCCGCTCGCGCAGGTGCTGCCGCTCACGGCCATGGCCAGCTTTGGCATTCTCTATGTCTTTGGCTCGTGGCGCTGCGGTGTGGAACTGCGCGCAATCAACCCGTGGTGGTTGTTGTTTGCCTCGGCCATTAATTGGGCTGGCGACACCTTCGCTTACTACTTCGGAAAGCAGTTCGGGCGGCACAAACTGGCGCCGTCGTTAAGCCCGGGCAAGACGTGTGAAGGCACGCTGGCTTCGCTGGCCGGCACGCTGATCCTTGGTGTTTGGTTCCTGCACTGGAAGTTTCCGCAGGTGGGACTGGTGCAGGCCGTCGGGCTGTGCCTGGTGGCAAATATCATGGGGCAAGTCGGTGATCTGTGCGAGTCCGCCATCAAGCGCGGCGCCGGTGTGAAAGACTCGGGCTCCCTGCTGCCCGGGCACGGCGGTTGGCTGGATCGCGTCGATTCCAGTCTGTTCTCGATCCCGGTTGTCTACTGGCTGATCCAGCAGCGTTGGATCGTCCCATAATCCGGCTGCGTGCTCCTGTATAATCGCAGCTTCGCCCCAATCGCGAACGCTGATGTCAACTACCTCACAGCCGCATCCGCCACTCTGTGTCATGGGCATGCTGCACATGGCCTCCTGGATTGTGCCAGGTGGCTTTCGCGGCGCATGGCGAGCCCGCCGCGAGGCCGATCTGCGCGATTTCTGGGCCTACTCGCGCAGCTCGCATCCGGATTGGGAGCACACACGCGCCGAGTATGTCTTCGGCATGTTTGCGCACGCCTGCTCAGAGCGCTTTCCGCTGGAGCGTGTGCGCAGCCGCGTCGGCCGCGCGGAGTTTGTCTTTCTGGCGGCTGCGGCGCTGCTCGCGTTGACCGGCGCGCTGAGCCGCGGATTTCCGGCAACTCTGGCATTGGCGCACGCCTTCGAAAATCTGGTGTTCAAACGCCCGCCCGGCGCGGGTGACGGCGTGATGGTGGCTCAAGGCCTGCTTATTCTGTTCGCGTTGCTGGTGGGCTTCTGCTTGGTGACTTTCGCGCGGCCGCCGCTGCACCGTTACAACTGGCGCTACTGGTGGTTTCTGGCCTCAAAGCTGGTGCTTGTGCTGATTCTGTTGCCGGTGCTGTGGCTGGAAGCCACCTTCGTGGTGCGTGAGTTTCTGCCCAATCCTGTGCTTCGTTTCGTCGTTGGCGGCCTGGTGCCCGGGTTGCTATTTGTGGCGCTGTTGGCCTGTTCGTTGATCTGGTGCTTTTCCGACCAGCGCCGGCGTTGTCCGGTGTGCCTTCGCCGTTTGGCGCTTCCGGTAAACACCGGTTCCTGGTCGAGCGTCTTCGAGCCCGCTTCCACCGAACTGCTGTGCGAAGAGGGGCACGGCTCGCTGATTCTGCCCGAGAACATGCAGGGTCCGTCCGAGCACTGGACCGAGTTGCCTTCGCACGAGCCGCCCCGGAAGCGCGCGATATGATGAGGCGTGCCCTTCATGACCAGACGTGATTTGCTCGCGACAATGGCCGCCGTTGCGGCGCCGCCTGACTTCGACAGGATCGACACGCACCTGCACATCTACAACCGTGCCCCGGCGCTGTTTGAAGACTTTGAAAAGAACCACTGGCGAGGGCTCTCCATCTGTCTCTCGGAAACCGTGGGCGATGAGCGTTCAAGTGTTGGCGAACAGATGACGGGTGCGTCGGAGGTTTATCGCGCCACACACGGCCGTCTGTCCTGGGCCTCTTCGTTCGATGCACGCGGATTCGAGGCGCCCGATTTCGCCGGGCGCGTGACCGGTTCGCTGGTGCAGACCTTCCGCGAAGGCGCCATCGCCGTCAAGATCTGGAAGAACATCGGCATGTCCATCCGCGCGAAGTCGGGCGAATATCTGCTGCCTGATAATGCGGTGTTCACGCCCATCTATAACGCGGTCCAAAAGGCAGACAGGACGCTCATCGCTCATCTGGCCGAGCCGGACGGTGCCTGGATGGCTTTGAACGATTCCAATCCGGAGATCGGTTACTACGGCAAGCACCCGGAGTGGAGCATGTTCAACAAGCCGGGCGTGCCGTCGAAAGAGGCGATCCTGGCCGCGCGGGACCACATCCTGGAGCGCCACCCGAAGCTGCGTCTGGTGGGTTGCCATCTGGGTAGCGACGAGGAGCACTGGGAGCGCTTGGCCAAGCGCCTGGACCGTTATCCGAATTTCGCCGTGGACACGGCGGCGCGCGTGCGTTACTTCATCCTGGGCGATCACGATAAAGCGCGCGAGTTTCTGATCAGGTATCAGGACCGCGTGCTCTACGCGACGGATTCGACGCTGCGGACGGACGACGCCGAGTTCACGAGCCGCTTGCGTCTGACGCACGAGCAGGACTGGAAGTTCTTCGCTACCCGGGAGACCATACAGTTCCGCGGCAAACCGTACCAGGGTTTGGGCCTGCCCGAGGCCGTGGTTCGCAAACTCTTCCACGGCAACGCGCAGCGCTGGCTGCCGGGCATTGTGAAGGGCTAAGCGCGCGTTTCAGCCTGCATCCCGATAATTACGTGAAATTGGGGTGTGATACGCTCTGAACTTATGCGCCAGGGCATGCGGTTTGCCGCAGTACTTAATCTTCAATTTTTCTTGATTTTCGCTGGCATGGCGGCTGAGCCTTGGGCGGCGCCGTTTGCCAAGCCGGAGTGGGCTTTGCTGGATGCGGCGGCGCGTATCCAGGCGGCCGAGGGCCAGGGAGTGGTCGAACTGCTGGACGAGGCGATTGTGCGCTTCGACGCGCAGGGGCGCACCACGCGCTCGCGGCGCAAGATGTTCAAGATCGAAAAGCAGTCCGCGGTTGAGGATTATTCGAGCATTGAGCGCAGCTACGAGCCATGGCACGAGCAGCGCCCAACTGTGCGCGCGCGCGTCATTACCGCTGATGGCGTCGGTCACTGGCTGGACCCAAAGACCGTGGCTGACGTGCCGGCTGACCAACGTGACGGCAAGGTGTATTCCGACCGGCGCATTGTGCGTGCACCACTGCCGGCCGTGGCGGCCGGCGCGCTTATCGAATATGAATTCACCGGCAAGCAGAACGCGCCGCTATTCGAGGCCGGCGTTACTGAGCGCGTGAGCTTCGACGAGGAGATCCGGCTGGAGCGTTTTCATGTGGTGGTTGAAGCTCCGGCGAAGCTGGGGCTGAAGCTGATCCATCCTGGAATTGCTGATTCGGCCGTGCGTCGTAGCGAGAACGGCGGGCTGGTGCGGTATGAGTGTGAGTTGGGGCCGCTGAAGCCGCGCGACGGCTATGAATGGGACGCTCCTCCAGACGTGGTGGATTATCCTTACTTGGGCTTTACCACCGGAACGTCGTGGGCGGCAGTGGCGGCGAGTTACGCCGATGCGGTGGAGCGCCAGAGTAACGGGGCCGAAGTCGGAGCATTGCTTGAAGGGCTGGACCGCTCAGGCTCGCAGCGCGACGTGATCGGGCGTTTGATGGCCGCGATCAACAAGCGCGTGCGCTACACCGGCATCGAATTCGGTAAGGCGGCCATTGTGCCGGCGCGGCCGGCCGAGGTGCTGAAGCGCGGTTACGGCGACTGCAAGGACAAGGCCACGCTGCTGGTGGCGGCGTTGAAGGCCGTCGGCATACCGTCCGCTGTGGCGTTGTTGCGCACCGGTCCGATGTTCGATGTCGATCCGGAGTTGCCGGGCATGGGGCTGTTCGACCATGCCATTGTTCGCGCTGCGACGACACCGCCTGTGTGGATTGACGCCACGGCCGAGAATGTGCGCATCGGACAACTGCCGGCCAACGACACGGGGCGCTGGGCGCTGGTGGCCGAAGCCGCGACGACGGATCTGGTCAAAACTCCCGACATCAGCGCGGCCGACAACGGCCGGCGGCACACGATTGAGATCCGCATGCCGGATTACGGCGCGGGCGAGGTGACGGAGACCATTGAAGCCTGGGGCGAGATGGAGCGTGGCATGCGCGCACTGCCGGCTGATGCCGCCGCGCAGCGCAAGGCGCTGGAAGACTACGTGAAACGCGATTACCTGGCTGGCGCGCTGGGCAGCTACACGGTGCCGCAGCCCGACGATTTGTCCAAACCTTATCGCCGGCAATTGCAGGCCCTGAAGGCGCGTCGCGCCCTGACCGACATGGGCGATGCGGTGGTGGCCATATTTCCAATGTGGGCGATGAGCGAAATGCCGGACCACCTGCTCGAAACCGGCGAGCCTGACAAGCCGCGCCGCCATGGCTACTACTTCGCCGTGCCGCATCGCATGGAGTACCGCTACCGGATTCAAGTGGCGCCGCTGTTCAGGTTGAACAAGTTGCCGGAGTCGAAACAGCAGGCATTCGGGCCGGCGCGCCTGGAGTGCGAATATAAGCGCTCCGGCGACGACGTGATTGAAGCCGTGATTCGCTTCGATAGCGGTCCGCGAAGCTGGACGGTGGCTGAATACGAGACGTTCCGCAAGGCCGTGCGCGAACACTACCGGACGCCGGCTGAAATGCTCAGCTTCAGCATGGCGACCGCCGAGCCGCTGGCGCTGGGTGACCGCCCGGCGGCGCTGAAGATCGTGCGTGAGGCGGCGGCACGGCCCGATGCCAGCGCCATGACGCATGTGCGTTATTCGCGGCTGCTGGTGGAGGTGGGGCTGGCCGAACTGGCGCTAGCTGAGGCGCGGCGCGCCACTGAATTGGCGCCGAAAAGCTCGCAGGCCTGGCAAGCGCTTGGCTGGGTGTATCAGCACGACCGCTTTGGGCGGCGCTTCCGCGGCGACTGGAATTCGGCGGAAGCGGAAAAGTGCTACCGCAAGGCGATGGAAGTGGAGCCCGACGATAAGGTGGCGATGCTCGAACTGGCCATCTTGCTCGAAGAAAGCCCCACCGGGCAGCGTTACGGCACAGGGGCGCGCCTGAAGGAATCGATCGAGCTCTATCGGACATACCTGAAGGACACGCCCAACGCCACGATTGAAGGCAACCTGTTTGCGGCGCTGATGTGGAATAACGATTTGGCGGGCGCGCGGGCCGGGCTGCCGAAGCTTGCCGACAGCGTGCGTGCCGCCACCTCGCTGGTCTTGACGGCCATGGCGGAGAGCCCGGCGCGGGCCATCATCGAAGCTCAGTCAGCTTATTCGGAAAGCGGTGCGCGTTCAACCGCGCTGGCATCAGCGGCCGCGTCACTCTACCAGTTCCGGCGCTACGAAGCCGCGCGCCAATTGCTAAAAGCGGCCATCCGTCTGGCGCCGAGCGACGAGTTGACGCGCCGGCAGTCTATTTACGAGCGCATGAAGCCAGCCGAGGAGGCGTTGCTCAAGCCGGATCAGCCGGCATGGCCGGTGCAGATGCTGATCTACCGCATCCTGTCGCGGCAGGTTGACGAAGCCCACTTGAAGCCGCTGATGTCTCGCGTGGTGAAGTGGAACAACGCCGACTCGGAACTGCCCAAGCTGGCGGCATCGGCTGAAGCGCTGATGGAGATGATGGCGCGCTTGGGTCTGAGCGAGGCCAACTGCCTGGACCTGCTCGCAAGCATGATGGAGTTCGATACGGTCGGCGAAGCGGAGCGCGGCTACTGGATCAAGATGTTGAAGACCGGGGACAGCCCAACCAGCATGTTCGTCAGCCGGGAGGGTGACGGTTACCGCATTGTTGGAGCGCCCGAGGACGCTTCTGGAGTGGGCGAACTGGCGCTGGATCTGCTGGCGCACAACGACTTGACCGGTGCTCGCTGGTGGCTGGATTTCGTCATGCCCAAGCTGTCCGACAAAGACAGCGCTGGTGGGCGTCCAGCCCCCTATTTCCTGTGGCCGGAGGCGTTGCCCGGCAAGACGCGCGAAGCTGGCCGGGAGCGGGTGGCCGCCGCGGCGCTGGCCGGCAAGGATCCGGCGATGTCAGCCGTGGTGATTGAGATCCTGACGGCGCGGCGCAAGCAGGTATCGACCGCTTTGGAACGTGCGCAGCTCGACCGCGCTCTGTGCGAGACGTTAGCCAAGGCCAAGCGCTGGCCGGAGATGCTGGAAGCTGCCCGGCGCTTGGAGCGGACGCGCAACTTTGAGGCGACCGGCGGGCACTTGGTGTTGCGTGCGCTGGAAGGTGCGGGACATTGGGACGAGCTGCTGGCCGAGGCCGGAAAAGGGCGCGCCAAGGATGCCGATGATCTGTACATGCTGCGCGCTCAGGTGACGGCGCTGCTCCATCTGGGGCGAACGAAAGACGCTGCCGGCGCCGCCGGCGCACTGCTTCAACAGCCGGGCGTTAAGCCGGCTGACCGCACGCTGGCCGCCTGGTGCGCGCTTCTGGGGGGCGGCGATGTGGCGAAATCTTTGAAAGACCTGACCACGAACGCCGGCAGCAACCCGGCTGAACTCGGCTCAGACTACTGGTACGCCGTGGCGGCCCTGCATCTGGCCGCCGGCCAAACGGCGGAAGCTTACAACGCTTTCACGCGCGGGCTAAGCGGAGAGCAGTTGGATGCGCTGGACGCCCGCGGATGGGCCGTGTGGGGCCGTCTGGCGGGGCGATACGGCTATCCTGAAGTGGAGTCGGCCGCTCATGCCCGGATCGCGAAGACAGCCAATGCCTCCGACCCGGTGGCGCATCTGGCTGAGCTGTACGTGAAGGGCTCGAAATAAGAGCTAACAGGCGCCACGCGGGCGCAGTCCAAGCGATTGAATGAACGAGACGGACAGCTCGGCGATTGAACGCACGCTGGCCGGCGATAGTGACGCTTACCGCACTTTGGTGGAGCGCTACAGCCACGCCGTATTCCGCCTGGCTTGGCGCATCACCGGCAGTGAGGCTGACGCGGATGATGTGGTCCAGGACGCCTTTCTGAAGGCGTACCGGCATCTGGCCAGCTTCGACCAGCGGGCTAGTTTTTCCACTTGGCTGTACCGTATTGCGGCCAACACCGCGCTTGACCTGCTCAAGGAGCGGAAACGGCGCGCTGCTGGCCTGGACGGCGAAACAACGCCGGAGGCGCGCGCGACGGCTCCCGATCCGGAACGTCTGGCGCGCAGCGGGCAGGTACGCGAGGCGCTCCATCGGGCGCTGAACGTGCTGACGCCGCAGGAACGCACGGCATTCACCATGCGGCATTACGAAGACTGCCCGGTAAGCGAAATTGCCGACGTGTTGGAGGTGGCCCCGGCTGCGGCGCGGCACAGTATCTTCCGCGCTGTGCAGAAATTGCGGCGGGCTCTGGCGCCGCTGGTGGAGTGTGAGCCATGAACGAAGAAACCCGCCATCCTGGCGAGGCCGATTGGGTGGCCTTTGCCTTTGACGATCACGACGATCCGGCCAGCCTCGACCGGCACCTGGAAATCTGTGCGCGGTGCCGGGCGGAATTGGCCGCCATCCAGCGGACGCTCGGCTTGGCCAGTGGCGCGGCGGTGCCGGAGCGCGGTGAACATTATGCGGACGACGTCTGGCGGCGCTTGAAGCCACGGTTGAAACGCCGGCGCATGGCGTGGTGGCCCTCCTGGCAAGGTATGGCGGCCGCAGCCGCGTTGGCCAGCCTTGTCGTTGCTGCATTTATGCTGGGCCGTCAATCTTCTGTCTCCGCGCCGCCTGTGCGTGCGGGTGTCGAAAAACGGCTGCTGAACGTAACGTTGGCAGAGCACCTGGAGCAGAGCCAGCGTCTGCTGACCGAAGTGGAAAACTCCAGCGAGACGGAGTTCGCCGGCGAACGCGGCCCTGCGGCGGACCTGGTGGCCGCCAACCGGCTATACCGGCAGACGGCATACCGCGCCGGCGATACCGCAACGGCCGCGTTGCTCGATGAACTGGAGCGTTATCTGCTGGAGGCGCGTCACGCCGACGGTGAAGAATGGCGCGAGTTGCGGCGGCGCCTGGATGAAGACGGTCTGTTGTTCCGTCTTCGTGTGTTGAACCAGCGCATGCGGACGCATCCGCCGCTGGCGCGGAACTAAACGGTCTTTCAAATAGGAGTGCGGCTATGTTCAAACAATTTGTGCTGGGCGTGTTCTTGGCCATTGCGGCCTACGGTTCCTGGGCCGGTGCGGAAAACGAGTACGCGCAGGCCATGCGGGCACTGGACCAGAAACGTTGGGAGGAGGCGCTGGCGGGTTTCCGCAAAGTGGTGGCGGAGCGTTCGGCGCGTGTTGACGCGGCGCTGTACTGGAGCGCCTACACACAGAACAAGCTCGGACGGCGTGAAGAGGCGCTACGGACAATCACGCAGCTCAAGCGGGAGTTCGCGGCCAGCCGCTGGGTGAACGACGCCAAGGCGCTGGAAGTGGAAGTGCTGGCGGCGGCCGGCCGGCCCGTGCCGCCGGAGCAGACCTCGGACGACGACTTGAAGCTGATGGCGCTGAATGGTCTGATGCAGAGCGACCCGGAGCGCGCCACGGCAATCGTGGAGAAGATGCTGGCCGGAACGTCCAGTCCAAAGGTGAAGCAGCGCGCGCTGTTCGTGCTGGCGCAGAGCAACACGCCGAAAGCGCGTGAGACGCTGCTGAGGCTCGCCCGCAACAGCTCGAATCCGGAGTTGCAGCGCCAGGCCTTGCGTAATCTGGCGGTATTTCAGGGCAAGGAGAGCGAAGCCCTGCTGGAAGAAATCTACCGGACGTCGAACAATGCGGCGCTACGTCGTGAAGTGTTGCGTGGTTTCATGCTAACCGGCAACCGGGCGCGCGTCCTAGAGATCGCCAAAAACGAGAAGGACACCGACCTGCGCCGCGAGGCCTTGCGCCAGCTTGGCGTCATGGGTGGACAGAAGGAGTTGCTGGAGCTTTATCCAGCCATTACCGACGAAGCCACGCGCAAGGAATTGATGGGGGGCCTGATGATTGCCGGCGCCGTTGAGCCGCTGGCCCAGATCGCGCGCACGGACCGCAGCACGGCGTCGCGCATCCAGGCCGTCCAGATGCTGGGCGTGATGGGCAAGGCGCGCACCTCTGACGTGCTGCTCGATATCTATCACAAGGACCCGGAGGCCGAAGTGCGCAAGGCCGTCGTGCGCGGTCTGTTCACGCAGGGCAACGCGAAGGCTCTGGTCGAAATTGCACGCACTGAAAAGGATGCCGCGCTCAAACAGGAGGCGGTGAGAATGTTGTCGATCATGAAGGCTCCTGAAGCACGCGAGTTGATGCTGGAAATTCTGGAGAAATAGCCATGAAAACGGGATTATTGACACTATCTCTGCTGAGCGCCGCGGCGCTGCACGCCGGGTCGATTGAAAGCGCCGTGGCCGCGGTGCGCGGTGCCGGTTGGGTGGGCTATGAGTTTGCCAGCGTGTCCACGATGAACAATGGCAATTGCCGCTCGGCGGACAAGCGCGGCGTCGTGCTGATTGGAGTAGCTGATGGCCGTGTACAGAAAGTGCGCGTCTCCTCGCCTGGTTGTGACGAAGAAGAGGCTCGGCCGGTCACATGGCTGAAGAACGTCGGTGCGCACGAGAGCATCGCATACTTGCGCGGGCTCACGGTGAAAGGCGCGGTAGCCGCCATCGCGCTGCACGACAGCAGCGAGGCTGATTCGGCGTTGGAGGTGTTCCTCAAGCCGGATGCAAGTCAGGAACTGCGCAAGGACGCCGTCTTCTGGCTGGGCGCGGCGCGCGGAGCGGCAGGCGAGCGGCGGCTGGAGCGTGTATTGGCCGAGGATTCGTCCGTGAAGGTGCGCGAGCAGGCCGTCTTCGCGTTGTCCATCAGCAAGGAGCCGGCGGCGTTGTCCCGTCTGATCCGCGCGTCGAAAGAAGACCGTGATCCGGAGGTGCGTGGCAAGGCGTTGTTCTGGATGGCGCACAAAGCGGGCAAAAGAGCCGTCGCTGCGTTGGGCGAGGCCGTGGAGAACGACCTGGAGGCGAAGGTCAAGCGCCAGGCTGTTTTCGCGCTGAGCCAGTTGCCAGGTGGCGAGGGTGTGCCCGAGTTGATCCGCGTGGCGCGCACAAATCGTAGTGCTGAAGTGCGCAAGCAGGCGTTCTTCTGGCTGGGCCAGTCGAAGGACCCGCGCGCGGCCGGCTTCCTTGAAGAGGTGCTCACCCGATAATCTGTGGACATGGCTGAAACGCGGTTGAGCCGCCGGGCTTATTTGCTTGGCGCGGCGTTCGATGCAGGGCAGATGGAGCCGGGCGAAGCGTACTTCCCCAGCCGGCTGCACCAGTTCGTCTGGCGCAATTGGGAACTCGCGAATCTCGACGCGATGGCGCGCGTGGTGGGCGCCTCATCGCAGCAGTTGAATGCCATCGGCACATCGATGGGGCTGCCCGCCAAGCGCCGGTTGAGCGACGACTACCTAAAGCGGATCTACATCACCGTAATCCGCCAGAACTGGTTCCTGTTGCCTGAGGAGCAGATCATCGAGCTGCTGGGATGGACGGACAAACGCTTCCGCTTCACACTGAAAGAAGACGATTTTCTCGACGTGAAGCTCGGCGCGAAACCGGCGTGCGCGTGGCTCAGTTACCATTCGCCCACGGATGCCGAAAACCGGCGTGCCGCTGAGATCCGGGCGCTCCTGATGCAATGGTTTGGCGCACGCTTGAACGAGCCTGGCCAGCCGCGCTTTGCGTTTGTCGATGAACTCAGCCGGCCGGTCGCGCAACGCGCGTCCCGGCCGCAAGGCAGGCCGCTCTGGTCGCCGCGTTTCTGCTATTCGTACTTCGCGTTGTATGGCGATCCGCTGTTGGAAGGCGATGCCGCGGGTCTCCCTGATGGCTACCTGCAACGTGCCGCCGAGGCTGGCATGGGCGGCGTCTGGATTCAGGCGGTGCTGAACACGCTCGCTCCATCGCGCCAATTCCCCGAGTTTGGCGAGGGCTGGCAAACACGTCTGCGCAACCTGCGCGCGCTGGTCGCACGCGCTGACAAGGCGGGGCTCAAAATCTATCTCTATTTGAACGAGCCGCGCGCCATGCCGGCGTCGTTCTTCGCCGCGCGGCCGGAGTTGCGTGGCTCCAAAGCTGGCGGCGGTTACGCGATGTGCACGTCGGCCGAACCGGTGCGCGACTGGATTCGCGCGTCGCTCAGCCACGTCTTCGGCGAGGTGCCCGGCCTCGGCGGTGTCTTCTCCATCACCATGTCGGAGAACCACACCAACTGCTTCTCGCACAGCAATGCCTGGGGTGAAAAGCTGCCGGTAGCTCCCGATTGCCCACGCTGTTCAAAGCGCACTGCCGCCGATGCCATTGCGGAGCTGGTCACCACTTTCCGTGAAGGCATCCGCGAGCATAGCCGCACCGCGGAAATCATCAGTTGGGACTGGGGCTGGGGACGCCCGCTGGCCGAGGCGCTGGTTCCGAAGCTGCCCAAGGACACTGCGCTGATGAGCATCAGCGAATGGTCGAAGCCCGTGTACCGTGGCGGAGTGGATACAGTGGTTGGCGAGTACTCGATGTCCGTCGTCGGCCCCGGGCCGCGCGCGCGCCGCCATTGGGCGCTGGCGAAACAGGCCGGGCTGCGGACGCTGGCCAAGGCGCAGTTCAACAACACCTGGGAGATTTCGGCCGTGCCCTGGATTCCGGTGCTGCCGCTGGTGGTGGAACACGCGCGCGGGCTGGCCGAAGCTGGCATCGACGGAGTGCTCGCATCCTGGACGTGCGGCGGCTACCCGTCGCCCAATCTGCGTGCGGCGAATGCGTTTGCTTTCGAGCCGCGCCCGCAGCCGGAAGCCGTGCTCGCGCGTGAAGCCGAACGCATGTACGGGGCAGGGCAAGTGGCCGACGCCGTAGCCGCGTGGCGCGCGTTTAGCGAGGCCTTTCAGGAATTCCCGTACGGCGTGGCCATCTACGTGATCCCCACGCAGCACGGCCCCGCCAATTTGTTGCGTCTGAAGCCGACGGGCCTGAAACCGGGCATGATCCTCTTCCCGCACGACGCTTACAAGGCGTGGTGCGGCGCCTATCCGCCAGCAGTAGCGTTAAAACAATTTCGCGCGCTTGCGTTTAAATGGCGCGCGGGCCTCGTCAGGTTGCAGCGCGCGGCTCAACGGTCCGGCCGCGCTGAAGCGCGGCGCGAGCTCGCCATTGCCGGGACGTGCCTGCATCACTTTGAGAGCACGGCCAATCAGTTGGAGTTCTACCTGGAGCGCGATTCCGCGTCACGCTCCAAAACAAAAATGCTGGAACTCGTGCGTGCCGAGCGTGAGCTGGCACGCCGCCAGTATTTCGTCGCCAAGGGCGACTCACTCATCGGCTACGAAGCGTCGAACCACTACTACTACACGCCGCTCGGCCTGGTCGAGAAGATGCTCAACTGCGACTGGTTGGAGCACCAGCTCGCCTGACGCTACTTCTTCTTAGTGCTCGCCGTCGTTTTCTGCAGTCGGCGGTTTTTCACGGTATGGTTTGTGGGTTTTCTCTTCCGATCATCAGGCGCAATCGCCGGACCAAGGTGCAGCATCGGAATTGGAGGGACGTTCATCCCCATGCGCTGAGTTGCGCTTTGCACAAACTCCCGCATGAACGGCCAGCAGTGGAATACAGCGCTGCTTTGCTGGAATGCGGTCAGTTGCTCGCGAGTTGGCTGGTAATCTCTGGAAAGAGCGTACTTTAGCTCGAAGCAACAATCGACATGACAAAGCTCTTCTGGTGGTTGCCCACTCTGCGCGATGTCTAGACTGATCTCGACGTCGAATGAGGCGCAACGGTCACCCATACTCGAGTTGGACGCTTTGTGCCGAAGGCCCAACTGTAAGCTTTCGACAGTCTCTGGGAGTTTGGTGGAGCTGCGCGCCATGAAGTTCCTGAGCCGGATAGCGGCGAGTTCTGCATGGGCCTGAAACTCCCGAACGTCTTTCTGCTCCTGGCTTGTCTGTTGAATCAGGAAAGCATTCATCGCAGTTCCTCACTGCATCGTTGGGCACCGTTGAGACACGAAATGCGTGGCGCATCTCATGGTCACTGGTGAATTGATATTCGACCAGTCAGCTAGCTTTCCGAGCCTGGTTGTACCAAGCACTGTAACAATGATCGTTTCTTGTTTCGGCGTTGTCGGCGGTTCACATCCTAACCGCTGGCAGAGTTGTTCTATGTTCTTTTTTGCTGACTCCGGATTGGTGGTTAGACGGATCAGATTATCGCTGCTCTTTTCCTGCAAAGCTCCAAGTTCCCACCTTTTGACACTTGCTTCCCCCACGCCGAGATAGCACGCGAACTCATGCTGCGACATTTTGAGGCGTTCTCTCGCGGCACGGATCTCCTCTGGGCTCAACAGCCCTGCGGCCTCGCGGTAGGCGCGATCGGTCAATCGTCCATGTTCAGCGATCAGATCATTGGGGATCATCTGAAAACCACAGTGGCCGCAGACGAGTGCCTCCCCTACTACCTCGAAGGCTAGTCCACGAATCTCGTGCGCAACGCGGGTGACTTGACGTCGCATCCTGCCTTTGCCGCATTCCATGCATTTCATGGATGTGTCTTCCTTCCGCTCCTACTCATAGTCAGATCTGTGAAGGGAGTATAGCCAGCATCTAGGGCGGCGTCCTTCCAGCCTGAATTTTAGGTACATCTGGCAACCAAAGCGTTCGGATTGCCAAACAAAAGCGTGCCCAGGCGGATCGAAAGCCCCATCGGGCTCTCGATAGTCGTTTAACGTCAGCTCGCCGAAGGCACATTCGACCGCGTCATGCAGTTCCAAATCTGCCAAGCCCAACTCTGCCAACCGGTCGTGAACTCTTGGATGAATCTCATAGCGCCCCTCTCGTACCGCATCTTGCATCTGCCGCAAAGCAGTAACGACATGGCGAGAATCTGGGTGCGCCTGAGAATCTCTTCGGCCCACTCTTGGGCTCCTCTAGTATCATTTGATACCACAAGAGACGACAAAAACAAGCGTCCCCATCGCTAGTTCGCTGACAGTGAACGAGATATAATTTGCGACCGGCTCGTCTCCTGACGCTATTTCTTCTCTTCGTCGCTCGATTCCGTCTCGCCGTCCAGCAGCCGCATGCCCTCGAAGTTGGCCGCGCCCAGCAGACCGGCGTGCGCGTAGACGAACAGCTTGTCGCGCGAGTCCGTGATGTCGAGGTTGCGCATCGTGAGCTGGCCGATGCGATCCGCCGGCGTGAACGAGCCCTCATTCTTCTCCATCGTCAGCCGCTCCGGCTTGTAGGTGAGATTCGGGCTCGACGTCTCGAGAATCGAATAGTCGTTACCGCGCCGCAGTTCGACGGTCACCTCGCCTGTGACAGCCTTGGCCACCCAGCGTTGCAGCGTTTCGCGCAGCATCATCGACTGCGGGTCGAACCAGCGCCCCTCATAAAGCAACCGGCCCAACCGGCGGCCCAGCGAGTGGTACTGCTCCAGCGTGCCTTCGTTGTGGATGCCCGTGATCAGGCGCTCATACGCGATGAAGAACAAAGCCATGGCCGGTGCTTCGTAAATGCCGCGGCTCTTGGCCTCGATGATGCGGTTCTCGATCTGGTCCGACATGCCCAGGCCATGCCGTCCGCCAATCGTGTTAGCGTCCAGCACCATCTGGACCTGATCCTCGTACCGCCGGCCG
>CAYZIX010000071.1:0-17995 GCA_964478395.1 uncultured Candidatus Solibacter sp.
AGCGTCAGGCTGACCAACGCCAACGGGCCACTGCCGCAGCCACCCGTGCAAACGGCGGCCAGGGTGTAGCCGTGACGACGCGGCTGATCGGTATCGGCGGGCCATCCTGCTCCGGCAAGACGGAGCTGGCGCGCTGGCTGTCGGCGCAGACGGGTGCGCCGGTGGTCAACCTGGATCACTATTATCTGGATCTGGCCCACCTGCCGCTGGAAGTCCGCGCGGCGACGAACTTTGACGAGCCACACTCGGTGGACGAAATGGCGATCCTGGCCGACGCGCGCGCACTGCACGCCGGCCAGTCCATCCACGCGCCGCACTACAATTTCGCCACGCACTCCCGCGCTCCGGGCGAGGACGCCATCGGGCCGGCCGGACTGATCATCCTGGAAGGCCTGTTCGCGCTTTACTGGCCGGAACTGCGAGAGTTGCTGGCCCTGAAGATGTACGTGGAGGCGCCCGACGAGGTGTGTCTGGCGCGGCGTCTGGACCGGGATGTGCATGAACGCGGGCGGACGCGAGAGTCGGTCGTAAAGCAGTACGCGGCCACGGTCCGGCCGGGCGCCGAGCATTACATTCGCCCCAGCCGCGCACACGCCGATCTGGTGCTGAGCGGAACTGACCCGATTGACTACTCGGGCCACCGCGTGCTGGACCGTCTGGCGACAATGGCCCAGGAATAATTTTTCCTTCAAATCGCGCGGGTCTGGCCGATGAGTACCCCGGAGTGATCTCCAGAGGTCCCTATGGCAACCGCGATTCAAGCATTGGAAGCGCCGCAATTTGTGCCCGGCATGGGCCAGCGGCAAGAACAGTTGAGAGAGCTGCTGACACGGCTTTCTGAAGCGGTGGAAGGCGGTTCACCGCGCCAGGTTGTTCAACGCGTAATGAGCGACCTGGTGGTGGTGCTAAAAGCCGAAGACTGTGGCGCAGACGGCTATGGCCGGATGAACGACGCCGTGGTTAGGAATCTGGAGGCATTCGAACTGAGCTACGCGCTCGGCCAAATAGGCGGCACCGGGCGGCTGCTGGCACAGCTATCCCACTGGTGGCAGGAGCGGGGAGTACCAGAGAGCTGAACCGGTCTACAAGGGCCAGCCGTTCTATCATGTCTAGATGGAAGATCGGCCGACCACACCGGCACAGGCTCCTGCGGGCGGGCGCGCACCCGGCGTGATAGGTGTTGTGCGCGTGTTCGGTGTTCCGGTCCGCTTCCACTTTACATTCTGGCTAGTGGCGGTCTGGCTGATCTATATCGGCGCAGACGGCAAACAGTCCACGGCCGGCACGGCCATCTACATTGCGGCGCTGTTTCTTTCAGTTCTGCTACATGAGTTGGGTCACGCGCTGACAGCGCGGCGCTTCGGCATCGGCACGGTGGAGATTGTCATGCTGCCGCTGGGCGGCCTCAGCCGCCTGGAACGCCAGCCGCAGCCATCCGAAGAATTCTGGATCGCGTTGGCCGGGCCTGTGGTGAACCTGGTGCTGGGCGGGGCACTGTTGGGCTGGACAGTCGCTCACGGTGGCACTCCGCTGTTGGCGCACTGGCAGAACGCCACGGACGACAACCTGGTGGCGAGGCTCGCCGTGGCCAACCTGATTCTGGCATTGTTCAACTTGCTGCCAGCTTTCCCGATGGACGGCGGACGCGTTGTACGAGCGCTGTTGGCCGGCCGGCGCGGCGTAGAGCGCGCCACACGGCTTACGGCACGCATCGGGACCGGATTGGCCGCCGCCGGGGCCCTTTACGGACTGCTGAGCGCAAATTTTCTCTTTATTTTCATTGCGTTTTTCATCTACGTCGGCGCCACGCAAGAGGTGATGGCCACCACGACGCAGGCCATGATGCGCGGGGCCAGCGTCAACGACGCCATGATCACCGATTTTCGTGTGCTCAGCCACGGCAACACCATCCGCGAAGCCGCCGAACTGCTGCTGGCCACCTCGCAGCAAGACTTTCCGGTGCTGCACGGCGAGCAGGTAGTGGGGCTACTGAACCGTTCCAGCCTGCTGAAGGCGCTGGCCGCGGACGGCCCGGAAGGTTATGTCGCCGGCGCAATGGACCGCGAATTCGTGCGTCTGGAACCGGCGATGGACCTGGGTGTGGCCGTAGCGGAGATGACCGCATCGGGCAACTGCGCTCTGGTCTTCAAGGAAGAGCGTCTGGTCGGGATGTTGACCTCGGAGAATCTGTCAGAGTTTCTGGTGCTGCGACAGATTGGCGCAACACGCCAGCAGGGGGAGGGATAAGATCATATCGACCATGGGGGATGCGGACGTAGTGATCATCGGAGCAGGCCTGGCCGGCCTCGCCTGCGCCCGTAAGCTGGTAGCGGCCGGCGTGACGTGCTGCATTTTGGAGGCGTCGGACGGCATCGGCGGACGCGTGCGCACCGATTATGTGGACGGCTTCCTGCTGGACCGCGGCTTCCAGGTACTGCTCACCGCCTACCCGGAAGCGTCCGCCCAGCTGGATTACAACGCCCTGGAACTGTGCCGCTTTGAACCCGGAGCGCTGGTGCGCAAGCATGGCCGTTTCATCCGGGTCAACGACGTCTGGCGCCAGCCGGGGACTTTGCTGGCAAACCTGTTTTCTCCAGTCGGCAGCCTGGCCGACAAATTCCGGCTGGCGCGGTTGCGCGCCAGGATGCTGGAAAAGAGCATCGACAAGATTTTTGCCACACCCGACAGCAGCGCGCATACATTCCTGCGCCGCCACCGCTTTTCGCATTCCGTGCAGGAGCAGTTGTTCAAACCGCTGTTTGGGGGAGCGATGCTGGACCCGAAGCTGAGCACCTCAAGCCGGATGCTTGAGTTCCTCTTCAAGATGTTCGCCGAAGGCGATGCGGCCGTACCGGCTGAGGGCATGTCCGCCATCCCGCGCCAACTGGCGGCGTCTTTGCCCGAAAACGCCATTGAGCTGAACCAACGTGTCCGTTCCATTGCGGAAGGCAGGGTGACGCTGGAATCCGGCGAAGAACGCCGCGCGGCGGCCGTTGTGTTGGCGACGGATTCCACCGAAGCGCTGCGTCTGGTCGGAAGCGAAGAGCAAGCCATCTGGCGCGGCGGCTGCACCATTTACTTCGCGGCCCAGGAGCCGCCCGTCGAGCACCCTGTACTGTTGCTGAACGGTAGCGGCCGCGGCCCGGTCAACAGTCTGGCCGTGATGAGCCAAGTGGCGCCGAATTACGCGCCGGAGGGCGCGTCGTTGATTGCCGCAAGCGTGGTGGGCATACCGAACCGCGACAACGACCAATTGGCCGCCGCCGCGCGTCACCAAATGAAACGCTGGTTCGGGCTGGTCGCCGACGAATGGCGCTTGCTGGCCGTCTATCGCATCGACCGGGCGCTGCCCGTCTCACAGCCGCTTGAGCATCACCAACCGGCGCGCCTTGCGCCATGCCTTTACGTCTGCGGCGACCACTGCGCCACACCGTCCATCCAGGGCGCCATGGAGAGTGGGCGGCGTGCGGCCGAGGCGCTGCTAAAGGACCTCGCTGGCCAGACCGCGGCCTAGCGGCGCGCGGCGCGCGCTTCGTCACGCCATTCACTGCGCAAACGTTCCAGCTCGCTCCATTGCGTCTTCGTCAGCACTTGCTTGAGCTGCGCATCGGCGCGGTCCCGGATGCCGCGCGCTTCGCGCGCCAGCTTGAGCTTCTCGCGACGGCTGCCGCCCTGCCCGGCGCGCTCACGCAGGGCTTTCAATTGCACGGCCTCTTCACGCAGGATCGGCTTCAGCTTCTCCACCTGCTCGGGCGTCGGCCGGACACGGTCGCGGATCTGCTCCAGGCGCTGCTCAAACCGTTCAGCGCGCGGCGTGGGTTCCTGGCCGAAGGCGCCGCCCAGACCCAGAGTAAGAAAAAGAATGACGAGATATCGCATCGTGAGGCTCCTCTAGTACAGCGTTTACAGCGGGAACGTACGGGCCAGGATCTGGCGGAACTCAGCGTAGTAATCCTGGAACGGCCGGAACACGTTTTGCATGCCCAGCACCACCACCAGGTCGAGTTGACGGTCAACCATCGGCGTCCAGCCGGCCAGCCCAATGCTGGAGTTCGCGGCCGTGACGGCGTGCGCCTGCGGCAACTCCACCCAATTGCCGATGCCATAGCGTGCGTCCGGCATAGGGGACTGGACCATCGGCACGCCCGCCGTCTGATCGGACAGCATCACCGCCACCGAATCGGACGACAGGACGCGCCGGCCCTGCCACTGCCCGCTCTGACGGATCATCCCGACAAACTTCAGGTAGTCCGGCACGGTGGAGCGCGCTCCACCCGAAATGCGCGGATTCTCTGTCGGGCCACGGTACTCATAGTCGGTGGACGTCATGCCCAGCGGTCCGGCAATGCGCTCGCGAAATAGCGTCTGCCAATCCTTGCCGGAGGCGACTTCAGCGACGCGTCCGGCAATCTGCATGCCCGCGCCAGAGTAGATAAAAGCGGTACCGGGCGGCGCGGCCAGCGGCTTGGCGGCCAGACGCTCGGCGCACTCAGCCAGCGTGCCGGATGGATTGGCGAGACAGCGATCGACCACTGGGAATTCACCGGCAAAGCCTGACGTGTGGCTCATCAACTGGCGGACCGTGATGGTGGACTTCTCGCCCGTCATGTAAGGCAGATAGCGGCTGGCCGTGTCGTCAAGTGAGAGCACGCCGTCATCCACCAGCGACATGATCACTGCGCCAGCAAACCATTTGCTGGCCGAGGCGATGTTGGCCTGGTGGCCGGGCGCCCAAGGGCCATAGTGGCGCTGATAGACGGTTTTGCCGTGCTGCTGGATGGTGACCTCGAATCCGGTGCGGATCTGGCGCGAGACACGCGCGAAGAAGCGGTCGAGTTCGGTCGTATCGGTTTGGCCGAAGGCGAGGGTCATGCCAGCGGCCAGCGCCAAGCCGCCCAAACGTGTCAGAGTGTTCATTCCGATGCGGCGTCCTTTCTGTGGCGCGTCCCAGCGCCGTCACATTCATCCTGCCCCGGCTATGCCGCCCGTGCCGGCGAGAATCGTCGCTGTCGTGTCAGGAATTGTCGCCGCCGGCCAGCGGCAGCTCCATTTGGATTACCAGACCACCCTCAACACCGTTGGCAGCGTGTACCGTCCCGCCGTGTAGCTCCACCACACGTGCCGTAATGGCCAAGCCCAGACCCGCTCCGCCGCTTTGGCGTTCACGGGCGCTTTCGGCGCGGTAGAAGGGCTCGAAAATCCGTGGCAAATCCGCGTCCTCGACGCCCGGCCCACGGTCAGACACCGCCACCCGCGCCACTGGCGCATCCAGCGCGCGAGTGACGCTCACCACCACCCAGGTGCCCTCCTGCGTGTAGCGGACCGCGTTGCGCACGACGTTCTCAACCGCACTTCTGAGCAACGCTTCCGCACCACGCACCGTGCAGACCATGCAGTTGTCCAAACGCACGCCGCGCCCCACGCAAGACGCCTCGAAGTCGGCGTCGACAACGATGCTCCCCACCAACGCGTTCAGATCAATCCGCTCAAACGGGGGCGGCGCCGCCAGCGCCTCCAGCCGCGACAGCTCGAGCAACTGCTCCACCATTCCGTTGAGCCGCTCCACCTCGCGTTCCATGCGCCCGAGGGATGCGGGCGCCACCCCACCCTCGCGGCGGACCAACCCCAACGCCAGACTGAGGCGCGTGAGTGGCGAGCGCAGCTCGTGCGACACATCGCCGATTAAGCGCCGTTGCGCGTTCACCAACGATTCCAATCGCGCCGCCATCTGATCAAAATCACGCGCCAAACCGCCCACTTCGTCGCGCCGCTCCAGGAGTTCCGGCGGCTGGACACGCGCAGCCAGATCGCCCGAGGCGAAACGGGCCGTGAGCGCGCGCAAGTGCGCGATTGGAGCCGACAGGTGGCGCGCCAGCAGGAAACAGAGCACCGCGCTAACGCAGAAATAGATCAGCATGAACGTGCGCGACCAGACGCCGCGGGCAGCGCGCCGTGGCAGCCGCGCCGAAAGCGTGTATGAACGGCCCGACGCCCCGCGCAAGGTCACATCCGCCCGGCCACGCAGCGGCGCTACGCCGAGTTGATCCAGCGGCTCGCCAGCGAGCCCATTGCTCAGTTCGGCAACGACACCGGTGTCCCGGCCAAAGCGCTCCAGGTAACGCCGGGCAGCCAATTCGCCGTCGCGCTCGCGGATCTCGACGGCCGTGCGCCCGGCCGACACCAAAGCGCCGCGGCCAACCTGCCACCAGGCGGTGGCGAGTGCGTCGGGCGAACTGGTCCAAAGCCCCACGCCCACCGCGATAAACACCATCGCGCTGCCCGCGCAGAACCACAACAGAATGCGCCAGAACAGGCTTTTCACGACGCCGCTCCGGCGCTTGGCGCGGTATAGACATAGCCCGAGTTGCGCACGGCGCGGATACGGTCGTTGCCATCCGGCCGGGGGCCCAGTTTGCGCCGCAGACTGCTGACGTGGTTGTCGATGCTGCGGTCGAAAACGCTGAATTCTCGCCCCAAAACGTCGCGAAACAGCTCTTCCCGGCTCATCACCACGCCAGGAAAGCGCAGAAACAGGTACAACAGAGCGAATTCGGTGGATGTCAGCTCGATGTCCACGCCGCCGCGGCGCACCACGCGCGACTTCCGGTCGAGCTCCACATCTTCAAGCCGCAACATCTCAGCGCTGTCGTTCGCGCGCAGAGCGCCCGGCGCCGCGCGCCGCAGGATGGCATGCACGCGCGCCACCAACTCCTGTGGATCGAATGGTTTGGGAAGATAATCGTCAGCTCCGGCCTGCAGCCCCACGACGCGATCCACCGCGTCGCCACGCGCCGTCAGCATCAGCACCGGCACGTTCGACGATTCGCGCAGCCGGCGCAGCACCTCAAAGCCGTTCAAGCGCGGCAGCATCACGTCGAGCACCACCAGCAGGCAGCCGCCTTCCAGTGCGCGCTTCAACCCCGCCGCGCCGTCGGCGCGGCTTTCGAGCGCAAACCCCTCCGGCGCGAGATACTCGGCGAGCATCTCCGTCATCTCCGTATCGTCATCAATGATGAGAATAGTGGGTGGGGCGGCGGCGGGCATGACACGCGTCTCCTTCTCCATTCTCTTTTGGATGCAAGAGCCCGCGTGTCAGGATTTGTCGGCGTTATTCGACCGAGTGGGTTGTTTCGATCATGAAGACGCGCTTGCGGCCGTTTGAGCCGATGTGGCCGTAGAATTTGGTCGATCCGTTCACCATCAGGTTTAGCGGACGCTGTTCGGCAAAATCGAATTCCAGCACATCGCCCTCGGCCAGCGCCATCAATTGCTCCACGGTCAGCGCCGGCCCGCTCAGGCGCGCGTCAAACCACATATTGGACGGCTTGATCAGCTGCAGGATACGCACACGCTCCTCTTCGGTGGACTCCGACTTGCGCACCGACCACTGCTGGTCGAACTTCTGCCGGAGCATCTTGATGATGATCGAGGGAATACCCAAATTCATCATCCCGGCCACATCGCCGATGCGAATCTCGATGCCGATGGCTACCACTGCCTCATTAGGCGCCAGAATCTGCAGCAGCGACGGCTCCGTTTCGTGCGCCTCGATGGCGAAGTTGATCTGCGAGATGGGCGACCAGGCGTCTTTCAGGTCGTGCAGGATGATGCGAAAAACACCATCGAGAATCGACTGCTCAATTTCGGTAATTTCGCGGTTGCCCTTCAGAGGCGTCTTGCCGCTGCCTCCCAACAGCATTTCGAGCACCGGAAACACCATCTGCGGGTTGATTTCGAGCACTGCGTTACCGTCGAACGGACGCATGCCGAGGCTGACAATGCAGGTGGGCGCGGGCAGGCATTGCGAAAACTCCAGGAACGAGAGCTGCTCCACCGAAATCAGATTGACCATCACATAGGCGCGCAGGTACGCCGACAGGCTGGACGCCAGCGAGCGTGCAAAGTTGTCGTGCAGCAGGTGGATGGCGCGCAGCTGATCCTTGGCGATACGGTCCGGACGGCGGAAGTCGTACGGCTGCGCGCGCGACGCCAGATCGTCCTGCGGGCGCGGGCCCTTGACGTTACGGAATACGTTGTCGATCTCTTCCTGGCTGAGTAGACGGTCCGAAGCCATACACTGGAAGTATCGGAGGGCAAGCGGCGGGACGCCATCGGTACGTTCGCCTACTCCTCCGCCAAAGGGCTATTGCCCGGGGTGATTCGCAGGGAGAGTGCGTGAAGAGCTTCCACATTCAGAACTTCGGTTGCCGGGCCACACAGGCCGATGGCGCCGCGCTGGAGTCGCTGCTGGAAAAGCAGGGGCTCAATGCGGCCACGGCCCGCGACGCGGATCTCGTCATTCTGAACACCTGCACTGTGACTTCTGCCGCCGACGAGGATGTGCGCAAGGCGGTGCACCGCGTACACCGTGAAAACCCAACGGCGCGTATCCTGGTGACCGGCTGCTACGCCCAGCGGGCACCCGAGGAGCTGAGCCGCATGCCCGGCGTCAAATGGGTGGTGGGTAATTCGCATAAGGCGTCGATCCCAGCCCTGCTACCCAACGAAGACGCCATCGTGGTGGGCGACCTGACCTGTCAGACCGCGTTTCTCTCGGCGCCGGTGGAAGACGCCGGCGGCGACCGCACACGCCCGAATCTGAAAGTTCAGGACGGCTGCAATCAACCGTGCTCCTACTGCATCATCCCCACCGTGCGCGGGCGCAGCCGCTCCATGCCGGCCGATGAGGTGGTCGCGCAAGTGCGCGGGCTGGCCGGGCGGTACCGCGAGGTGGTGCTGACCGGCATCAACCTGGGCCGCTGGGGCCGCGAGGCCGGTTTTCAGGGCAACGCACGGCCACGACTGGTTGACCTGATCGAACGCCTGCTCGATGAGACGCCGGTGGAGCGGCTACGGATTTCGAGCGTCGAGCCACTGGACTGGAGCGATGAACTGCTGGAACTGATGGCGCATGAGCCGCGCATTGCGCGGCACGTGCACGCGCCGTTGCAATCGGGCTCCGACGGAGTGCTGAAGCGCATGCACCGGCGCTATCGCGCGCGTCATTATGAGGAGCGCCTTAACCGCGCGCACGCGCTGCTGCCGGACGCGGCCTTTGGCGCCGACGTGATGACCGGCTTCCCCGGCGAAACGGACGTGGAATTTGAAGAGACGTGCGCTTTAATACGCCGCCTGCCGTTCACCTACCTGCACGTCTTCACGTATTCGGAACGGCCCGGCACGCCGGCCGCCGAACTGGCCGGCTCAGTTCCCTACCCCGTGCGCAAGGAGCGTACACGCCACCTGCGGCAACTGGCCGCGCAGAAAAACCTGGCCTTCCGCCGCGCGCATGTGGGCCGCACGCTGAGTGTAGTGACGTTGGATGGCGGTAAGGCGCTCAGCTCAAACTATTTGGCCGTGGAACTGGCCCGGCCGCGTGAGGCAAACCAACTGATTGACGTGCAAGTGGGCTCCATCACGCGCAACGGGCTGGGTGAACTCGGCCTGCTGCCGGTGCTTACGGCGTAGCGTTATACACTGCTTTCAGCAGTTGAAAAATGAATCGACGCCAGTTCTTTGAAACGATGAGCGCCGGCGCCGCGCTTGTCAACACTGACAGTGCGCCATCCCAGGGCGTGGCCCGCTACGATGTCACCTGGGATTCGCCCAGCGCGGATTCACTCGGCTCCATGCCGCTAGGCAATGGTGAGACGGGCCTCAACGTGTGGGTGGAGCGCGACGGCGATCTGCTGTTCTACATCGGGCGGACTGACGCTTTCCTGGAAAACCACGAGAACGTAAAGCTGGGCCGGGTCCGCGTGCGCTTTTCGCCCAATCCATTCACCGCCGGAGCACCGTTCCGCCAAAAGCTGGAGCTGGAGAACGGCCGGATTGTGATTGACGCCGGCCCGGCCGGGGCCGAGCTGCACCTCGCCATCTGGGTGGACGCCAACCGCCCGGTGGCGCGCATTCAGGCGCACAGCGCCGCGGCGCGGACGGTCCAGATTGAATACGAGATGTGGCGCCCGCTGACGACGGTGCGCGGCTACACCGAGGCCGGAGACGTTGTGGTGGATGATGGCGCCGAACACGTGGTCTGGTATCACCGCAATGCCACCTCCGTCTGGGCGGAGCGTCTGGCCGAGGAAGGGCTGGTGGAAGCGGTGGCCGGCAAGGTGAAGGATCCGCTGCTGGGGCTCACCTTCGGCGGCATGATTCGCGCGCGTGGCTTCCACCGCGCCGGGCCGCGAGCGTTGACAGCAACAGAGACTCACGACTTCGAAGCGTCCGTTCATTTTCACGCCGGGCAATACGGCGATGCGGCGCAGTGGGGCGCCGCACTCGAAAAGCAAGCCGCCGAGACGGACCGCACGCCGCTCCGCGTGGCGTGGACCGAACATCAGCGCTGGTGGCGGCGCTTCTGGCAACGCAGTTGGATCCACATCACCGGCCCGAAGATTACGCGCACGATCTCCGAGCGTTACGCACACCAGCGCTTCATCAACGCCTGCGGCAATCGCGGGCGTTACCCGGTGCCATTCAACGGCTCCATCTTCACGATGGACTTGCCGGCCGGCGCGCCGACGTTTTTTGGCGCGGCGCCGAAGAACGAAAACGCCGACTACCGCGCCTGGGCGTCGCTGCCGTTCATGTGGCAGAACACGCGGCACCCGTATTGGCCGATGCTCACCAGCGGCGATTTCGACCTGATGAAGCCGGTGTTCGACCTTTGCCGCGACTCGCTGGAGGTGTGCCAGGCCCGCGCCCGCGTCTGGCACCACCAGGGCGGAATGTTGATGCCGGAGGCGATGTATCTGGCCGGCGTCTCGGTGTTCGGCAAGAAGATTCCGCAGCACCTGATCTACCACCGCACCGGCATGGTGGAGATGGCCAACATGATGGGCGACTACGTGGCGCACACGGGCGACCGCGAGTTTGCGCGCACCGTCTGGCGGCCCTTCGCTGAGACCGTGGTCCAATTCTTTGTTGAGCATTACCCGGAACGAGATGCGCGCGGACACATGGTGATGAGCCCGGCAGGCGTGGTGGAGACGTATCAGCCGGTGACGAATCCAGTGACGGAAACCGCGGGCCTGGCGCGGCTGCTGGAACAGTTGATGGATATGGATGGCGATGCGCACTGGAAGGCGCTGCGCAAGATTATCCCCGCGCCACCGTCGCGCGTCATCCAGGGGCAACGCCTGCTGGCCGTGGCCGACGAAGCACCGGCCGGCCGCGAAATTTGCGAGGTGCCCGAGCTTTACGCCGTCTGGCCCTTCCGGCGCAGCGTGCCCCTGGCCGCGGCACGACAGAGCTTTGCCGTGCGCATGACCAGCCTGGACGGCACCGACGACAAACAGGCTTTCGAAACCGGCGGCTGGCTGTACACGGCGGCCTGCGCGGCGTGGCTGGGCCTGCCACGCGAGGCGGCGCGGCTGGTTGAGCTGAACTTCGGCGACACCATCCCGTGGTTGACGCGCACCGGCACGCGGCCCGTGCTCGCCGCTGACCATCCTGGCCGGCCACGTTTCGCCGCCTTCTGGGAAACGCGCATGGACTACATGCCGGATCAGTGCCACGGCGGCGCGTCGATACACGCTCTGCAAAGCATGTTGCTGCAAGCCGACGGCCGCGCCAACCGCCTGCTGCCCGCCTGGCCCGAGGAGTGGGATGTCACGTTCAAACTGCACGCGCCGCTGAACACGGTGGTAGAGGGCGAATACCGCGCCGGGCGGCTACGCATCACACGCGTGACGCCGGAAGCGCGGCGCGCCGATATTGTCGACATGTCCACGCCGGAGCGGCGCGTGCGGACAATGATCGAACTGGCCACCTCGGACTTCAACTATCTTTTCGGGCTCCCACCGATGCCCGATGCCGTATGGCGGCCGGCGGCGGCGCGCCACTGGCTGGCACGCCACGTCGAAACGCTGTGCGGCATCGCCGGACCGTTCCCGCCTGCTGCCTGGGGCGGCTCCATCGCGTGCGGCAATGCTGTTTTCCTGCACGTTGTGGCCGATGGGATCAAGACCTTGGAACTACCACCGTTGGCCGCGCGCGTGCTCTCCTGCCGCGCACTGGATGGGGGTTCAGCCAGCTTGCGGCGCCAGGATGCGTCCGGCATCCAGTTGGTGACGGGTGGTGCTCGTATCATTGAGCTGCGCCTGAATGGCGACGCCGAGGCGCTGGCCCGCGCCGTGCCATATGTGGGTTCGCTGACGCAGGGCAGCGCGGGCGGCGAGGTGGATCTGGGAGCAGCCCGCACGTTCCGCCGCGCACAGATCCGCTTTGACGAGGCCGGCGGCTGGAGGCGGCGCCGGATTCCGGTAGAGCTCGAATATCAGAACGAGCAAGGTGTCTGGACGCAAGTCTGGAAAGGCCGCGCCTACAGCCCCATCTGCTGCCGCGCGTTCAGCGCGGTGACGGCGCGCCACGTGCGCGTCACGGCGGGCGAAGCGGTGCTGAGGCTCGATCTGTTTGAAGATCCGGCTAGCGTGGCGTGATCAGCCCGCCCAACTGGTCGGCCTGCGACGTGAATTGGCGCGGGAACAGCGTCGAATACGCCTCCAGATACTTCAGCCCGGAGCCGGTGTTATAGACCACGATGCGCTCGTCCGGCTTGAGGAAACCGTCCGCTAGCAGTTTCTCCAGCGCAGCGAAACAGGCCGCCCCCTCGGGAGCGGCGAACATGCCTTCGGTGCGCGCCAGCTTGGCGCCGGCCTCCAGGGCGGCCCGATCAGAGACCGCGACGCAGGTGCCGCCACTTTCACGCACGGCCTTGAGGATCAGAAAATCACCCAGCGGCTTGGGCACACGCAGCCCGGCCGCCAGCGTAGCGGCGTTCTCCCAGAACGTGGCGCGCTCGGCGCCTTGCTGGAAGGCGCGCACCATCGGCGCGCAGCCTTCGGCCTGCACGACAATCATCTTCGGCCGCGCGGACCCGATCCAGCCGAGCGCCTCCATCTCGTCGAACGCCTTCCACATGCCGATCAGCCCCACGCCACCGCCGGTGGGATAGAAGATGGCGCCGGGCAGCCGCCATTGGAACTGCTCGGCCACCTCGTAGCCCATGGTCTTCTTGCCTTCGATACGGAAGGGCTCCTTCAGCGTGTTGACGTCGAACCAGCCTTCGGCGTCCTTGCGTTCGGCGACAATGCGGCCGCAATCGCTGATCAAGCCATCGACCAGCGTGACCTCGGCGCCGAAGCTTTTGCACTCGATGTAGTTGGCCTGCGGCACGTCCTTTGGCATGAAGATGTGCGCCTCAATGCCGGCCGCGGCGGCGTAAGCGGCAGTCGCACTGGCGGCGTTACCGGCCGAGCCGAGCGCCACCTTCTTAATGCCCAGCTCGTGACACATCGAAATGCAGCACGCCAAGCCGCGCGCCTTGAATGAGCCGGTGGGGTTGAGCCCCTCGTCCTTGATCCAAAGGTTCTCGACGCCGTAATTGCGCGCGTGGACCAGCGGCGTCCAGCCCTCGCCAAGCGAGATCATCGACGCCGGCTTCGAGACCGGCAGCACGGGCATGTAACGCCACATGGACGACGGCCCGGAGGCGATCCAATCGCGGTTCCAACTATTCTTCGCCGCTTCAAGATCGTAGCGGGCAAGCAGCGGCCCACCGCACTCGCACAGATTGTGCGGCTGGCCGGTTTCGAAGCGGCGGCCGCAAAGGCTGCATTCCAGGTGGGTGAGCGTAGTCATCACTTTCGAGGATACTGGAAAGATGTTGCGCCCGACGATGCTTCTCCTCATCACCGCCACGCTGGGCCTGGCTCAGCAGAAGGTGGACGAGGGCTACACGGCCAAAATCAAGCAGGCTACGACGTCGCCCGAGTTCCTTACCGAACTGGTGGATCACCTGCCGGCATCATCGCGCGTGCCCACGCCGGAGAAGTTTCTGGGCTACATCGCCGGCGCCGAAGGTCAGCTCACCTACGCCAAGGACATCCATCGTTATTTCCGCGAGGTGGCGAAGGTGTCGCCGCGCGTGCGTGTGGAAACGCTGGGCACGACGGAAGAAGGCCGCGAGATGATTGTCGCCTTTGTTTCCGACGAGGCCAACATCAAGCGGCTGGAACGTTTGAAACAGATCACCGCGAAATTGGCAGATCCGCGCACAACGCCCGAGGCCGAGGCGCGCAAGCTGATGGAAGAGGGCGTGCCCATCTATTGGGTGACGGCCGCCATCCACGCGCCCGAGACCGGCGCGCCGGAGATGCTGATGGAACTGGTCTACCGTCTGGCCGTGGAGGAGAGCGCGCGCTTTGACCAGATCCGCAAAAACGCGGTCGTGATGATCACGCCGGTAATTGAAGTGGACGGCCGCGAAAAGCAGGTGGACCTCTACCGCTGGCACCGCGCGCATCCGGGTGAGGTGACGCCGCCGCTGGCCTACTGGGGCCACTATGTCGCGCACGACAACAATCGCGACGGCATCGGGCTGAGCCTGAAGCTGAGCCAGAACGTGACCAGCGGGTACCTGGCCTGGCATCCGCAGGTGCTGCACGACCTGCACGAGAGCGTGCCGTTCCTTTACATCTCCACCGGCATGGGCCCGTACAACGCCTGGTTCGACCCGATTGAAACGCACGAGTGGCAGCAAATGGCCTGGAACGAGGTGAACGAGATGGCCAAGCGCGGCGTGCCGGGCGTCTGGACCTGGGGCTACTACGACGGCTGGGGTCCGAACTATCTGATGCAGGCCGCGCACGGCCACAACTCCATCGGACGCTTCTACGAAACCTACGGCAACGGCGGCGCCGACACCGTGGAGCGCGTAGTGGGCAAGTCCGCGTCCGCGCGCGCCTGGTATCGCGAAAATCCGCCGTACGAGCGCGTGAAGTGGTCCATCCGCAACAACGTCAACCTGCAGCAGAGCGCTTTGATCCTCGCACTGAGTTACACGGCGCAGAACAAACAGACGTTTCTCGAAAACTTCTACCTAAAGAGCCGCCGCGCCGTGGCCAAGGCCACCACCGAGGGTCCGGCTGCGTATATCTTCGATCCGCGCACGCGGCCGCACGAAACAGCCTCTTTGATGCGGCTGCTGATCCGCCACGGCGTCGAGATTCAGCGTCTCACGGCCGAAACCGAGATCACGGGCGCGAAGTACCCGGCCGGCGCCTTCGTCGTGCGCATGGATCAGCCCTATTCGCGGCTGGCCGACATGCTGCTGGACCGCCAGTATTACAGCCCGCAGGACGCCATGCCGTTCGACGACGCCGGCTGGACGCTGGGCGCGCTGCGCAATCTGAAGTGGACGCGCTCCACCGACACAGCCGTGCTGAAGGCGCCGATGGCGCCCGCCACGGGCCGCTTAGAACCGGCCGGCGGAGTGAGCGGCGCGGGCGCCTGGTATGCGCTGAACCATAACGCAGACCGCGTGCTGGCGCGCTTCCGCTTCGCGCTGAAGGACGTGAAAATGCAGGCCGCCGAGCAGGCCTTCGACGCCGCCAGCCACGAGTTCGCGGCCGGAACGTTCCTGATCCCGGCCCAGGGCAACGGCGCCGATCTCGCCGCGAAGCTGAAACAGACGGCCACGGAGCTGGGCCTGGACGTGGTGGCGCTGGACACGGCGCCGAAGGTGGCCATGCACGCGCTGGCCGCGCCGCGCATCGCGCTGGTCCACACCTGGACCAGCCTGCAGAACGAGGGCTGGGCGCGGCTGGCGCTGGAAAACGCGGGCGTCCCCTACACCTATATTTCCGATCAAGTCCTGCGCGACACCGCCAACCTGCGCGAACGCTTCGACGTGATCCTGCTGGGACCAGTGGGCTCCGAGCCGCGCCGACTGGTGAGCGGCATTCCGGTGCGGAACAATCCGTTGCCCTTCAAGGCGAGCGAAAAGATGCCGAACCTAGCCACCGCGCCCGACCAGACCGGCGACATGCGCGGCGGCATGGGCCTCGCCGGCCTGCAGAACATCCAGCGCTTTGTCGAGTCCGGCGGACTGTTCATCACCATCGGAACAAATGCCGCGCTGCCAATCGATTACGGTCTGGTGGAGAACATCACGATCCAGACGCCGCGCGACCTGAAAACGCGCGGCTCGGTGCTCGACGCCGTGGTGGCCGACACCAACAGCCCGATTGTCTACGGCTATGACCATCACGTGCCGGTTTATTTCAACGCCGCGCCTGTGTTCAGCGTCAACACTTCAGAGCGCGCGTTTCGCGACGAACCGGCCGGCCGGGCGACGGGCCGTGGCGGTGTGGACGACCCCGACGTGATCCAAGGCCGTCCGCCCGAGAAGCCCACCGATCCGAAGGCCGACCGCCGCGATGCGCTGATGCGCGAACGGATGAAGATGTTTGAGACGCCACAGGCCGAGCGGCCGCGCACCGTGGTCAGCTTCGGCACCGAAAAGGAATTGCTGATTTCCGGTCTGATGGCCGGCGGCAAGGAACTGGCCGGCAAGCCGGCCGTGGTGGATATTCCGCGCGGCCAGGGCCACTACCTGCTGTTTGCCATCAATCCGGTGTGGCGTGAGGAGACGCAGGGCACCACCATGCTGCTGTTCAACGCGGCGATGAACTTCGCCTCGCTGGGCACGGGCGCGACAGCCAAATGAAGCGTTGGGCGATAGCGTTGGCGCTGACGATCCCCGCCTGGGCGGCCGATTACGCCGTCCTGGCCAACGGGGCGCGGCTGCGCGCGCAGCACATTGAACGGGTCGACGACCACTACGTGCTGCAGGACGGCGCCGGCCGCATCGAAATTCCGGCATCGCAGGTGGCCGCGCTGGAACACGAAGACGATCCCGCGCCGCCTGCCGCCCCAAAGCCGGTCACGGAACCGCAACCTGCGCCACGCAACGCCCGTGAACTGGTGACCGAAGCCGCAGTGCGCTACGGCCTGCCGCCGGCCATTGTCCATGCGCTGGCGGCCACCGAAAGCGCGTATCAGACCAACGCGCTCAGCCCCAAGGGCGCCATGGGCGTGATGCAGTTGATGCCCTCGACGGCCAAGGCGCTGAACGCGGATCCGGCCAACGTCGAACAGAACATCGACGCCGGCACGCGCCTGTTGCGCGAGTTGCTGGAAAAGTACGCCAACGACCCGAACCCTGTGCGCCGCGCGCTGGCGGCCTATAACGCAGGCCCGGGCGCGGTGGAGCGCTACTCCGGCGTACCGCCCTACCGCGAAACCCAGGACTACGTGGAAAAGGTGATTGAACGCTACTGGCGCCAGGTCAACGCTGAGTCTCGGACGTCTGGAGCACAGTAAGCTCGACGCTGGCCGACCCGCCCGCGTCCAGATGGACCTTCTTCATCTTCGACAGATACGGCTTGAGGAACTCGTCGTCCTCGAACGCGCCGGTCTCCACGCGGTCGAATGCCACAACGTAGTAGTCGCCCGGAGCGATGGCGGGAATTTTGAGCGCACCGTTCTGGTCTGAATTTGTGTATTTCTGGCGAAACGGCCGGCGCGGCGCGGGAATTAAGCCGACGATGGCGCCCGGCACGGGCTCGCCCTTGGCGTTCAGCACCGCTCCGTTCACCTCCGCCTTGGCCAGCGCGAAGGAGATGGTGAGCGGATCCTTCGAGCCGCCGATCTCCACCTCGTCGCCCTCCACCACACGGTCGCCGAGCTTAATTTCTCGCACGTAGTGCGTCCCGGCCGCGCCCGTCATTTGCAGGCGGTAACGCCCCGGCACGAGATTCGCGAGCGTCAGGTCGCCATCGGCGTTGGCCGTGCCCATGGCCAGCGAATTCGTGATCCCGTCGGCGGGCGTCAGAATCAGCCGCACCGAGCCCATCTTCCAGTCAGGGCCGGGCTCTGCCTGGACCTTGGCCTTGATCTCGAATGGGACCAGCGCCGGCACTTGCAGGTCCGTCACCGGCTGATCTCCAATTTCGACCTCGGCCTTGACGACAAACGGCGTGGCGCCCAGTCCAGTGGGAATAGTGTGCAGCACGTAGCTGCCGGGAAGGACATTCTTGAACTCGAACTTGCCTTCCCCTCCGATGATGAACGCGCGCGGATTCAGCGCCGTGCCCATCGGGCCGGAGTTTTTGGTGTTCAGATTGAGGATGGTCACCGCCGAACCCGA
>CAYZIX010000071.1:18095-23497 GCA_964478395.1 uncultured Candidatus Solibacter sp.
GCGCCCTGGTCGTCGGTCATCACCGGCACGGCACCGCGCGGGATGCGGATCTGCTTACCGTTGTTGTAGATGTTGCCGAGCGCCATGACCAGCGCTTTCTGTACAGGCTCGTTGTCAGCATCCACAATTTTGCCCGCAATGACGCCGTGTTTCGCCATGGCAATAGAGAGATTCGAAAGCGACGCTCCGGCATCGATGCGCAGCATTTGGCCTAGCGCGTCGCCAGGCTTCTTGGCGCCATAAGCCGTCGTCTCATAGCCCGACTTTTCGGCCGTCAAGCGGTAGCGGCCCGGCTTCAGGTCCTTGAACGCGAACTTGCCGTCATCGCCCGTTTCAGCCGTGCCGCCTCCTTCAAATCCGATAGCGGCGAGCCGCACCTTGGCTTTACGGATGGCCGACTGCGAGCCAGCGTGCGTAACCGTGCCGTCCACGACCGCGAGTTTCTGTTCCGCCGGCGCCTGTGCAAGCAGCAGGGCGAGCGAAAGCGTCATCAACATGATTGGATTCTACCTCCGGTGTTGCCACCAACCATCGGGTACGTAAACGGCCGGCGTTTGTTCGAAAAACCGGCGGTCTACGGCTCCACCAGTACTTTCACGGCGCCGCGGCGCTGGGCCGCGGCGAACGCAGGGACGGCGTCGGCCAGCTTAAAGCGAGCCGAAATCATCTCGTCCAGATGCAGACGCCCGCTCCGCAGCAGCTTCATGGCCGGAGCGAAACGGCCGCAGCGCGAGCCCGCCAGCGTGATTTCATTGACAATCACCGGCGCCATATCCAGCGACACTTCGCCGTGCACGGTGGACTTCATCACAATGGTGCCGCGCGGCCGCGTCATGGCCACCGCCTGCCGCAGGCCCGTGGCCGAGCCCGTCGCTTCCACAACAAACGGATAGCTGGCGCCGGCGCCGTCCGAAAGTTCAACGCGCGCCCCGGCGGCCTCGGCAATCGCGAGTTTTTCGCGGTGGCGTCCGTAAACCGTCACGTCAGCCCCGTGAATAGTCAGCACCTGCGCCGCCAGCAGTCCGAGTTTACCGTCGCCGAGCACGGCCACCGAGTCGCCCGAGCGGATCTTCACCTGATCGAGAATCTCGCATGCCGCGGCCAACGGCTCGACAAATACGGCGTGTTCTGTTTTGACGCCCGCCGGCACCTCATGCAGGTTTGCTTCGGGCAGTGTGAAGAATTCGGCGAAGACGCCGGGGTGCTTCACAATGCCGAGCGTCGTACGGTTGGGGCAATGCCGGCCCAGGCCCGCTGCGCAGGCCTCGCACTTGCCACACGCCAGATTGATCTCGCCCACCACACGGCGGCCCAGCCAACGTGGCGTGTAACATTCCGTCACCTCGCCGACAAACTCGTGGCCCGGCGTGCCGCGAAAGCCGTAGTAGCCGCGCAGCAGTTCAATGTCCGTGTTGCAGATGCCGGCCAGGATCAGTTTGATGCGCGCGTAGCCCGGCGGACGGCGCGGCGCGGGCTTGCGGCGCACGGCCAGAATGCCCTCTTCAATGTGTACGGCAATCATCTTGACGCCTTGCGCAGGCGGCTCCAGTACCACCAATTGCACTGCTCGACCGGCAGGTTAGGATCCTTGGCTTGTGCGACGGCGCAGTTCAGCGTATCGAGCACGCAGGGATCCTGGCGTTTTCCGGTCATTGCACAGAGCTGGTTGTACAATTTCTGCCCGTTTTGTTTCTTCAGTTGCTCGACGCTGCGGACACCGAGCATCTCGAAGTCCTTGAGGAAGGCCGGACCGACGCCGGCCAGATCGCCGAGGCGGCGCGGAACCGATGGCGCGTGAGGCATGGCTAGGAATATGATCGCATCCATGCAGCGTATTTGCTTCATCCTCTACGTCAAGAAAGATCGCCTTGAGGAATACAAGGCGCGGCACAAGGCGGTGTGGCCCGAGATGCAGCAGGCCTTGCGCGAGACCGGCTGGCACAACTACTCGCTGTTCCTGCGGCCGGACGGCATGTTGATCGGGTACGTCGAGACGCCCGATTTCGACAAGGCGCTCAGCGGCATGGCCGCGCTGGAGGTGAACACCCGCTGGCAGGCGCAGATGAAGGAGTTCTTCGAAGACCCCGAACAGCGCCCGCCAGACGAGCAGATGCGGCCACTCGAACAGGTTTTCTATCTCGAGTAGGCGCGCTTACTGTTCCACCAGTTCGACGCGGCGGTTCTTGGCCCGGCCTTCGTCGGTCTTGTTGGACGCCACCGGCGCCAGCGGGCCCGCGCCCTGGGACGCCAGCCTTGAAGCAGCAATGCCCTGCTTTGAGACGAGCGCCTGCACCACCGCCGCCGCACGGCGCTTGGACAGATCCATGTTGGCCGCCAGATCGCCCGTGTTATCGGTGTGCCCGACCACCAGCAGCTTCAACTGCGCATTCTGCTGAAGCATCTTAGCGATTTCCTGAATCGCGGCGGCCGATTCCGGCTTGATGTCGGCCTTCGCTGTATCGAAGTAAATGCCATAAACGGCCGTGTGGCCCGTCTTGGAGATATCGTCGGCCAGGACTACGGCATCCACCTTGACCAGATCGCCCTCCATCGGCTTGGACTCGACCACATAGAGAGTGATGTGAGAGCCACGCTCCAGGCTGGCCCACTGTCCGATCAACAGGCTGACATGCACGACGCCTTCGGTGGTTTTGGCTCGCGCTGAGGTGTAATAACACCCGCTGGTCCAGCTCCAGTCCTCGTCACCATTCGGACTGTACAGCGTTGGATTGCCTTCACCGCAGCCTTGCACATTGGTGCAGCTAAACAACGTTGTAAAGCCGGCTTTCTTCAGCGCACTTTCGTAGTTCCTGTGGATCTCCAGGATGGAGCGTCCGGCCGGGACGGCATATTCAATGTGCGTGATCTTACCTTCGAGCGTCTGACTCTTGCCGAGCTTCTCGTTAACCAGCGGCCCCAACGGGAGCTTGAACTGATCGAATGCCGCCGTGTCGTACTTTTCAATCACCGCGCCCGGATAGCGTGAAATCAACGGATGATCCTTGCTTCCTTCCACATCGGGTTCCTGGGCGTGGGCCAATCCGGCCAACAGCACAGCGCCACAGGCAAACAAGGACGTACTTCTACCACAAAACATCTTGTGACTTGCCTCGGTTATCTCAGAGTGTGCGACTCAACGTGTCCCCCCCGGCCTGACGGCCTGTGAGTCTCGTCCGGCAGCATAACACACGCCGGTGGGCGCCGTGAAATGCGTAAACTGAATGTTTGGAACCCTCAAAGCTACTCTGTTTGAACGCGCGTTGCGGCGCGGCGTTTCCCTCGGACGAGGTGATCTACACCTGTCCGCGCTGTGGCGCGCTGATTGAAGCGTCCGCACCCACTCCACTGGAGCCAACCACCACCAAACGGCTATGGCGGGAACGCCGGATGTCGAACGCAACGGCCGACCAGAGCGGTGTGTGGCGCTATCGCGAACTGCTGGGCTTTGCCGACGCGACACGCGACAAGCTGGTGACACTGCGCGAAGGCAACACACCGCTGCTGGATGCGCCGCGGGCGGCGCGCTTCGCGGGGCTCGACAAAGTGGTGTTCAAGCACCAGGGCTTCAACCCCACGGGCTCGTTCAAGGACAACGGCATGACGTGCGGCGCGACAATGGCGCTGCGGCTGAACCTACAGCGCGTGGCGTGCGTCTCCACAGGCAACACGTCGGCCTCAATGGCAGCCTATGCGTCCAGCTCCGGGCTGACGCCGATCATCTTCCTGCCACACGGCAACATCAGCCATGGCAAGCTGGCGCAGGCGCTGGAATACGGTGCGCTGACCCTGCAGGTAGACGCGAACTTCGATCAGATTTTGGCGCTGGTGCGGCGTCTGGCCGACGAAACGGGCATCTACCTGCTGAACTCAGTGAACCCGTTCCGCATCGAAGGCCAGAAGACCATCATGGTGGAGATGCTGGACCAGCGCGACTGGCACGTGCCCGATTGGGTGGTGGTGCCGGGCGGCAATCTGGGCAACATCTCGGCCTTCGGCAAGGGACTGCGTGAACTAAAAGCGATGGGTTTCATCGACCGTCTGCCGCGCTTCGCCGTGATCCAGGCCGCCGGCTCCGCGCCGTTTGAAAGCTACTTCCGCACGCGTGGCGAATTCGTGCCCGTCACTGAGCCGGAGACACTGGCGACGGCTATCCGCATCGGCGATCCGGTAAGCTGGCCGAAAGCGATACGCGTCATTGACGAATCCGATGGAGTCGTCGAAAAGGTGACAGAGCAGGAGATTGCAGACGCCAAGGCGACTATCGGCGCCTGCGGCATTGGCTGCGAGCCGGCCTCGGCCGCGACGCTGGCTGGACTAAAGAAGCTGGTGGCGGCGGGCACGGTGAAGGCGGACGCGGATGTAGTGGCCGTGCTCACGGGCAACGTGCTGAAGGACCCGGACTACATCTACCGCTATCACACCGGGCAGTTGAAGACACCCGGCGGCGAGGCGATCCGCTCCACGTTTGGCAATCAGCCCATCACCGTGGCCAATGACGCCAAGCGAATCGCCGCCATACTCGCCGAGCGAGCTCGCTAGAGAGACAGCTTACCGTCGAATACCATCTCCTTGAGCTCGAACTTGCGCTGCAATTCCATCGGGCCCATGACGGTCTTGAACGTGACGCTCTTGTCGGAGAGCGCGATGGGCTTGTCGCCCTTGGGGAAGAAGATCAGCAGCGCTTCGTCCTCGTCGTCGATCTGAACGTTATCGGGCAGGATCGGATCGCGCCCCTTGATGTTCAACTGTGTGGCCTCCCGCAGCGTGGCTAGCATTTGGCGGCGGCGTTCAGGATCGTTCGTGACACCCGCAGGACCACCTTCTGGCGGTCCGTCTTCCGGACCACGCGCGCGCCTGGCTTGCGTAGCAAAAATGGGCATGCCAATCACGCTGATCACGTAGTGGCCCTCGGCATCGGCAGAAAGCGACTTCTTGCTGACCGCGCGCACGGGAGCGGCTGTTTCCCAACGGAGCAGAACGCTCATTTCCATGCCGCCCGGACCGCCATCAGGCGGTCCACCCATCCCTCCGCCCGGAGGGCCGCCCATGCCACCACCAGGACCGCCCATGCCGGCCATACTCATCTCGGCCGAGGCTTCGCGAGCCCAGGGCGAGGAGTTCAGCATCTTCTGCTTGTCCTTTTCCGACCAGTCTGCTGGCTTCTTTTCTTTCCAGAAATCGCCCGCCCAGGCCGCGCCGCCGAGAACACAGGCGCCAGCCAACACACCCAAGAGGATTGGTATTTTCATGCGAGGGTCTACATCTCTATTGAAGCTTCCTGGGCCGATTTGGTTTAGCTGCGAACTGCAAAAGAATGTAAACAGCGCAAAGCACTGTAAAATGGTAGTTGAGTGGGACCGTAGCTCAGGTGGATAGAGCATCTGCCTTCTAAGCAGAGGGTC
>CAYZIX010000072.1:0-21835 GCA_964478395.1 uncultured Candidatus Solibacter sp.
AGCTGGCCGGCGAGGTGCTGGGCCGGTTTGCGCGCGAGCATTGGCGTGGCCAGTTTGACCGCGTCGTGCTGGTGGATTACTCAACGGCCAGCACGGCCGTGCAGGCGCGCATGGCTGGCGTGTTGGTAGGTGTTCGGGAGATGCTTGGGCGCGTTGACGAGTCGCGTGTGGTGCGTTTGGCCAGCGACGGTCACGTCAGCATGGCGCGTGGCGTGATGGATCAGTTCCTGCGCAGCCAGCAGCACGACGCACGTTTGTTGATTTCCGGCTTCAACGACCCTACCGCTGTGGGCGTGCTTGAAGCGCTACGCGCGCACAATTGGGAGCAGAACGCAGCCATTGTCGGCCATAACGCCACGGAAGAGAGCAGGGAAGAGCTGCGCAATCCGAAGAGCCGTCTTATCGCTTCAATCGCGTTTTTCGCCGAGCACTACGGAGAGAAACTCGTGCGCCTGGCGCTGTCGCTGGCCAGCAAGGAACAGGTGCCTCCGGCGGTTTACACGGAGCATATAGTGCTCGATTCGCACAACATTGATTCCTACTATCGTTCCAGCCGCTGAGCGGCCGCTTACCAGAAGCGCCACGCGGCCACGTTCGATGTGCCGGATGCGGGGCGCGCCTATAAGAACGGCAAGCTGGCGCCGGGCTCACCAGCTTCCCGCGCCATTCTACTTGCTGCACGTGACACGATAGAACGGGACTGAGGAATTCGCTGTGATCTTCGACTCAAACAAAACCGGCATGAGGCGTATCGCGGTGCTGCTTGTCTTCGCATGCGCCGTTGTGATGGGCCAGACAAGAGAGGAACTGCTGAATAGTTTTCGCAATGCACCGCCTGAAGCGCGGCCACGCGTCTGGTGGCATTGGATGAGCGGCAACATTTCGAAGGAAGGCATCAAGCTCGACCTGGAATGGATGAAGCGCATCGGCTTGGGCGGTTTCCAGAACTTCGACGCCAATCTGGAGACGCCGCAGATTGTGGACAAACGTCTGGTCTACATGACGCCCGAGTGGAAAGACGCTTTCAAGTACGCTACTTCGCTCGCCGACCGGCTGGGCCTGGAAATGTCGATTGCCGCGTCGCCCGGTTGGACTGAAAGCGGCGGTCCGTGGGTAAAGCCTGCACAGGCGATGAAGAAGTACGTATGGAGTGAGACGCGCGTCGAAGGTGGCCGGCCTTTTACCGGCGCGCTACGCCAGCCGCCGACAACAACTGGTATCTATCAAAACGTACCGCGCGCCCGTGTGGGCACGGAGGCTGAGCCATCGAAGGCGGTCTTCTATGCCGACAGCGCCGTAGTGGCCTATCGCGCATCGGACATAGACGTACCGTTCGCATCACTCTCGCCGAAGATCACTTCCAGTGGTGGCCGATTCGATCTGGCGGCACTGACCGATGGTGACCTGGTCGCCTCCACATTGCTACCGGCGGCGCCTGTGGGCGAAAGGTCCTGGATTCAGTTCGAGTTTGATCAGCCCAAAACATTTCAGGCGATTACGTTTGTGCCCGGCAACGCCGCCGGGCGCGAATTCGGCGGTGGTTTGAGTGGATCCGATCAACGCGCGAAAACCATGGAACTAGTGGCGGGCGACGATGGCCGCAATTTCAAAACTGTGGTTGCGATGCCTGGCTCTGCGGCAACACTGGCCTTCACGCCTGTGACGGCGAAGTACTTTCGCCTCACTGTGCTGACACGCCCCCCGCAGGCGAACCGCGCCGGCTTTGACCCGCTGCGACAGGGGCCGGTGGAAACCCGGATCGCCGAGCTGGTGCTGCACACTACTCCGCAGGTCAGCCAGTTCCAGGCCAAGGCCGGTTTCTCTACTGACTCAGCGCCCTATAAGGTGGGGATGCCCACTGCGCCGGCAAGTGGTGTTGTGCGCAAGGCCGATGTGATCGATCTGACGGGCCGCATGCGCGCGGACGGCACGCTGGATTGGACGCCTCCAGTTGGCAACTGGGTGGTGCTGCGTTTCGGCTACACATTGACAGGCATGCAGAACAGCCCCGCCTCGCCCGAGGCGACTGGCCTTGAGGTGGACAAGCTCAGCGCGGCTTACGTGAAAAGCTACTTTGAGACATATCTCGATAAGTTCAAGGATGCTTCGGGCGGCCTGATGGGCGCGCGTGGTGTGCGTTATCTGGTGACCGATAGTTGGGAGGCCGCGCAAGCCAACTGGACGGACAACATGATGCAGGAATTCGCGCGCCGGCGCGGCTACGACATGCACCCGTGGATGCCCGTGCTTTCCGGCACGGTTGTGGAGAGCGAGGAGGCCAGCGAGCGCTTCCTGTGGGACTTCCGCAAGACGATCGCGGACCTGATCACGGAGAACCATTACGATCAGCTCACCCGCATTCTGAAAGCACGCGGTCTTGGGCGCTACACCGAGTCGCACGAGGGGGGGCGCGCCTACGTGGTGGACGGCATGGACGTCAAGCGCAACGCGCAGGTCCCGATGAGCGCCATTTGGACCGGCCACACCGGTGATTTCAGTGCCGACATTCGAGAGTCTGCATCCGTTGCCCATATCTATGGACAAAACATCGTTGCGGCCGAATCGCTCACCTCGGCTAACAAAGCTTTCAGGTTTGCGCCGGAAAATCTGAAAGCCACGGCTGACGTAGAATTGGCAAACGGCTTGAACCGGTTTGTGATTCACACGTCGGTGCATCAGCCGGTCACCGAAAAAGCGCCCGGTCTCAGCCTGGGCCGCTTTGGGCAGTGGTTCACGCGTCTGGAGACCTGGGGCGAGCAGGCCGGCCCATGGATCACGTATCTTGCGCGAAGTTCATACCTGCTGCAGCAGGGTAGGGCTGTCGCCGATATCCTCTATTACTACGGTGAAGACTCCAACCTCACTGCGCTGTTTCGCAATGCGCCGCAGGGCCTGCCTGCGGGCTACGAGTACGATTTCGCCAGTTCCGACGTGTTGCTGAATCGCGTCACCGCTGCCGGTGGCCGTATCACGACAGCAACGGGCATGAGCTATCGCATTTTGGCGCTCGACCCGAATAGCCGGCACATGACGCTTGCCGTACTGCGTAAGATTCGCGATCTGGCGAATGCCGGCGTCGTCGTGGTGGGGCCAAAACCGATGGAGAGCCCAAGCCTTTCGGACGATCAGGCTGAGTTCCATCGCATTGCCGACCAGCTATGGGACAACGACAAAGTCCGCGCGGGCCAGACCGTCGCGCAGGCAATGACCGCGCTGAAGGTAATGCCCGATTTCGAGTACACCAAGCCGCAGCCTGATACGAATCTCCTATATGTTCACCGCAAAATTGCCGGTGGTGAAATCTACTGGGTGAACAATCGCAACGCCCGTGCGGAGGCCGTGGAGGCCACTTTCCGCGTCACTGGCAAAACGCCGGAGTTGTGGCACGCCGACTCCGGCTTGATCGAGCCCGCCGCATACAAAATCACTGAAGGGCGCACTACGGTGCCACTGCGGCTTGATCCGAACGACGCCGTGTTCGTGGTTTTCCGCAAGCCCGCCACCGCGCCAACGCGCAGCCTGCCGGAGCGAGTGGAGACGCTGGTGACGACGATCGACGGTCCATGGAACGTGGCGTTTCAGCCCCATCGCGGTGCGCCAGCGTCGATCACGATGGGGAAGCTGAGCTCCTGGAGTGATCACTCCGACTCCGGCGTGAAATACTTCTCCGGGACGGGGACGTACACGAATACGGTGCAGGCGCCGCCGGCGTGGTTCAAGAGCGGCGCAAAGATGTGGTTGGATCTGGGTGACGTGAAGAACGTGGCCGATGTCTCAGTGAACGGCAAGCCGTTAGGCATTGTCTGGAAACGCCCGTTCCGCGTCGACGTGACCGCTGTCCTGAGGCCGGGTGCGAACAATGTTGAGATCAAGGTGACCAACCGGTGGGTCAATCGCGTCATCGGCGACCAACAACCGGGCGTGACGCACAAATACACTTTCACCTCGATGCAATTCTACGATGCGCAATCGCCGCTCCTGCCTTCTGGCCTGTTAGGGCCCGTGCAGTTGATTCGCGAGGAGACGCACCCATTGTCCAGATGAACTCCGCGCGTGGGCCGGCCGGACTAGCCGCCGGCCGGCTCGCGCCCGGAGACAATCACAATCTGCATATCCTTGGCGAGCCCGACAATGCGCTGCACCAGGTCCCTGGAGATCCACGGAAGACGCCGTTGTGGCCGTGGCCGCGCCAGATAGATCTGCGTGATGTGATTGCGGTGGCAGAAATCGATCAGCGTCTGCGCGACATCGCCGCCCTCAAGCACGCGCGTCTCAATATGCAGATTGCGCGCGAAATTCAGGTGGCGCTCCAGCGCCTCCTGTTCGTCGTTGGCGGGACTGACGGCGACGGCAAAACACTCGGCGTGCAGGAAGTCGCTCATACGGCGCGCGCGCCGCACCACCATTGCCGTCTCCGGCTCGGCCGTCAGCAGCACTAGAATCCGGTTGGGGCTGGATGTGTCTTTCGAGATCCGCTGCTCCACCTCGTGGGCCGTCTGTCGCAGCGCTAGCTCGCGCAATGCCACTAGTGTGGATTCTTTAAAGAAGTTCAGCCGCGCACGTTCGGCCTTGCTCGCCTCGTACACGGCGCCGCGCTCAATGCGATGGATCAACGCACGTGGAGTCAGGTCGATCATCACCACTTCGTTGGCGCGCTCCACCACCCAATCGGGCACAGTTTCGCGAACGCGTACACCGGTGATGTGCCACACCTGATCGTTCAGGCTCTCCAGATGCTGCACGTTCATCGTGGTTAGCACATTGATGCCGTGATCGAGCAGCAACTCCACGTCTTCCCACCGCTTTTCGCGGTCTGAGCCCGGAATGTTGGTGTGAGCGAACTCATCCACCAGCACAGTCGTGGGCCGCCGCGTGAGCACAGCGTTCGTGTCCATCTCTTCGAACGCCGCACCGCGATAAGTGATGCGCTTGCGTGGCACCACCTCTAATCCTTCAGCTTGTGCTTCTGTGTCCGCCCGGCCGTGCGTCTCCAGGTAGCCGATGACGGCGTCGATGCGCGCAGCCCGCAACTGCTGCGCCTCCTGAAGCATCTTGTACGTCTTGCCGACACCGGCCGCGTAGCCCATGAAGAGCTTCAAGCGGCCGCGCTGGTGTGGCGTTTCGCTCATTGCGGAAAGATGCGGATGTCCATGCCGTGCGAATCGACAATCAGTTTCTCCACTGGATTGCCCCACAGCCGTGCGGCCAGTCCGGTGCGTTGGCTGTGGCCGATGAATAGTTGCGTGATGCCGCGCGCGTGGGCGAAATCGAGGATGGCGTTCACCGGGTCCTCGCCTTCCAGAATCTCGATGGTCGCACCCGCATTGCGGGCCGCATCCAGCTTGCCGTCGAGCACGGCCTGGTCAGCGGTTGATATCTCCGGCTGCCGCACGTAAGCCGCAATCAGGTCGGCGTGAAAACGGTCGGCAATCAGTCGCGCCGTGGCCATCATGCCTCCCACATTGGCGCGCGGTGTGATGCAGACCAGAATGCGTTCATGTGCGGCCACGTGCTGGCTGATGCCGTACTGGTCCAGGTAGGCGAGCAATTGGCCATCCACAACCTCCGCGGCCAACACCAGCGCCATCTCACGCAACCGCGCTATCTTGCCGCCGTGCTCAGCCGGTGGCGCGTCCACAATTTCAATTTCGTCAGCGCTTTTGACAAAGGTGAGCGGCACCGTCTCCTCGACGTGTTTGCCGGTGATCGCGCTGGCCTGTTCGCTCAACTCGGCAATGTATTGGATGTTGACCGAGCCAACCACCTTGATCCCGGCCTCCAGCAGTTGCTCGACGTCTTGCCAGCACGTCGCGTTCTTTGCGCCAGGCGGATTGTCGTGTGCCAGTCCATCGATGAAGCAGACCGCCGGACGACGGCGAATCACCGCTTCAACGTCCACGGCATTCCCACCGGCGGCCGTTTTCATCGGAACAACTTCCAGTGTGGCGAGCAGCGCCGTCAGGTCTGGCGTCATCTTCGGCTGCACGGCGCCCACCACAACCTGTTGGCCGCGCTCTCGTCGCCGTCGCGCTTCGTCCAACATGCGCACCGTCTTGCCTGCGCCAGACGTGTAGCCGAGGAAGATCTTCAGATAACCGCGGCGCACACCGCGATTCTCCGTCTCAGCCGCTGGCAGGTACTCTTCCGGGCTCTTGCGCCTTACCACGGCCCTTGCTTGCCTCCGAACCACCACAGCAGCCCAATCAGTGCTGTGTTTTGTTCCTTACTCACAATGCCAGTTGTGCGGCCTGGAAAGAAGCCCCGATTCGAAAAGTCACGGCGGAATTCCCAGCGGATCTCAAAGCCGGGAGTTGGCTGATAGCCAGCCGTCAGCGTGATTTCTTTGACCGCCTGCGCCGCGCCACCGAAGACCGCACCTCGGTCGGAGATGTATTCGTACCGGCTCGATGCGAAGAGACTTCTCCTCAGTTGATACCGCACGTAGCCTGCGCCGCCAGTCATGTGTGCCGGTGCGGCGCCGGCCATTGCCCGGCTGATGAAATAGTCGCCTTCGCCAGCCAGTGTCAGCCGGTCAGTCGCTTTCCAGGTGAAGTAGGTATCGGCGATATGGGCGCGTCCATCGAGCGCGTCGCGGCCCTCTCGGCCCACGTAGTAGCCGCCGGTCCAATTCAGTTTCGTGCCGAAGGACCGCGCCACCATCAGGTGCGTCGACTTGAAGCCGTTGAAGTCCTCCGTCTGGTTCATTCCGTTTACCAGCATCCAGGTGGCCGTGGTCGAATCATTGATCTTGTACGAAGCGCGCACGCCCGTGTGATAAAGCGGCAGCGCTGTGTATAGCAACGAGCGCGTGTAGTTCATCTGATCCTTGGCATAGGCGGTTTCGATGCCAATCGGACTGGAAAAACGGCCAAAATCTACGTTTAGGCCTCGACCTACGGGGAACACATAGGTGCCATATGCCTGATAGATGTTGCGGTATGGCGCCGTACGCGGCTCGTCGGCTGTGTTGCCGCTCAGGTTCTCGGTCGACTGGCCGAACATCAAATCCAGCCGTACGCCCAGGCGGCGGCCCTGCGCGACGTCGGGCGAGCGTTCCACCATCACCACTCCTTGATTCACCGTGAAGCTGTTGCTCGACGGGTCCAGTACGCGCAATGTGTTCACATGGTTCGCAGGCCGGTTGAAGTTGTACTCGTAATAACCGTCCAGCAGGACATTGACGGTTGTCGCCGGCGAAGGCGCGGCCGGTGCCGACGGTGCCGACTGCGCAGGCTGAGTTGGCTGGACGATGTCTGTGGCTGGACAGGCCGCCACGCGGTGCTCCAGCATGGCTATCCGGCTTTCAAGCTCGCGCAGGCGAGCACTAACTTCGGTTTCCGGGCTCTGCGCACCTGCGACGCCGCCGCAGAGGCATAGCATCAATTTGAACAACGTGGTTCCTGGACTGTTCTTCATTTGCCGCCACCGCTTCGTGCTGGGAAACGCTGGTCCAGCGCCAGGTTCAGCTTCAAGACGTTGACCCGTGCCTCACCAATCAGTCCGGCTGCCGGCGCCTCGATGAGTTGCTCAACCAATTGGGCAACATCGTCAGCTTTGACGGCGCGTGCCTTCGCTACTCGCGCCGTCTGCGCTTCGGCGGCCTCTGGGCTGATGTGCGGATCCAGTCCGCTCGCAGATGTTGTCAACAGATCGGCGGGAATTGGGCCGTGGTAGTCAGGGTTGTCTTTGCGAAATTGCCGGGCCGCGCTCCGCACGCGCTCGACCAGCTTTCGGCTTGCCGGTCCGAGGTTCGATCCGCCCGATGCCGTCGCGTCGTAGTTGACGGCCGAAGGCCGGCTGTGAAAGTACTCCGGTTTCGTGAACGTCTGCCCGATCAGTTCCGAGCCCGTTACGTGTCCGTTCGATTCAATCAGGCTGCCGTTCGCCTGGCGTTGGAACAACGCCTGACACAGTGCCGTTGTTGCGAGCGGATAGACAACGCCCGTGACCAGCGTCAGAAATAGCATCATCCGGAGTCCCGGAACAAGTTGTTGCCACATTGTTCTATCTCCCCTAGGCCAAGCGCAGCAGTCCCAGTGCGCGGTCGATCAGCCAAATGCCGGGAAACGGCGCCAACAGGCCACCCAGGCCGTAGATCAGCATGTTCCTGCGCAGCAGGCTGGCGGCGTCCATCGGCCTGTATTTCACGCCCCGCAGCGCCAGCGGCACCAGCGCAATGATGATTAGCGCGTTGAAGATTACCGCTGCCAGTACGGCGCTCTGCGGCGAATGCAGTCCCATGACGTTCAGGTTGCCCAGCGCCGGATAGGTCACCATGAACATTGCCGGGATAATGGCGAAGTACTTGGCCACGTCGTTCGCAATCGAAAAGGTCGTCAACGCGCCGCGCGTGATCAATAGTTGTTTACCAATTGCCACCACTTCAATCAGCTTGGTTGGATTGCTGTCCAGGTCCACCATGTTGCCGGCTTCCTTGGCTGCCGCCGTACCGGTGTTCATCGCCAGTCCCACGTCGGCCTGCGCCAGCGCCGGCGCGTCGTTGGTGCCATCGCCCGTCATCGCCACCAGACGCCCGTCGGCTTGTTCCTTGCGGATGTATTCGAGCTTGTCTTTCGGTGTTGCCTGGGCGATGAAGTCGTCGACGCCTGCTTCAGTCGCAATTGCAGCGGCTGTCAGTGGATTGTCGCCGGTCACCATGATGGAGCGGATTCCCATCCGCCGCAGTTCCGCAATACGCTCCTTCATGCCGCCCTTGACGATGTCTTTCAGGTGGACGACGCCCAGCAGACGCGCGCCATCGGCCACGGCGAGTGGCGTTCCGCCGCTGCGTGACACGCGATCGCTGGTCTCACGCACGCCGCCGGCCACCGCGCCTCCGCACTCTGCTACAAACGCGCATATCGCGTCGGTGGCGCCCTTGCGCAGTTGTCTTCCCTGTACGTCCACACCGCTCATGCGCGTATAGGCCGAGAACGGAATGAACGTTGCCTCGTGCTCCGGAATGTGACGCCCGCGCAGGCCATACTTCTCTTTGGCTAGCACGACAATCGATCGGCCCTCCGGTGTTTCATCCGCCAGGCTGGCCAGTTGAGCCGCGTCGGCCAGTTCGCTCTCGCTGACACCCTCGGCCGGAATGAACTCCACGGCTTGACGGTTGCCCAGCGTGATTGTGCCGGTTTTGTCCAGCAGCAGTGAATTCACATCACCGGCCGCTTCCACCGCTCTGCCGCTCATCGCCAGCACGTTGTGCTGCATCACGCGATCCATGCCGGCAATGCCGATAGCGGATAGCAGCCCGCCAATCGTCGTCGGAATCAGGCACACCAGCAGTGAGATGAGCACAGCCACGCTCGGCACCGTGCCAGAACCGGTCTGCGAAATGCTGAAGCCCGCGAACGGCTGCAGCGTCACCACCGCCAGCAGGAAGATCAGCGTCAGCCCCGCAATCAGAATGTTCAGCGCAATCTCGTTCGGCGTCTTCTGGCGCTCGGCGCCTTCCACCAGCGCGATCATGCGGTCCAGGAACGTCTCACCAGGGTTGGACGTAATTCGCACGGTGATCTGGTCGGACAGCACGCGCGTGCCGCCTGTCACCGCGCTGCGGTCGCCGCCCGACTCGCGAATCACCGGTGCGCTTTCGCCGGTGATCACGCTTTCGTCCACCGTCGCAATGCCGTCCACTACGTCGCCGTCACCGGGGACCAGGTCACCCGCTTCGCACAGCACCACGTCGTTGGCGCGTAGTGTGGAGCCGGGCACTCGCTCGATACTCCCGTCCTTGCGCAGCCGCTTGGCCAGCGCGTCAGTGCGCGTCTTGCGTAGTGCGTCAGCCTGCGCCTTTCCGCGCGCCTCCGCCATCGCTTCGGCGAAGTTTGCAAACAACACCGTGAACCACAGCCAGAGCGTGATCTGCAAAGAAAATCCAACACCGCCGGCGTGTACGAGCAGGTCGCGGGCGAGCAGCACCGTGGTCAGCGCCGCTCCGGCTTCGACGACGAACATCACCGGATTGTTCGCCATCGTCGTGGGCTTTAGCTTCGTAAACGATGCGCGCATGGCACGCCACAGGATGGCGCGTTCAAATAGCGGGCGGCGAGCGGTTTTCTGCATCGTCATCTCCTCGTTCAAAACAGTTGCCCGGCGTGCATCAGGTAATGTTCCACCACCGGGCCCAGCGACAGCGCGGGGAAGAACGTCAATGCGCCGACAATCGCCACCGTGCCCACCAGCAGCCCGACAAACAACGCCCCGTGCGTGGGCAGCGTGCCTGCGCTGGTCGGAATGCGCTTCTTGGCCGCCAGACTGGACGCCGCCGCAAGCAGCGGAATCAGGAACAGGAATCGTCCGGCCAGCATCGCCAGCGCCAGTGTGACGTTGTACCAAGGCGTGTTTACGTTGATCCCTGCCAACGCGCTGCCGTTGTTGCCCGTCGCGCTGGTGTAGGCGTAGAGCAGTTCACTGAAGCCGCGCGCACCGGCGTTCCCCAGGTTTGCCACCGCCGCTCCGGGCGGGTTCCAGTAGCCGTTGACGTGGAAGCGCGCCACCGCGCTCAGCGCGGCAAATACAAGGATGCTGGCTGTGGCAATCACAGCCAGCATCGCCATTTTCACTTCCTTCTGCTCTATCTTCTTGCCCAGATACTCCGGCGTGCGGCCCACCATTAGTCCCGCGATGAACACGGCAAGAATGCAGTAGAGCAGAATGCCGTACAGCCCCGCGCCCGCGCCGCCGAAAACCACTTCGCCGGTCATGATGTTGAACAGTGGGACCAATGTGCCTAGCGGTGTGAAGCTGTCGTGCATGCTGTTCACGGCGCCGCAACTGGCGCCGGTGGTCACCGTGGCGAATAGCGCGGAGTTCGCCACACCGAAGCGAACTTCCTTGCCCTCCATGTTTCCGCCAGGCTCGATGCCCGCTTTCACTAGGTTCGGATTGCCCGCCTGCTCAAAGCCGTACAACGCCAACGCGCCAACCAGGAACATGACCGACATTGCGGCAAACACGGCCCAGCCTTGCCGTGTGTCGCGCACCATTCGTCCAAACGTGTACGTAAGCCCGGCCGGTATCGCGAAGATCAGCCACATTTCGAATAGGTTTGTCAGCGGCGCCGGATTTTCGTATGGATGCGCGGAGTTCGCATTGAAAAAGGCGCCGCCGTTGGTGCCCAGCTCCTTGATCGCTTCCTGCGACGCCACCGGTCCCTGCGCAATGGTCTGTTTTGCGCCTTCGACACCCGTCGCGCTGGTGTAGGCGTGCACGTTTTGTACGACGCCCTGCGAGCACAGCACCAGTGCCGCGACGAGCGCGACCGGCAGCAATACATAGACGACGGCGCGCGTAAGATCCACCCAGAAGTTGCCAATGGTGCGTTTCTGTTCGCGGGCGAACCCGCGCACCACGGCAACTGCCACCGCCATGCCTGCGGCGGCCGAAGCGAAGTTCTGCACGGTGAGCGCCGCCATTTGCACGAAGTAGCTCAGCGTCGCTTCGCCGGAGTAGGCTTGCCAGTTCGTGTTTGTCATGAAGCTGACGGCCGTGTTGAACGCCAAATCCGGGCTCACCTGCGCCGCGCTAAAGCGTTGCGGATTCATTGGCAGCCACGCTTGCAGCCGCTGCGCCAGATAGACGAACAGGAAGCTGAATAGACTGAAAGTCAGGAGCGATGCCGCGTACTGCGTCCACCGCTGCTCGGTGTCTTCACGTACGCCGACGGCCTTATACGTGAGCCGTTCCAGCCAGCGCAGCGCCGGGTGAAGCCACGTGCGCTCGCCCTCGAAGACGCGCGCCATGTATGCGCCCAGCGGCTTCACCGTGATGAGCACCAGCACGAAATACAACGCGATTTGTAGAATCCCCGCAGTGGTCATGTGAGCCTCAAAACCGCTCCGGCCGCAGCAGTGCGCGCACCAGATAGACAAACAGCCCTATCGCCGCAATGCCGGCAATCACGTAGTCCATGTCTTTGTCCCCTAGAGCCTGTCGCAGGCTTTGGCAAATGCCCAGCACAAGCAGAGCGCCAATGTCCCCAGCGCCACGTAGATCAGATCGAGCATTGGCGGTCACTCCGTTTCAATCAGCACGGCGTCGTGGCCGGCGCGCCGCAGCGTACGGGCCAAACGCCGCTCTTGCGAGAATGGCCATCGCCGCCGTTTGGCGCCAATCACCACCACGGACCGTGGCTCCAGCACTTTCAGCAGCGTCTCGTCGCGGTCGCGGCATAGGTGCACGCGCACCGCAGTGCCCGCCGGGCTTGCGGAGGCAATCGCACGGAAACGCCGTTCGTTCCAGTCGATCAGTACGGGCGGACTGCTCAACGGCCGGGGGTAGGGAACCACTTGCGGCACCAGCAGCGTAATGCGCCCGGTCAGATTGCGCGCCAGAATGGCGGCGTGCCGTAGCGCCGCCAGCGTTGCCGGCACCGAGGTGAACACCACGGTGATGTCTAGGCCGCGTTCATCGGCGACACACTCGGCCGGAGTTTCCGGCTGAATCCGCCGTTCATAACTGAAAGCCATCTTCTTCCGCGCTTCCATCCTGAAGGTAGGGAAACGTGCGTGAAGAAGTCATAGAAATGGCGTAAAGAAGCCATAAAGGTCGCTAACGGCTTGATGGTAGGTCTATTTTTGCGGATTTGAGTTGAACCGGTAGCCTACCCACGGCTCCGTCGTAATGTACTCCGGATGCTCCGGGTCAACCTCGATCTTGTCGCGTAGCTTTTTGATGAAGACGCGCAGGTATTCCACCTGGTCACCGTAATCCGGGCCCCACACGGCCTGCAGCAACTCACGGTGCTTCACCGCTTCATTCGCGTGTTCGGTGAGGTAGCGCAGCAGGTCCAGCTCTTTCGGCGTCAGGTGCGACGTGATGTCACCATTGCGTACCGTGCGTGCGACGAAGTCGATTTCGATGTGGCCGGTGGTGATCCGCTCTGGGGATGCCTGCGACGCCGGCACGCGCCGTAGCGCCGCGCGAATGCGCGCCAGCAGTTCCGGCGTGCTGAACGGCTTTGTGACGTAGTCGTCGGCCCCGGCGTCCAGCGCCTCCACTTTGTCTGCTTCAGAGTCACGTACGGTCAGCATAATCACGGCGATGCCCGTGTCGCTGCGGATGGCCCGGCACGCCTCCAGACCGCTCATGCCGGGCATGTTGATGTCGAGCAACACAAGGTCCGGCCGGTAGTCGCGAAGCTTGATCAGCGCCTCTTCGCCGCTCTTGGCGTCGTCCACCTCATAGCCCGCCTGAATCAGCGTGGTGCGCATGATACGGCGGATCTGCGGCTCGTCGTCGACCACTAGAATGCGGCCTGCGCTCATTGGCTCTCCTTCGCTTTGCGCGGCAGCGTCAGGCGGAACGTGGTCCGGCCCGGTTGGCTGTCGACGCTCAAGCTGCCGTGGTGCGCCAGCGCGATGCTGTGCGCGATGCTGAGTCCCAGCCCTGTGCCGGGGATGCGACGCTTCACGCTCGCGCTACGGTAGAAACGTTCAAAGACGTGCTTTTGCTCCTGCGCCGGAATGCCCGGGCCGGGGTTCGTGATCTCTACTATCGCATCATCGCTGTTTTGATCGATCCTTGCTGTCACCGTCGACCCCGGCGGCGAGTACTTCAGCGCGTTGTCGAACAGTTGCCGGATGGCCAGCCGCACCAGCCTCCGGTCAAAGCCCACCGGTTCTAGCGCCGCCATGCACGTCACGCTAATCAACCGTCCATTCGCCTCGGCGTGCCGCGCCTCCGCCTCTGTCCCCACCACCTCTTCGAGATTTGCTTCCACGCTGTTGATCTCGATGTGCGTCGTATCGAGCTGGGCCATTTCCACTGTGTCGTTGATCAGATTGCGCAGGTGTTCGGCCTCTTCGTCGGCAATTTCCACCAGTTCGGCGCGGATCTCGGCGGGTTGGTCCGGATCGGCGCGCAGCGAAGTGGTTGCGGCTTTGATCGATGTCAGCGGTGTTTTGAACTCGTGCGCCATGGCGTCGATCAGCGATGTCCGCAATTGCTCGCTCCGCCGCGCCGCTTCCACCTGGTGCGCCAAGTCTTGCGCGCGCGCCCGTTCCAGGCCGATCGCCACCAGGTTGGCAATGCCTTGCAGCACGCCGTCTGTCATGCTGGCGCCTTGCAGCCCCAGGCTGCCGATCGGATCCGCGCCCAGTCGCACCGCCGTGACGGTGCGACGGCCGTCGTCGTCGGCGTAGCTGGCGCCGTGTAGCGCGGCGTCGCGCAACTGCTCTTCCAGCCCGTCAAAATCAGTCGGGCCCGCGTGGTGAAACTCCTCCGCGCGCCGGTCGTACAGCACCACCGCCTCCAACTCAAACACTTCCGCCAGCTTCTCCACCAGTTGCCGCGGAAATGCGTCGCCTTCGCCAATCAGCAGAATGGCGCGGCTGAAAGTGTAGAGCCGTTCCACGTCGCGCCGGTGCGCAATCGCCTCGGCCGTACGCTGTTGGGCGCGTGCCGACAACCGGCTGGCAATCAGTGCTGTGGCCAGAAAGCTGAACAGCGCCACCCAGTTGTGCGGATCGGCGATGACCAGTGTGCCTACCGGTGGCAGGAAAAAGAAGTTGAATCCGACTGTGGCCGCCAGCGCGCACACCACGGATTCGATGAACCCCCATGCGGCTGCCACCACCAGTACCCAAAGCAGGTATGCGAAGCCCACCGTCGTCGCGTTTACGGGCACGAAGCGGTAAGCGATCAGAGTAAGTAGGCCGACGCCAGCCAGCGCCACCGCCAACCTCGGAATGTGCAGCCGGATTCCCATTACGAGCCCCCGGCTGCCATTCTAAACCGGATTGGATGAATTACTCCGGACGCGCATCAGCGCCACCGCGCCCAGCGCCAGCACCAGCGCGGCCGCCTGGAACGCTGCGCCCAGACCCAGGTGTTGCTTCAGGAACCCTGCTGCTGCGACTGCGGCGCCACCGCTCAGGCATCCCGCCATGTTCAGCACGCCGTAGCCTGTCGCGGAACTCTTGGCGCCCGCCACGTCGCGCAGCACCGGCATGGTGTTGCACTCGTAGAATCCGCGCCCCAGTCCGAAGGCCACCAGAGCCATAATCAGCAGCGCCATTGAACTCGCCAATGGCACCATAGCCAGAAACGGTGCGGCCAGACCAAGGCCCGCAATCTGGCAATAGAGCCGGGCGCGTGGCATGGTGCGGCTCCAGCGGTCTGCGGCCACCCCGCCGATAACCACGCCAACGTAGCTCGCCGCCTGAATGTAGAACGTTGCCGAAAAGCCCGCGCCGGCCAGACTCATGTGGAAACGCTCATAGAGGAACAGCGGCAGCCACGTGTAGATCAGCCAGTTGGCCAGCGACGACGCGATGAAGCCCGCCACCAGCAGCCGGAAGCGTCCATTCGCAAATAGCGAGCCCATCGAATCGAAAAAGTTCAGCCGTGTCGGGCCTGTTGCACCGCCGCGCAGCAGGCCGAGCAGCACGACGAAATAGAGGCAGCCCGCCACGCCCAGAATTGTGAATGCCGGCCGCCACCCCACGGTCTCGCCCATCCATCCGCCCCATGCGCCACCCAACACCATACCGGTGTACAGGCCCGATTGGTGCAGGCCCGTCGCCAGCGACCGTGTCCTGTCGTCGTGACGGTCTGCGATCAGAGCCAGCGCTGCGGGCAGATAGAAGGCCTCACTCACTCCAATCAGCGCGCGCGCCCACAGCATAGCCGTGATCGAAGAGACATGGCCCGTCAGCCACGTGGCCACGCTCCACAGGATCAGGCTGCCGAGAATTACGCGCCCGCGGCCCAGGCGGTCCGCAATGAATCCCCCGAACGGGCTCAGCACGCCGTAGGTCCACAGGAACACTGTGCTGAGCATGCCCAGTTGACCGGGCGTGGCCGCCAGGTCGCGCGTGAGCAGCGGGAATAGCGAGAAGATTACCTGGCGGTCCAGGTAGTTCAGCAGTGCCGCTACCCACAGCGCGCCCACCAGCAGCCACTTGTTCACATCAGATCCTTGGCAATCCGGGCAAGCCTTCAAGCGCCGTAATCAACCTGCGCTCCTGGTCTGCTGTCAGCGGCTGGCGCGGAGCCAGCGCGGCGCCGCACGGTACGCCTTGCCATGCCAGCGTGCGCTTCAGCGCCGGCATGAAGGGCAACGCCACCAGCACACGAATCAGATCGTTGATCCGGTCCTGCACGGCGCGTGCTTCCGTCCAGCGCCCTGCCTGGCAGTGTTCCCACAGATCCACAAACCAGCGCGGCACCACGTTGTAAATGCTGCCAATGCCGCCGCAGGCGCCCATCAGCAGACCTGCTGCAAGCATCTCGTCGCGGCCGTGGAAGATTAGCTTGCCCTGTCGTGATAGCAGCGATAGCGTGAATAGGTCATAGTCGGTGAACTTGAGTCCCGCCACGCCCTCCAGCGCGCAGATGCGTTCCAATTGGTTAACGCTCAGCGACCCGCCTGTGTAAGCGGGGAAGTAATAGGCCAGGAACGGCAGCTTCGTGGCTTTGGCGAGCCCGGCATACAGTGCCACCAGTTCATCGAAGCTCGCTCCGTGCGGCCGCAGGCAGCTGATCGCCGCCGCGCCCTGACGCTCGGCGTGGCGCGCCAGTTCATAGGATTCGCTTACGCTCCACGCGCCGACATGCACGATAATCTGCTTGTCGGCCGGCGAAAGCCGTTTCACCGTCTCGACAATCCGCTTGCGCGTGCTGGCCTCGAGCATCAGTCCTTCGCCCGTGCTGCCGCACAGGTAGACGCCGTGGCAGCCGTTGGCGTAAAGATGGGCCAGTAGCTTTTCCAGCGCCGCCTCATTCAGAGTCCCGTCCTCTTTGAGCGGTGTCACCAGGGCGGGCAATATGCCGTGAAGTGTGTTGTTCATTTCTTGTTTGAAACTCGAGTCAGGCGCAGCACGTTAGCATGCGACGCGTTCTTGGCTTCGTAATAGCAGAGTATCGTGCCGTCGGCCAGCGCGGCTAGATCTGAGTAGCCTGCCGGGCCTGGCTCAAGTACCCGTGCTTCACGCCATGTTACGCCTTCGTCAGGGCTAAGACGCAGTGTCAGATTGCGCCGGTCCTTGCTTGCCTGGCGCTTGCCGTCGGCGCGGGTTGTCGAATCCAGGTTGGAAAACGCCCACAGCGAGCCCTGCCGCGTGGGCACGCTCAATAGCCCGGCGGCGCAAATTGGGTCGGTCAGCGTCTCGTCATAGTGCGGTTCACTCCAACGCGATATGCCATCGGGGCTGGTCACAATTACGCGCCGGTTGCGTTCCGAGCCCGTGCGTACATTCATCACCACGCTGCCGTCGCGCCGCTCAATCACCGTCGACTCATTGGCGTCTGGGAAATCCGTGCGATTCACAATCGCCAACTCGCCCATCCGCCACGTGCGGCCGTTGTCATCGCTATATATTGTGCCGTTGACGCTTGGCGCGTGACCGTTCGTGTCCACGCCCAGCGCCAGCCACACTGGCACCAGCAGCCGCCCGCTCTTTAGTTGAATTCCATGACCCGGCCCTGTCGCCACTACGCGCCAGCGGTAGTGCGCCCGTAGCGGTTCGAACGTAGACGTAATTTCGACCGGCTTTGAAAATGTGCGTGCGTCGTCGTCGCTGCGCATGTAGAAGACGCGCGCATACTCTGCGCAAAACAGCAGGTGCACGCGGCCGTCGCGGCCGGCAATGGCGGTGGGATTGTTGTAAGTTCGCCACTCCGGCTTGCCCTGCTTACACTCCATCGCCACCGGATTGCGCTCCACTCCGGCAATCCGTTCAATTCTCCATGGCGGTTCGAATGTGCGTCCCCCGTCGGTGCTACGCCGCAGCGTGATGTCGATATCGTCCCAGTCAGATGTGCCCGTCCGCCGCGCCTCGGCGTAAACGAGCACCGTGCCGCGCGGCGTCGCCACCAGCCCCGGTATGCGGTAGTGTGCATAACCGCCCTGATGTGCTTCATACAGATCCATGCTTCCGGGTATGGGCGGCGGTAATGCGCCGCCCATCACAGCCAAGAGCGTCTCACGTCGTGTCGGTCTGGTGTTAGAGAACATCCTTGAAGTACCCAAAACATGGCTGCGCCCGGCTTAGTCGGACTAGACCAATTCTTATCGATAATCATATCGAGCATAGTGGATAAGATACAAGCGATTATTGTAGGGGACGCATCCGTCATGTTACTCTCGTTCTCGTGACCGGCACCGCTCAGGCCGACTCTCGCGCCGCCGCCGTAGTGCGCCAGTTGCGCGAGGCTATCTTCGAAGGCCGTTACAGCCCTGGCATGCCTTTACGTGAGCTCACATTGGCTCGTGAACTCCAGGTCAGCCAGTCCACCATCCGCGAGGCTCTGCAGCAGCTTGAGCACGCTGGTCTAGTGACACGGCAGCGCAATGTCGGCAGCTTCGTCACACGCCTTTCTCCCAAGGACATTCGTGAGCGCGTGCAATTGCGCGTACTACTGGAAGTCCTCGCCGCCCGTTGCGCGGCCGGTCGCATGACGCCCACCGATTTCACCGAGCTCAATCGCCGTCTGGCTGTGCTCGCCGAAGCCATTGCCGCTGATCGCTATTACGAAACGTCACAGGCCGACCTCGACTTCCACCGCTACATCTGGCAGTGCTCCGGTAACGACACGCTCTGCACGCTTCTTGAGCAGGTCACCGTGCCGCTCTTCGCCTTCGTCTCGATTCTGCGTAGCCACGGTTTGCAGAAGCTGCATTCCGTTGTCGCCAGTCACACCCCGCTCATCAAGGCCCTGCGCTCGCGCGATGCCGGCCGCATCGCCGCCGCGTTCAGGCGTGGCGCCACTGCCTCCTACGAGCGGTTCCTCGACGACGCTAACCCGCTCGAATCGGCCACGGTCTTCGGTTTCCTCGATCCGGACTAACTCACCGCGCGCATCTGCGCCGCGTCCAGGTCTAGCCTTCCCAGCCCGCGCTCCTCCGCTAGCTTCAGATACGGCAATCCCGCCGCATCCAGGCGCCAGTATTCGCGTGCTGCCCACGCGTCGGCTGCCACCGCGTCGGTTGCGGCCACCACCGTCCGTGCCGCCATCACATCGTCCAGATTGCCTCCGCTTGGCCCGTTCCGCATCAGCACGCGCCAGCAATCAATCACGGTCAGTGCCGGCCGCATGAACGCTGCCAGATCGGCCAGACTCTCGTGGATCCGTTGGTGCAGCCTTTGCCGCGCGCCGCCCAGGATGCCGTACCAGTTCTTCATGCCCAGCGTCACCTGGCATAGCGAGTGCTGTTTGGCCACCGGAACGTTGATGATCTTGTCCGCTGTAAGAAATGGCTCCAGCACCGGCCACACGCGCAGCGTGTTGCCGCCTAGGTCCACCTCGCGAAACAGCCGTTGTTCGCTGAGTACGATCCTCGCCCCGGCCGCCTCCACCGTGCTCAATATGCCACTGCGCTCCCAGCAGCGCCGCGCATCGTTGATGCAGACATCGGCAACCAGCACCTCGCGCGCGCCGGCTTCGTGCGCCATCCGTGCCAGTTCGCCCACCACGTCCGGATTTGTGTTGGCGGCCTGTTCCGCCACGCGGTCCCAACTGGCGTTGGGCTTGATCAGCACCACCTCGCCACGCTCCACAAAGCGGCCCATGCCGCCCAGCGCGTTGACGGCGGCGCGCGCGGACTCACGGGCCGTTGCCTGCCGGCTCACCACCAGTCGTGGGTAGCGCGCGTCGTCCGCAATCAGTTTGCGCACGGGCGTCCGCAGCGGACCCGCGTCCTTGCTCTCGCCGCGGTGTGTCAGCCAGTAACCCGTGCCTGCCGTTGCGGCGGTCAATCCGCCGCCGATCAGTGCGCGCCGTCGCAGATCGAGCCTGCTGTCCATCGTGCTAAGTTTACATTCGGTGGCGCGGCCTGACAAAGCCTTGTGGGCGGTGTTTGCCCTCATCGGATTCACCGCTGTCGTTGCGCAGACAACTCTGCTGCGCGAGTTGATCGTTGTCTTTCAGGGCAACGAAGCATCGTTAGGTCTAATGCTCGCCATCTGGCTGCTGGCCACCGCCTGTGGTGCCGCCATACCCGTGACGATGCCGTCGCGCCGGCTTGTCGCCGTGCTCCAACTTGCTGCCGCGCTCGCATTTCCCGCCGGCATCGCCATCGCGCGCGCCTCGCGCCTGCCGTTCCAGTCGGTCCCTGGTGAAACGCTCGGCCCCATGGCCATGCTCGCTGGAGCTGCCGCCACGCTCGTGCCGTTCTGCCTCGTCTCGGGGGGGCTCTTCTCAGCCGCCGCGCGCCTGCGCTCCGTCGCGTCGGTCTACGCGGCGGAGGCTGCCGGCGCTGCCGTTGGCGGCTTGCTCGCCAGCCTCGTTTTTGTCGCTCATCTCGATCCATTCCAGATCGCCGCGTTCGCCGCCGCGTTGAACATCGCCGCGGCGCTCTATCTGTTCGATACTCATCCGTCCTTTGCGTTGCCGGTTGTGGCGCTCCTTCTCGCCGCGCCCATCGCTGAGCGCGGCACGCTCGCATGGCTCTGGCGCGGCTTCGAGTTGCTAGAAACGCGCAATTCGCCCTACGGCAACCTCGCCGTCACGCGCTCGGGCTCGACGCTCAGCCTTTACGAAAACGGCCTCCGCATGGCCAGCGTGCCGGACCCGCAGGTAGCCGAAGAGTCCGTGCACTACGCTCTGCTCGCCCATCCCATGCCACGTACGCTGCTGCTCATCGGCGGCGGCATCAACGGCGCCATCACCCAGGCACTGCTCCATCCGTCACTTCAACGCGTCGATTACGTTGAACTCGATCCCGCCGTCATCGCCCTCGCCGCGCGCCACTCTCTGTTGCCGTCCGATCCGCGCCTGCACATCCACGCCACCGACGGCCGCCTCTTCGTCCAGCGCTCCTCCGGATTCTACGACGTTATCATCGCGAATCTCCCCGAGCCCCAAACGGCTCAGCTCAACCGCTTCTATACGGTCGAGTTCTTTCGCGAAGTCCGCTCGCGCCTTGCGCCCGGCGGCGTCTTCTCCTTCGCGCTGCCTGCGTCGGAAAACTACATCGGACCGCAATTGGCCGAACTCCTGCGTGTCATCCGCGCCTCGCTTGGCGCGGTCTTCCCGAACATCGCCTTGCTGCCTGGAGATACGGTCCACTTCTTCGCCTCAGCCGCGCCGTTGCCGTTAACCCCCGATGTCCTGCTGGAACGTTTGCGCGCGCGCCGCCTGCCCACGCTCTACGTCAGCGAATATTTCCTGCCCTTCCGCATGTCGCCTGAGCGTGTCGCGAGCCTCGCGTCGGTCATCCACCCTTTGCCGTCAACGCCGCTCAATCGCGACTTCGCCCCCATCGCCTGTTTCGACGACAACGTGCGCGGCTACTCGCTGGTCGCGCCGCGCTTCGCCGCCGTGCTCGACCGTCTCGCGCGTGTGCCACTCTCATGGCTCTTCGCGAGCCTCGCCCTCGCGTTGCTCATCGCGGTTTTTACCGTCCGCAGTGCCGCGGGCTTCGCGGTCGCTTCCATGGGCGCGGTTTCCATGGGGCTTGAAGTACTGCTCCTGCTGGCGTTTCAAGCCTTGCACGGTTCGCTCTATCATCAGCTCGCGCTGGTCATCGCCGGTTTCATGGCTGGCATGGCGCTGGCCGCGTCTTTCGCACGCCACCACACACTGCGCTCGCTCGCCGTCATTCAAGCCCTAGGCGCGCTCGCTCCGCTAGCTCTCTTTGTCGCGCTGTCGGTTCCGGTGTTCTTTCCGCTGCTGGCTCTGCTTTGCGGCGCGCTCGGCGGCTATCAGTTCGCGATTGCGGCGCGCGTCTGCAATTCAGGTCCGGCACTCTACGCGCTCGATTTGCTGGGCTCGGCCGTCGCTGCGGTTGCGCTCGGCGCCTGGATCATCCCTGTCTATGGCTTCCTGCACACGGCGCTACTGCTGACACTCGTGAATGCCGTACCCACCGCCGTTATTGCTTGGC